>JAYVEB010000194.1:0-3556 GCA_043749095.1 Burkholderiales bacterium | reverse complement strand
CTCCGGACTCGCGCTCGGCATCGACACCGCGGCCCACGAGGGCGCCCTGGGTGGTGCGGGCTCGACGATCGCCGTGCTCGGCACCGGCCTCGACCGCGTCTACCCCAAGCGCAACCTGGCGCTGGCGCACCGCATCGCCCGAGAGGGCCTGCTGCTTGGCGAGTACGCGCTGGGAACACCCCCCCTGCCAGCGAACTTTCCGCGTCGCAATCGTCTCATCGCCGGAATGACGTGCGGCACCCTGGTGGTGGAGGCGGCCCTGCAATCGGGCTCGTTGATCACCGCCCGGCTTGCCATAGAAGCCGGCCGCGACGTCTACGCCATCCCCGGCTCGATCCACGCGCCGCAGTCGCGCGGCTGCCTGGCGCTGATCAAGCAGGGGGCCAAGCTGGTCGACTCGGTGGCAGACATTCTTGATGAACTTCATCCCGCTGTGCAAACCATGCCACCACCGCCGAGCCCAGCACACGCGAGCCGAACAAGCGATGACCCGGTGTTGTCCGGTCTCGGATACGAGGCGATGACGCTCGACGCACTCAGCGATCGGCTGGGCACGCCCCCCGCCGAACTGAGCGCTCGCCTGCTCGAACTCGAGCTGTCCGGCGAGGTGGTGCGGCTGCCCGGTCAGCGATTCCAGCGCCTCGTGCGGGTGTGAAACGGCGGTTCTCGAACGGCAGGCGTCGGCCTCTTTTGCAGGGCGGTCGGCAAAAGCGCTGTGGTATGGTCTTGGCATGTTCGACGTGCTCGTCTACCTGTACGAAAACTACTGGCAACCAGCCGCCTGTCCCGATCACCGGCAGCTCTCGCGCAAGCTCTCCGCGGTGGGCTTCGAGAATGACGAGATCGAGGATGCGTTGAGCTGGCTGGCTGGCTTGGCCGAGGCCGCCGTATCGCACAGTGGCGAGCAGGGCAAGCACGCGCTGCGGGTCTACACGTCGCATGAACAGGAGCATCTAGGCGAAGCCTCGATCGGCTTCGTCAGCTTCCTCGAGTCCGCCGGTGTCCTGCGTGCGCCGATGCGTGAGATGGTGATCGACCGCGCGATGGCGATCCCGGCCAGCCCGCTGGCACTTGAAGACCTGAAGATCATTGTGTTGATGGTGTTCTGGAGCCTGGGCGAAGAACCCGACGCGCTGATCCTCGATGAGTTGTTCGTCGACGACGAGGACCGACTCATCCACTGAGCCGACGTGCGGGTCAAAAGCAACGAAGCCGCCCTCGGGCGGCTTCATGCATTGAGTGCCGAGAGCCCCTCAGATCAATCGAGCAAGCGCTCGGGTGCGGCGTCGAGTTTGGCCAGGGCGCTGCGCGTGGCGCACCGTGAGAGCCTCGTCTTGCGCCGGTACCAACAAGCCGGCCTGCAAAAACGCCGCCAAGCGTTGTTGCTGGAACAGCGTGCCCCTGCCTCGCTCCGATACAAACAAGCTCAGTTGCTTGCGCAAGCCCTGCCATGCGAGTTGGACCGTGTCGATGTGCCCGCGGTGCTCGAGCATGTACCAGCCGCCGACCTGCAATTCGCGCGCCCAGGCAAGCATGGCCGGCGTGGGCATCGAGCCGCCGTCGGTGACGATCGGCAGCTCGGTACTTTCGTGGCCGGAAAGGTCCAGCACCAGGGACTCGTCGATCTGGAGATCCTCGGCGTCGGGCAGCATCTCTTCGAGATCGTCGAGACGGCGCATCAACTCGTCGAGGCGCTCGGCGGGAATCGCCGCCGCCTTGGCCGTGAAGGCCGCCGCCAAGGAATCATTGAGCGCCTGGACGTGCTCGTCCTGCTTGTCCGCAACGATGCCGGCCTCGGCCATGCCTTCGCGCAAGGTCTTGAGCAATGGCGGCAGGCGCCGGATCACGTCGGCCCGCTCTTCTCGGGAAACTTTGCCCCCGGCCGACCAGATGAGATCAGTGGCCGCGCGCTTCATGAGCTTGGTGGCTTCGCTGCCGGCGCCCGACTTGAGCGCCACGGTTGCCAGCACGTCGGCCCACACGCGGAACAGGAAGTTGCGCACGCCCTCTTGCACGGGCACCTCGTTGAGCATCTTGCGCAGCTCGATCGTGTACTGGATCGCCAGCGTTTCGCGCTGCTCCACCTGCTGCGCCAGCGACACGCCCTTGCGCGTAGCTTCGTTCTCGTTCTTGAAGTAATGCTCCAGGAAGCGCTCGAACTCGGTGAGCACCGTCTGGAAGACGCGCCGGCCCGTGTCAGGGTAGGCTTCCACCACCTGAACCACGCGCTTGATCTCCTTGTCGAGCGCGTCCCCAGCTGCGCGCGTGCCGACGTCAAAGCCCATCACGCAGGCGCCCATGCGGTCGATCAGCTTGCGCGCCGGGTGATCGATGGTGGCGAAGAAATCGGGCTCGCCGACCGCCACGCGCAGCACAGGCATCTGCAAACGCGCGAACCACACGCGCACCACGGCGGGAATCTTTTCTTCAGTGAGGATGCTCTGGAACAGCAGCGCAACGATCTCGATCGTTGCGCGCTCGACGGGGGTGGTGGCGGCCTGCTTGAGCGCAACCTTGCGTTGCTGCATCTCCTGCAGGAGCGCCGGCATACTGACGGGTGCGCGATCGTCACTCCCAGTGCTGCGAAGCTTGACCTGGACGCCGCTTTGCGCGTCGGCAATCGCCCGGACCAGGCCGGGCGAAGGCGGCATCTCGGCAGTGTCGGCGAAGGCGGGTACTTGGCGTCCCACCAATCGGTTGAGCCGGCCCAGCACAGCCTCGGCATGGCCGACGTTCTGGCGGGCCATACCGCCCATGCGCGTCATGAGGCGGGTTTCCTCACTGACGCCGGCTCCGGCGTCCGGGGCCGGTCCGCCGACGTAAACGTTGGTGCGCCGCGGCCCGCTTTCGAAAGAGTCGCCGAAACCCGACGAAACATGCGCGCCGATCGAGCGGCGGATGAAAGGTCGCAGGTCGATTTCGGGGCGCACGCCCTCGCCGATCAACCAGCGGTTAGTCTCGTGATAGGCCTCTTCGACCAGTTCGCCGAAGGTCTCGTGCATCACCGCCTGGAGCGTGCGCCAGTGGTCGAGCGACAGACCCGTTGCGCGCCAGGTGTCGAGTACCACGCGCGCCACGACCTGCGGGCGAAGCACGTCGGTTGTGTCAAGCTCGTCGCGGCGCTCGAGGTGCGACACCCGCGCGCGCAGGTCGGTGAATTCCCACGATGCCTTGTCCATCATCGCCAGCGCCAGCCGCGAACCGAGGATTTCAAGCTCGATCGTGTCGTCGTCGACCAGCTGCAGCCCCGGCATGTTGCCGGCCAGATTGGAGGAGGGCGTTGAAGCCAGCGACCCCCGGCTCGTCGCGGTGGAGCGGCCGAAGGGTGCTGCGGCCAGCGCTTCGATCAAGGCGTGCTGCCAGTGGGGCATCGGCTGCCGGATGTCGGTTGCGGCCGTCTGGCGCTTCTGCGCCGTCGGTAGATCGCCTTTTTCGCCGGCCAGGCGACTCGCGCCACTCAGCACTGACTCGATCGCCGTCGGCACCGCTCGCAACAGCGTCTCCATGTACGCCCGCCGCGCTTGCGCGGCAAGGGTAAATGGGGCGGCTGCGGTGG
>JAYVEB010000193.1:0-29194 GCA_043749095.1 Burkholderiales bacterium | reverse complement strand
GATCGATCGCCAGAAAGGCGTCATGAACCGCTATCCCCTCTGGAAGTACGCGATCCTGCTGGTTGCCCTGCTGGTTGGCCTCACCTACACCTTGCCGAACCTGTTCGGCGAAGCCCCCGCGGTGCAGGTCAGCAGCGGTCGTGCCACCTTGAAGATCGACAGCAGCGCCGCCACCCGCGTCGAAGAAATCCTGACGCAGGTCGGCCTGAAGGCCGACTTCGTGCAGTTCGAAGGCAACTCGGTCAAGGCCCGTTTTGCCGACACCGACGCGCAGATCAAGGCCAAGGACGCGATCGGCAAGGCCCTGAACCCCGACCCTGCCGACCCGAGCTACATCGTCGCGCTGAACCTGCTGTCGCGCTCCCCGCACTGGCTGACCGCGATGCATGCGCTGCCGATGTCGCTGGGCCTGGACCTGCGCGGCGGTGTGCACTTCCTGATGCAGGTCGACATGAAGTCGGCGCTGACCAAGAAGGCCGAATCGCTGACCGGCGACGTGCGTCAGATGCTGCGCGACAAGAACCTGCGCCACGCCGGCATCGTGCGTGACGGCGATGCGGTGGTGGTGCGTTTTCGCGACCGCGAGACGCTGACCGCGGCGCGCAGCCTGTTGGAAGATGAGCTGCGCGATCTGCAGTGGACGGAAACCTCCGACGGCACCGACATCAAACTGGTCGGTGTGCTGAAGCCAGCCGCGTCGCGGCTGGTGCAGGAAGCGGCGGTCAAGCAGAACATCACCACGCTGCACAACCGGGTCAACGAACTCGGCGTGTCGGAGCCGGTGATCCAGCAGCAGGGCGCCGACCGGGTGGTGGTGCAGCTGCCCGGCGTGCAGGACACGGCAAAAGCCAAGGACATCATCGGCCGCACGGCGACGCTGGAAGTGCGCATGGTCGACGAGAGCACCGAAGCTGCCGCGGCCGCGGGCGGCAGCGGGCCGGTGCCGTTCGGCACCGAGCGCTACACCGAGCGCAACGGCGTTGCACTGATCGTCAAGCGCCAGGTGGTGTTGACCGGCGAGAACCTGACCGACGCGCAGGCCGGCTTTGACGGGCAAACACATGAACCCAGCGTCAACCTGACGCTGGACGCGAAAGGCTCGCGGATCTTCAAGGACGTGACGCGCGAGAACATCGGCAAGCGCATGGCGATCCTGCTGTTCGAGAAGGGCAAGGGCGAGGTTGTCACTGCGCCGGTGATCCGCGCCGAGATCGGCGGCGGACGGGTGCAGATCTCAGGGCGCATGACCACCGCAGAAGCGGCCGACACCTCGCTGCTGCTGCGCTCGGGTTCGTTGGCCGCACCGATGGAGATCATCGAGGAGCGCACGATCGGCCCGAGCCTGGGCGCCGACAACATCTCGAAGGGTTTCAACAGCGTGCTGTACGGCTTTGCGGCCATCGCCATGTTCATGTGCGTTTACTACATGCTGTTCGGCATGATCTCGACGCTGGCGCTGGCCTTCAACCTGCTGCTGCTGGTGTCGGTGCTGTCGATGCTGCAGGCGAGCCTGACGCTGCCGGGCATGGCGGCGATCGCATTGACGCTGGGCATGGCGATCGACGCCAATGTGCTGATCAACGAGCGGGTGCGCGAGGAGCTGCGCAATGGCGCGTCGCCGCAGGCGGCGATCCACAACGGCTACGAACGGGCCTTCACCACCATCCTCGACTCCAACGTCACCACGCTGATCGCAGGGCTGTCGCTGCTGGCCTTCGGCTCCGGGCCGGTGCGCGGCTTCGCGGTAGTCCACTGCCTGGGCATCCTGACCTCGATGTTCTCGGCGGTGGTGTTCTCGCGCGCTCTGGTCAACCTCTGGTACGGGCGGCAGAAGAAGCTCAAGGGCGTGTCCATCGGGCAGGTCTGGAAACCCGCCAGTGACGTCAGCGCCAAGCGCTGACAAAGGAGTTCAAGATGGAGTTTTTCAGGATCAGGCGCGACATCCCGTTCATGCGCCACGCGGTGGTGCTCAACGTCATCTCGGCGCTGACCTTCGCTGCGGCGGTGTTCTTCATCGCGACGCGCGGGCTGCATTTCTCGATCGAGTTCACTGGCGGCACGGTGGTCGAAGTGGCCTATGCGCAGGCGGCCGACATCAACAAGGTGCGCAGCACCGTCGAGTCGCTGCAGTTCGGCGAGGTGCAGGTGCAGAACTTCGGCACCTCGCGCGATGTGCTGATCCGCCTGCCAGTCAGTGCCGATGTGAAGCAGGCCGAGGTGGTGTCGCGTGTGTTCGGCGCGCTGTGCCAAGCCGAAGGTGGCACGGTCAGCACGCAGCAGATCACCTCGGACAAGGGCGCCCAGACCACCGCTCCGGTGTGCGGCGAGGTCGGCGCCGAAAAGGTCAAGCTGCAGCGCAGTGAATTCGTCGGGCCGTCGGTCGGCTCGGAGCTGGCGCGCGATGGTGCGCTGGCGCTGGCGGTGACGATCGCCGGCATCATGTTGTATCTGGCGGTGCGCTTCGAGTGGAAGTTCTCGGTCGCGGGCATCATCGCCAACCTGCACGACGTGATCATCATCGTCGGCTTCTTCGCGTTCTTTCAGTGGGAGTTCTCGCTGTCGGTGCTGGCCGCGGTGCTGGCGGTGCTGGGCTATTCGGTCAACGAATCGGTGGTGATCTTTGACCGGATCCGAGAATCCTTCCGCAAGTACCGCAAACTGACCACGCCGCAGGTGATCGACCACGCCATCACCAGCACCATCAGCCGCACGATCATCACCCACGGCAGCACCCTGATGATGGTGTTGTCGATGCTGATCTTCGGTGGTCCGACACTGCACTACTTCGCCGTCGCGCTGACCATCGGCATCCTGTTCGGCGTCTACTCGTCGGTGTTCGTTGCCGCTGCCATCGCGATGTGGCTGGGCGTCAAGCGCGAAGACCTGATGAAGTCCTCTGGCAAAGAGCTCGATCCCGATGACCCGAACGCCGGGGCGGTGGTGTAGAGTCGTTTCGAATCCCTCCTCGCAATCCACACGAACCCATGGCGTCCACGGCCCACTCGATGGCCCAGGCCACCCAGGCCCGCCGTGCGTACGTCGAAGGATTGCTCAACGGCATGCCGGGTGTGGTGCAGGCGGTCGATCAGGGGGCGCGACTGCTGCTCAGTCAGGTCGCCGATCCGGCCACGCTGATGCGCCGCCGTGATGCGGTCGAAGACCTGAAGAACACCGCCGGCTTCTGGCTGCAAGGCGCGATCACGATGCTGCGCGGCGCGCTGAACAGCGGCATCGTCTCGGCGACGCGACCGAACGATCTGCCGATGCCCGGCGACAGCCAGAACTTCAGCCTGGTCGACAACGAAACCATCGAAGGCGAGATCCTCAGCTCGCGGCTCGCGCTGGCGGTGATGGACCGTGCCTCGTGGGAGTTCACCGACCTGCGCTCGCGCATGACGCTGCTCGAAGGCCGCGACGAACTCGATGCCAACGACATCCTGCGCCCGCATGTGCTGGCGCGCATCGCGATCACATCGTGGCGCACAGCCGGCCTGAGCCACGAGACCTGGCGGACCTTGCAAGGCGTGCTGCACGAGGAATTTGCACACTTCAACGAAGAGGCGTATCACGAGGCGAACCGGATGCTGATCCAGCAGCGCGTGCTGCCCGAGATCGATCTGCGGCCGTTCATACGCCGGTCGCGCAACGCGGCCTTCGTCAACACGCACTCCGGGTCGCTGGCCTCCGCGGGTTCGGGCGCTGTCGCGGGGCGCGAGAACGTCGGAGCGCCGACAATGCGAGGCCACCTGACTGAGCCCCGGGCAAGCCGCTACAACGTGCTGCCCGACGGACCGGCCCATGAAACCCGTCTGATGAGCCGCGTCGGGACGCTGGTTCGCGGCGGTTCCGACCATGCCGATGCGGTACTGGGTCGGCTGAACCGGCTGATCGGTCGCCAACTGCCCGATTTCGCCCGCACCGCCCATGGGCCGGCTTCGCCGGCGCTGGACGCGGCGATCACCAGCGCCCAGCAAGGCATCGCGCTGCGGCTGACACCGGACTCCGGCGGGCGCTACGCCGCCGGCCCGGTCAGCACGCCGGCGATGCTGGAGGAATTGCACCAGCGCAAGCAGGCCTTGAAGGCCGCCGCGTCGTCACCGGGTGAGCGCGCGACGATCGAGGTAGTGGCCTTGCTGTTCCAGAGCATCCTGACCGAGGAGCGCATTCCGGCATCGGTGCGTGTGTGGTTCGCGCGACTGCAGATGCCGGTGCTGCGGGTGGCGGTCGGCGAGCCCGATTTCTTCGCCACCACCGACCACCCGGCGCGCCGCCTGATCGACCGCATGGGGGCCTGCGTGATGGGTTTCGACGCGCACAGCACGCGGGTGTCGGGCGGCGCGGTCGAGAAGGAAATCAAGCGCGTGGTGCAGGTCGTCGAGGCTTATCCTGACACCGGTCGCCGGGTGTTTCAGACAGTGCTGACCGAATTCGAGCGCTTCCTCGAACACTATTTCAAGAACGAGAATGAGGCCTCGCGCAAGGGCGTCTCGCTGGCGCAGCAGGTCGAGCAGCGCGAGACCCTGGCCATCCAGTACACGATCGAGTTGCGCAAGATGCTCAACGAGGTGCCGGTGCCCGAAGGCGTGCGCGAATTCCTGTTCCAGGTCTGGGCCGACGTGCTGGCGATGACCGCCGTCAAGTCCGGTCTGGGTAGTGAGGAAACCAAGGAGATGAAGCGCGCAGCCGCCGATCTGATCTGGTCGGCAAGCGCCAAGGTGTCGCGCGACGAGCGCGCCGACGTGATCCGCCGCTTGCCGCCACTGTTGAAGATCCTGCGCGATGGCATGCAGGGCGCGGGCGTCGCCTCGGCTGCGCAGGACGGGCACATCCAGCGGCTGAATACCTCACTGGCCGCGGCATTCACCGCACGCACCGCATCGATTCCGAAGGATCGCCTCGAACAGCTGATGGCGCGGCTGGAAACGCTGGAGGAGCTGCTGCCCGACGCCGACGAGATGGAGATCGACGAGTCGCTCGTGCTCGATCTGTCCGGACACGAAAGCAACGAGCTCGAGGTGGTCAACGCCGGCGGTTCGATGCCGACGCCGGCGATGGCCGCCTGGGCGCGCGAGCTGCAGGTCGGCGGCTGGTACATGCTGGACTACCGCGACCGCAACGAGTCGGTGCAATTGGCGTGGCAGGGCATGCGCCGGCAGCTGTCGCTGTTCGTGACACCGCAGGGCCGAGGCATCCTGTTCCAGCAGCAGCGGCTCGCGGCTTTCCTGCAGGCCGGCCTGCTGGTTCCGGTGCAGGACGAGTCGCTGACGGTACGGGCCACACGCACCGCGCTGGCCAAGCTCGATGTCGATCCGAGCCGACTTCTGAATTGATCTTCTGATGAAAAAAGCCGCCTGACGGCGGCTTGGCGATGGGGCTCAGCCCATCAATGGATCAGCCGGTCCTCTTCGTCGACGAACAGTTCGTCGAGGATCAGTGCATCGGGTTCTTCGCCCAGGCTCCAGAACACCATCAACACGATGATCTTCAAGTCCTCCAGGTCGAGCGGGCTGCCGGGGATCGCGCTGGCGCGGTCGATCACCATCTCGCGCATCGGGGGCGGCAACACACCGGCCGATTCGAGGAAGCTGACAAAACCGATCGAAGCCTCGCCCAGGTGCTCGTGCTCGGCGGGCGAATAGACACGCAGGCTGCGCTCACCCTGCTCACCGACATACGACTCCGCCGCTGTGGCCAGCCCGTCGAGCCACGACAAGGCTTCCTTGATCTCGTCGGATTCGAAGCCGACCGACGAGAGCTTTCGAGTCAACTGGGCATGATCCGGACAGGCGTCCGGTCGCCAGTAGTTCTCGTACAGGTACACAAGCACATCGAACATGAATTCATGATACCCGAGGCGCTCGAACTCTTCGTGTGCCCTTCAAGTCGCCGCAATCCGCTGAAAAAGCTGGCCCGGCAGCCGTGCCACCTGGCCGCTCAATTCCAGATCGAGCAGGCGGATGTTCAGCTCGTGCGACGGCCAGCCAGTGCGTGCCACCAGAGCGTCGAGTGACATCAACTCGTAGCCCATGGCGGCCAGCAGCGGGTCTTCAGGCGTCGATTCGGAGATTTGTGCCGCTACGCGCGGACTCGCACCAGACAGTGCGGGCAGTTCGTCGAGCACATCAGCGGCCGACTCGACCAGTTTGGCACCTTGCTTGATCAGTGCATGGCAGCCGCGCGCTTGCGGTGAATGGATCGACCCGGGAATCGCGAACACCTCGCGCCCAGCTTCCAGGGCCAGCCGGGCGGTGATGAGCGAGCCCGACTTCAGCGCGGCTTCGACCACCAGTGTGCCGCGGCTCAGCCCAGCAATAAGCCGGTTGCGCTGCGGGAAGTGAGCAGCCAGTGCCGGCGTGCCCAGCGCGTATTCACTGAGCATCAGACCTTGACGAGCGATGCGGTGAGCCAGATCGAGGTGGCGCCGCGGATAGACCCGGTCGAGCCCAGTGCCGACCACCGCGATCGTGCCCGCCGCCGCTGCCAACGCTCCCTCATGGGCGGCGCCGTCGATGCCGAGGGCGAGCCCCGACACCACGACCCAGCCGGCCTCACCGAGCGCGCGGGCGAAATCCCGCGCATTCAATGCGCCTTGGGGGGTCGGGTTGCGGCTGCCGACGATCGCGACTGCGTCGGCGTGCAACAGCTCGACGCGGCCTTGCGCGTACAGCAGCAGGGGTGGGTCGGCGGTGTCGAGCAGCAGCTGCGGGTAGCGCGAATCGCCGAGCGGGATGACGGCTCTCTCGGCGTCGTCCGGCGCTTGTGCGAGCCAGGTTAGCGTGCGATGGAGCAGTGCATTGAAATCCACCGGGGGCGTCATCAATGCGCGGGCGGCCGACTCACTGACCACCTTGCAATGGCCGTCGAATGACGCGGCAATCACCGTATCCGGCGATCCGAAGGCCGCCAGCAGCTTGCGGGCGGTCTCACGACCGACCTGCGGCGTTTCGATGAGTCGCAGCCAAGCGGCCAGCTCGTCGCGATCGATCATGTCACTGCAGCGGCTGGCCCGCGCGAGCTCAAGGGGTCAAGGCTGGGTGAAACGGTCGCCTGGCTTGACGGGCTCTTTCACCGACAGGATCAGTGCGTAGGACATGCGGTCGAAGACCTGGAACACGAACAGCATGCCATGGCGCTCGTCGGGCAGTTTCAGGCGGGTGGGGACGGACCCGGTGCGATCGATCACCTCCGGGCCGTCCTGCCACAAGGCCAGCACATGGCCGCGCTCGACGCCGTCGCTCTTGCCGCGGTTCAGCGTGACGATCTGGTTCTGACCGGCGATCACCGCCTCGCCGTAGACGGAGACGATCTGGCCGACCAGTTCGCCCTGGGGCGCATGCGGCATGTAGTTGCTGTACTCGCGCGCCGTCACCGGGGCGAGCCGGTCACCGACGTTCGCATCCTGCCGGATGCTGGTGACGATGAAGCTGTCTGGCACCGGCGCAGATGACTCTTTCTCATCGACGCGGCTGCGGTCGCCGGATCGCACGAACTCGGCCGTGCCGACATAAGGCGCTTCGTAGCCGAGGATTTCCTTGGTCGTCGGGTCGCGCAGCGGTTTGGCCTCGCGGAAGATGCGGAACACCGTGTCCTTGCCCAGATTGCCGCGCACATAAGCGGTGTCGCCACGTGCCATCAGCACCCGGCCTTCCCGGGTGGCGACGATGCGTGGGGCTTCGTCCAGCGTGTTGCCGTCGAGGATCACCGCTTCATTCAGGAAGGGCTCGATCAGGTTGAACGGAATCGACGTGATGGCCGAGGTGCTCAGCGTCGACGAACGCACCTGGGGCGACAGCTTCACCACGCCGCCATTGACTACCTGCCCCAGCCGCAAGCGCGCACGACCGTCGGAGGTGTCGAGGTACACGATCTGCCCCGGGTAGATCAGGTGCGGATTGCGGATCTGGTCGAGGTTCATGCCCCACAACTCCGGCCAGCGCCAGGGCGACTTCAGGAACAGACCCGAAATGCCCCACAGCGTGTCACCCACCTTTACCGTGTGTGACTCAGGCGCATTCGGCGCCAGCTCGGACAACGCGACGCCGGCACTGGCCACTTTCTGCGCGGTCTCGCGCTGCTGAGCGGAGATCGGGAAATTGGGTGCCGCGCTGGCAGGCGCGATGCCGCCCAACGCGATCAGCATGCACAAACCGAGGGCTGCCGGGCGTGGACTGCAGGCAGGCAGGGAAATCACGGATCGGGTCATGGGAAGAAGTCTCCGAACGGGTCGCTACAGGCAACGCGTCATGGGTGGGCCGGGAAAGGGTGCGCAGTACTCACTATTCCGTATCGGCCAAAGTGGCGGGGAATTCAGCGAAAATGCGTTGCTAAGTTAGAAGATTTTGCCTCTAAACCCTTGCCGTCGCAACGAAAGCGGCCCGCCACACCCCATGCCGAAGCTCACCATCCTTCGCTACCCTGACCCCCGCTTGCACACCGTTGCCAAGCCGGTGGCGCAGGTCGATGACCGCATCCGCCGCCTGATCGACGACATGCTCGAGACGATGTACCAAGCCGATGGCGTCGGCCTCGCGGCCAGCCAGGTCGACGTGCACGAGCGGGTGCTGGTCATCGACACCTCGGACACGCGCACCAAGCCGCTGGTGCTGATCAACCCCGAATTGGTGTCGGCCAGCGCAGAGCAGGTGATCGACGAGGAGGGCTGCCTGTCGGTGCCCAGCGTCTACGACAAGGTCTCGCGGGCGGCGCAGGTTCGGGTGCGTGCGCTGGACCGGGAAGGCCAGTCGGTCGAGTTCGATGCCGAGGGCCTGTTGGCCAAGTGCGTGCAGCACGAAATGGACCACCTGATGGGCAAGGTCTTCGTCGATTACCTGAGCCCACTCAAGCGCACCCGCATCAAGACCAAGATGCTCAAGCAGTGGCGCGATGACGAGCGCTGACGCCGGGTTGCGCTGCGCATGAGGCTGGCGTTCGCCGGCACCCCGGAATTCGCCCGCGTCGCGCTCGCTGCTCTGCATGCCGCCGGCTTCGACATCCCGCTGGTGCTCACGCAGCCGGACCGCCCCGCCGGCCGTGGCCAGCAACTGCAGCTGTCTGCCGTCAAGGCCTGGTCGGTGGCACATGGGCTGGCAGTGATCCAGCCACAGGGGCTGCGTCTGGATGGGCGCCACGCCGCCGACGCCAACGCCGCTCGCGAGGCCTTGCAGGCCAGCCGCCCTGACGTGATGGTGGTCGCGGCCTATGGCCTGATCCTGCCCGAGTGGGTGCTGGCCCTGCCGCGGCTGGGCTGCCTGAACATTCATGCGGCGCTGTTGCCGCGCTGGCGGGGCGCCGCGCCGATCCATCGCGCCATCGAGGCGGGCGACGCGTGTACCGGCATCACGGTGATGCAGATGGATGCCGGGCTGGACACCGGTGCGATGCTGCTGGCCGAGCCCATGGACATCGCCGACGGCGACACCACAGGCAGTCTGCATGACCGACTGGCGGTGCTGGGTGGCCGACTGATCGTCGAAGCGCTGGAGTTGGCCGCCTGCGGTGGTCTGCACGCCACCGCGCAGCCTACCGACGGCGTGACCTACGCGAAGAAGGTCGACAAGGCCGAGGCCGCTGTGGATTGGACGCTGGATGCCGACACCGTCGCTCGGCGCATTCGGGCCTTCAACCCGGCGCCGGGCGTGGTCGCCCGACTGCGCGGCGAGGCGGTCAAGCTATGGCACGCGCGGGCGTTGCCTGTCGCTGAGCCGGACGCGAAGCCCGGCGCGGTGATCGGGGTCTCTGCCGACGGCATCGTCGTGGCGTGTGGATCGGGCGCGGTGCAGTTGTCCGAATTGCAGCGCCCTGGCGGCAAGCGGCTCAATGCCGCGCAGTTCCTGCAAGGACGGGCGCTGCAGGTCGGCGAACGGTTTGACCTCAGCGCAGCCTGAGTGATCACGCCAGCCGGGGCATGGCCGGCTGAAGCGGCGAACGCGGACGGCGGGCCGTCAGAACAGCGCCATGCTCAGCTTGCGCCGATAGCGGTCGACGTCGGGGTCCACCGGCGTGGTGTCGACCTTGCCGGCGATCTCCAGCGCGCCTTTCGGCGCCGCGGCCGCGGGTTTGGCCGGTGCCGGCTTGGCCATCACGTCGAGCACGGCGACATAGGTCTTGCGCGCCAGCTCGCCATTCCAGGCCTTGTCGCGCATGATGATCTCCAGCAGCTCGTCCATCGCTTCGATGAAGCGCTGCGCGGCGAAATGCAGCTGGGCCAGCTCGAAGCGGGCCTCGAAATCACGTCGGTTGGCGGAGATCGCCGCCGTCAGCACATCGGGGGAACGCGACAGGGGCGCCTGTTCGCAGGCCGCGAGCCAATGCCCGCAGGCCACCAGCCGCGGATCGGGCAGCACCTGGCCCGCCACCGGGTTGAACAATGCGCGGGCTTCGTCGACGCGGCCAGCCATCAGTAGCGCCCGCAGGCAGTCGGCTCGGGCGCTGTCGTTGCTGGGGTTGATCGCGACGGCTTCCAACAGCTTGGCGATCGCGCTGTCGGTGTTGCCGCCGGCCAGCAGGACCTCGGCGTCTTCCAAGTCCTCGGCAGAGGCCACTTCTTCGACGCTGGGCACGTGCTTGTCGAGGAATTGGCGGATCTCGGCTTCGGGCAGCAGGTCGACGAAACCATCGATCGGTTGGCCGCCCTTGAACATCACGCAGAACGGGATGGTGCGCACGCCGAACAGCTTGGACAGCTGCAACGCGATCTCGGTCTCGGCCTCGGAGTTCAGCGTGGCCAGCGTGAACCGACCTGCATACGCGACTTCGAGCTTTTCGAGGACCGGCGCGAGCAACCTGGCCGGTTCGGACCACGGCGCCCAGATGTTGAGCAGGATGGCTTGGTCGACCGAGGCCTGGAGCAGGTCGGTTTTGAAATTCTGCAGCGTGATGTTGATCATGGCGGAGGGTCGGGTGCGTGCTGGCGGGCGACAACAGGAGTTCGGAGATGACGCCGCGCCGCCTACAATTCAAGGTTCTGAGAACGTGGAGCAAGGCCATGAACGCGCCTGCGGTGGTGGGTGTGGTGATGGGGTCCAGCAGCGACTGGGAGACCTTGCGCACAGCCACCGAGATTCTCACCGAGTTTGGCATTCCGTTCGAGGCCCGTGTCGTCTCGGCGCACCGCATGCCAGACGACATGTTCGCCTATGCCGAGTCGGCCGTGTCGCGCGGCCTGAGGGCCATCATCGCCGGTGCCGGCGGGGCAGCGCACCTGCCGGGCATGCTGGCCGCCAAGACCACCGTGCCCGTGCTCGGCGTGCCGGTCGCCAGCCGGCATCTGCAGGGCGTCGATTCATTGCATTCGATCGTGCAGATGCCCAAGGGCATTCCTGTGGCGACCTTTGCGATCGGCACCGCAGGCGCGGCCAATGCAGCTCTGTTTGCGGTGGCGATGTTCGCCGTCAGTGACGCTGCCTTGCGCACGAAGCTGGACGCCTACCTCGCCCGGCAGACCGAGGTCGCGCGCGCGATGACTTCCGACCTGAAATGACGCCTGCCTTGTCGATGTCCGCTTTCGGCCCTAGGCGGAGGGTAGTTCGCAACATGCCTTGTGCCGCGCGAGAGCGGTGCGGCGTGGTGCCGTGTTCCGTTCATGTCCTCCGTGCCGGTTCACCAGCCGTTCGCTTCGGCTCGCGCGGACCGATGCAGGCGGGAATATGTCTGCGAGCAACCGCAGCGGGCCGAAAGCGAAGCTCTGCGAGCGGCCGGTCGTTTCATGCGTTGCGGGTCGCGCTAAGCGCGGCGGATCAACTGCCATGAGGCCGTTGCTCAGGCGCGGGGCGCCGCTCGGCTGGAGTTCACGATGACGCCTTTCATCGCACCAGGTGCGACTTTGGGCGTCATGGGCGGCGGCCAGCTCGGCCGGATGTTTGTGCACGCCGCGCAGCAGATGGGCTATCTCACCGTGGTGCTCGACGCCGACCCGGCGAGCCCCGCCGGGCTGGTCGCGCACCACCACATCCAGGCCGACTACCTTGATGAACAGGGCTTGGCGCAGCTGATGCAGCGCAGCGCGGCGATCACCACCGAGTTCGAGAACGTTCCGGCCGGCGCGTTGATGACGCTCGGCGCGCACCGGCCGGTGGCGCCTGGTGCCGAGGCGGTGGCGGTGTGCCAGGACCGTGCCGCCGAGAAGCGGCATTTCGCGCGCTGCGATGTGCCGTGTGCGCCGCATGCGGTGATCGACGACGTGTTGAAACTCGCTGCGGTACCCGACGTGCTGTTCCCCGGCATCCTGAAGACGACCCGCCTGGGCTACGACGGCAAAGGCCAGGTGCGGGTCGCGACGCGGGCCGATCTGTTGGCGGCGTGGGTGTCCTTGGGCAGTGTGTCGGCCGTGCTCGAGCAGCAATTGCCGCTGGCCTACGAGGTCAGCGTCATCGTCGCGCGCAGCGCGGCCGGGCAGGTGGTGCATTTCCCGCTGCAGCAGAACCTGCACCGCGGCGGCATTCTCGCTGTCACCCAGGTGCCGGCGCCTGACCTGACCGTGGCGGTGCAGCAGCGCGCGATCGATGCCGCCGAGCGGGTGGCCGAATCGCTGGGCTATGTCGGTGTGCTGTGCGTGGAGTTTTTCGTGCTGAAAGACGGCAGTCTGGTTGCCAACGAGATAGCACCGCGCCCCCACAACTCCGGCCACTACAGCGTCGACGCCTGCGACCTGTCGCAGTTCGACCTGCAGGTGCGCACGATGACCGGCGCGCCGCTGGTCGCCCCGCGGCTGCACTCCCCGGCGGTGATGCTGAACTTGCTTGGCGACCTGTGGTTCGCTTCCGACGATGCCGCGCCGCGCGAGCCTGACTGGGCCGCGGCGCTGGCGCTGTCTGGCGTGCACCTTCACCTGTATGGCAAGGCGACACCGCGCCGCGCCCGCAAGATGGGCCACCTGACCGTCACCGCGGCCACCGCCGCCCAGGCGCGTGCCGTGGCGCTGCAAGCCGCTGCGGTGCTGGGCCTGCCGGCGTTCTGACGCCCGCAAATTCACCGCACGTCGCCATGCTGCTGGACGGACACGAACCCGTTGCGATCGCCGCTGCCGCGGACGCGATCGCGGCCGGCCAGCTTGTTGTTTTCCCCACCGAAACCGTCTATGGCCTGGGCGCGCGGGCTGATGACGATGCCGCGGTGGCTTGCATCTACGCAGCGAAAGGCCGCCCGACCGGCCACCCGCTGATCGTCCATGTCGCCGACGCCGCGGCCGCGCGCCCGTTCTGCGCCGCCTGGCCCGATCTGGCACAGCGGCTGGTGGCGGCGTTCTGGCCCGGCCCGATGACGGTGATCGTGCCGCGCGCCGACGGCATGGCCGCAGCCAGCGCTGGAGGGCAGGCGACCATCGGCCTGCGCTGCCCGTCGCATCCGGTGGCGCTGGCACTGCTGCGCGCGGCCGCTGCGCGTGGCGTGCCCGGCATCGCCGCGCCCAGCGCCAACCGCTTCGGTCGGCTCAGCCCGACGCAGGCGACGCACGTGGTGGCCGAACTCGGCAGCGAGTTGCGTGTGCTCGATGGCGGCGACTGCGCCGTCGGCATCGAATCGACCATCGTCGACTGCTCGCGTGGCCGCGCGGTGCTGTTGCGGCCGGGTTCGCTGACGCGCAGCGCCATCGAAGCGGTGCTCGGCCAGCCGCTGGAAGACCGGGATGCGGATGCACCCCGCGCATCCGGCACGCTGGCATCGCATTACGCGCCGCGCGCCAAGGTCAGGCTGATGGCGCCGGGCCTACTGCATTCGGCGCTGCAACTGCTGGCCGCCGTGCCCCTCGATGCCGCAGTGCCGAAGTTGGTGGTACCGCTGGCGGTATATTCGCGCGTGCTTGTGCCGAGCGGTTCTGTGGTGGCCCATCAGGTGATGCCCACCCGCGCCGACCTCGCGGCCCACGAGCTGTTCACCGTGTTGCGCCGCTTCGATGACCTGGGTGCCCAACTGATCTGGGTCGAAGAACCGCCGGCAGGCCCCGAGTGGGACGGTGTGCGGGATCGCCTGTGGCGAGCCTGCACGGACTGACCGTACCCCAACCCAATTTCCTTTGGAGACCCCATGAATTGCAGAGTCGATCGATGGAGCGCCGTGGCGCTGCGTGGCAGCCTGGTGACCCTGGCGACGGTGGGCGCGTTGCTGCTGTCATCGTGCGGCGGCAGTGGCCAATCCAGCCAGTCCAAGCGGTTCAAGCCGACAAGGATGATCGTCTTCGGGGACGAGAGCAGCCTGTTGCTGCCGCCTAGTACCCCCAACGGCATCGATGCGCGCAAGTACACCAACAACGGGTTCGACGTCCCGGATACCAATTCAAAGCTCGATTGCAGTGGCAACCCGCTCTGGGTACAGAAATTGGCGGACGAGTACAAGCTGGTGTTTGCCGAATGCAATTCAACGGGCGCGACGCCCACGGCGCAGATGCGGGCCACCGCAGGCGGCAAGGTGGCCAATGTGGTGGCGGCCGTCGATGCCTTCCTGGCTTCCACGCCCGGCAACAAGCCCGTGCCCACCGATCTGATCACCATGATGGCCGGTACCAATGACGTTTTGGAGTTGTACGACCGCGTAACCAACAGTGCCAACCCCGCGCCTCTGCTCCAGGCCGCCGCCGTGGCCGAAATCCAACGCCGGGCCGAGCTGCTCGCAGCCCAAGCCAACCGCCTCACCAACCTCGACAACACGTTGGGCCGCGTGATGTATTCAACCATCCCTGAAGTGAACTTGACGCCGTTCGGCCGAAGTCAATCGTCCGCAGGCCAGTCGCTGTTGAAACTGTTGAGCACCAGCTTCAACGACAGATTTCGCGGGAAGATCACGATCAATGGCCGCAGCTTAGGCTTCCTAGACACACAGAACCAATTTTTCAATGTCGTTGACTCTGTCGATCGCGGCGGTCAACCGAGCGGCATCATCGACGACCGAAACGCAGTCTGTACCGTCCCCGTGCTGAGTTGCACTCCATTGACACTGGTCAGCGGCGCGACCGTCAGCAATTACCTGTGGGCTGACGACATCCATTTCAGCTACGCCGCGCACAACTTCATCGGCAACGATGCGGTCAACCTCGCGACCAGTCTGCCCTGGTAACGCGGTCGCGGGTCAGGCGGGCGGCTTGACTCCCCGTCCGCGCAGCTTCATCAGCAGGATCGCCAGTGCCAGCACCAGCGTGATGGCATTGGCGACCACGATGGGCCAGGCGCCCAGCACCGCGCCGTAGGCCAGCCACAGCGCGACACCGACGGTGAAGCAGGCGTACATGCCGAGCGAGATGCCGCTGACGTCGCCGGTGCGAAAGCTCAGCCAGGCCTGGGGAATGAACGACACCGTGGTCAGCGATGCGGCGGCATAGCCCAGCAGGTCGATCCAGTCGGGCGCGTTCATCGCGTCATTTCGCGTTGGTTTCCGTGCTTCTTTCGGCGTTGTGGGCCAGGGCCTCGGCCAGGCCGTCGTTCGCTGCCCACTCGATCAGCGCTTCCAGCGCCGGCCGCGCCGCCGCCGCGTCCGGGTGGTTGACGATGCCGACCAGCACATAGCGCCGCCCGCTCGGCGCCAGCAGGTAGCCCGCCACCGCGGTCACATCGCGCAACGATCCGGTCTTCAGGTGCGCCCGACCGGTGAGCGTGGGTGTGCGCCGCATCGTGCCATCGACACCGCTGACCGGCAGCGAGGCCATCAGCTCCGGCATCAGCGGGCTGGCCTCGGCATCCTGCAGCAGGCGCGCCAGCAAGGCGGCACTGACGCGGGTCTCGCGCGACAGGCCCGAGCCGTTGTCGATCACTGCCGCACGGCCGGCGTCGCCGTAGCGGGTGGCCAGCCAGCTGCGCAGCACGTCGCGCGCGCTGTCCGGCGTGCCCAGGCCGCGCTGCGTCAGCGCGAGCGTCAGGAACAGCTGCTGCGCCATCACGTTGTTGCTGTACTTGTTGATGTCGCGGATCACCTCGGCCAGCGGCGGCGAGGCCAGTTCGAAGGTCGGCGGCGTGGCCGGCGCCATGCCGTCGCGCACGCTGCCGGTCAGCTTGCCGCCCATCTCGGCCCACAGCCCCGCCAGCAGCCGCTCGTTGTAGCGCGCCGGGTCAGCGTAGGCCACCGGCCACTGCTTCTCGCCGCAGGCCGGCGAGTAGATGCCCTTGAAGCGCAGCCGCTTGGGGTCGGAAAAATCGGCCTGCAAGGCGCTGCGCCAGTCGTTGCACTGCGTGGCACCGACGCCAGCCGCCAGTGGCACGCGGGCATCGGCGCGCACGCCTTCGAGCGCGGGCTCGGTCGCGATTACTGCGACGCCGTGTGACGGGTCGGGCGTGACGGTGAACGACAGCGACTTGTAGTTCAGCAGCAGCGCATCGGCGCGCACGTTGTACGGGCGCAGCGCCTCGCCGTCGAAGTCGGCCGGGTTCTGCTCGGGCACCTCGAACGCGCTGCGGTCGAGCACGATGTCGCCGCGGATCTCGCGCACGCCCAGTTGCTGCAGCCGGCGCAGCAGCAGCCAGACGCGTTCGACCACGAGCTTCGGGTCGCCACTGCCCTTGATGACCACATCGCCTTCGAACACGCCACTGCCGCCGCTGGGCAGCGCGCCCTGCAGCCACACCGGTGTTGTCCAGGTCCAGGCCGGGCCCAGCAGGTCGAGTGCGGCATAGGTGGTGACCAGCTTCATCAGCGAGGCCGGATTGACTGCCGCCTGCGCCTGCCACGACAGCCGCGGGTTGCCGCTGCGGCTTGTGTCCTGTACCACCGCCGACAGCGCCTCGCGCGGCACCCGGGCGCGATCCATCGCGGCAGCGACCTCGGGCGGCAGCGTGCGCAGTGCTGCCGCTGGCATCCCCGGTGCGGCCACCGCGCGGCAGCCGAGCAGCAGCAAAAAGATGGTGGTCCCAACGCGCAAAAGCATGCGGGAATGATCGCACGCGCATGCCC
The DNA here is from genome assembly GCA_043749095.1 of Burkholderiales bacterium. Taxonomy (GTDB): domain Bacteria; phylum Pseudomonadota; class Gammaproteobacteria; order Burkholderiales; family Burkholderiaceae_C; genus PBB1. The sequence continues at coordinate 12,325 of JAYVEB010000193.1, read as the reverse complement.
GCACAGATCGCGAAAACCCGGCGCAGACAAGCCCGATCGGCCGCAGCTAGACTCGTCTCGTGCCTTCCCCATTGACCACCTGTCTGGCCTTCGACACCGCCACCGAGCACCTGAGCATCGCGCTTCAGGTGGGCGACTGCGTCTGGTCGCACGAGGCTGCGGGCGGTGCGCTCGCCTCGTCCACGCTGATCCCGGGCGTGATGGATCTGTTGGCACAGGCCGGCATCGGTTTGCGTGACCTCGACGCCATTGCCTTCGGTCGCGGGCCGGGCGCCTTCACCGGTTTGCGCACCGCGTGTTCGGTGGCGCAGGGACTGGCGTTCGGCGCTGACAAGCCGGTGCTGCCGATCGACACTTTGCTGACCGTGGCCGAAGACGCGCGCAGGCTCTCTGACGGTGAGACCATCGGCGACGTGTGGGTCACGATGGACGCGCGGATGGACGAAATCTACGCAGCGCACGCGGTGTTCGAGGCGGGCGCATGGCGGCTCGTCACCGCGCCCTGGCTGTGCACGCTGCAGCAACTGAACGAGCGCTGGCGCGTCGCTGAGCCCCGCGCGGTGGCCGGAACGGCACTCACTGCGTTCGGTGACCGGCTGGCCTGTGGCGCCGCGCTGCGCCTGCCGCAGGCCTTGCCGAGGGCTCGCGCGATGCTGCCGCTGGCCGCGGCGCTGTGGGCACACGGCGGCGCCGTCGATGCGGCGCAGGCGCTGCCGCTGTACCTGCGCGACAAGGTGGCACAGACCATGGCCGAGCGGGCGGCCGCGAAGGCGCTGGCGGCATCGGCGGCAGTCGAGGTACCCGAGGTATTGCGATGAATGCGGTGCTGCGCCACGCCCAGCGGCTGGAGAAGATGACGGCCGCCCACCTCGACGGGGTGATGGCAATCGAGAGCGAGGCCTACCCGTTCCCCTGGACGCGCGGCAACTTCATCGATTCACTGGCCTCGCGCTACCCGGCACAGGTGCTGTTCGACAGCGACCGCCGCGGCCACGTGATTGGCTATTTCGTCGCGATGGAAGGCGTCGATGAGCTGCACCTGCTGAACCTGACGGTCGCGCCCGAAGCCCAGAGTCAGGGCCACGGCCGTTTCATGCTCGATGCCTTGGTCGATCTGTGCCGGCCCTGCCCTGCGCTGCAGCTGTGGCTCGAAGTGCGGCAGAGCAACCCGCGCGCGCATGCGCTGTACCTGCGCTATGGCTTTCGCGACATCGGCGTGCGCCGTGGTTACTACCCGGCCGCGGCTGGTCGGCGCGAAGACGCGCTGGTGATGAGCCTGGATCTGTCCGGCGGCGCGGCATGACGTGGAGTGAACGCCAGCGCGCCATGCTGGCCGAGATGGGCCTGCGGGTGTGGGACGCGCCGGCAACGGGCGAGCCTGGCGTCGCCGCCCCGCCACCGTCCTCGATCGCCGAGGCACGGCCGACGAGTCGCCCGGTCGAGGCGGTCGCCGCCGCTGTGCCGCCGCCGGCAGTCGCTGCTCGGGCAGCGGTCACCGTGGCGCCTTCGGCCGTCGCCACGATGGACTGGCCCGCGCTGCGCGACGCAGTCGCCGCTTGCACCGCTTGCAGCCTGTGCCAGACACGTCGGCAGACGGTGTTCGGTGTCGGCCACCCGCAGGCGCACTGGATGATCGTCGGCGAGGCGCCGGGCGAAGAGGAAGACCTGCGCGGCGAACCCTTCGTCGGCCGCTCCGGCCAACTGCTCGACAACATGCTGCGCGCGATCGGACTCAGCCGACAGCCTGGCACCTCGGCCGGATCGGGCGAGTCGTCCGCCCCTGCCGATCCCGCCCAACAGGTCTTCATCGCCAACACGCTGAAATGCCGCCCGCCGGGCAACCGCAATCCGCTGCCCGAGGAACTGGCGCGCTGCGAGGGTTTCCTGATTCGGCAGATCGAGCTGGTGCAACCGAAGATCATCCTCGCGATGGGTCGCTTCGCGGTGCAGAGCCTGCTGCGCAGCAACGCACCGATCGGCCAGCTGCGCAGCCGCGTTCACCGCTACCAGGGTGTGCCCTTGGTCGTCACCTACCACCCGGCCTACCTGCTGCGCAACCTGCCGGAGAAGGCCCGCGCCTGGGACGACCTGTGCCTGGCGCTCGAGACCGTCGAAACATCGGCAGCACACGTCGCCAGCGGTGTCTGACGCGGTCGCACAGACCGCACGCGAGCTGCGCTGGCTGCTGCTGTCGCCGCCGCTGCTCGACACTGCGCCGGGTGCGCATGCGGCGCAGGTGCAGCAGTTCGGCGCGGCCGAGAGGCTAGTCATCTCGACGTGGCTGGACGGCATCGATCGCGAGCCGCAAGCACTGTTCGAGGCTGTGCACACCAGCGCGGCGAGCGGCGCCGATCCGCTCTTGCACTGCCCGCCGTCGCTACGCCTCGGCCGCCGCGCCGAACGGCTGATGGCGTTCTTCCTGCGGCACGGCCCGACGCACCAGCTGGTGGCGGCGAACATCCCGCTGCGCTGCCTGTCACCCGCGGGCGATCGCACGACACTGGGCGAAATCGATTTCCTGCTGCACGACGCCCGTGGCCAAGCCTGGCACTGGGAGCTGGCGGTCAAGTTTTTTCTGTGCACCGTCACCGGGCGGCAGGCAAGCGCGGCCGACTTCGTCGGCCCCGATCGCGCGGAGACTTTCGACACCAAGCTGCGCAAGATGTTCGACCGCCAGCTTCGCCACCGGCCGCCGCCACCCTGGGACAACGAGATCTGGAAGCCGGCCGCCTGCACCCGTGGACGGCTTTTCTATCGCCACGGTGGCGAGGTGCCGCGCACGCCCGGCGTGCACCCGAACCACCTGCAAGGCCGCTGGATCGAGCGCGATCGGCTCGGCGAGTTGCCCGCTGCAACCGAGCCGGTATGGCACGTGGTGCCGCGCAACGACTGGATGTGTCCGCAACCGCCGATCGCGCTCTGCGGTCAAACCCTGGGAGACATCGCCGAACGCATCGACGACGGCGGACAGCTGCTGGCCACGATGGTGTTGCGCGGCGACGAGCATGACCCGCTGCCGCTGTTTGTCGTCAGCCCGGCTTGACCGGTCGCTTCCAGGTCGACAGCGACACCTGCCGTCCGCGCACCACCGTCAGCTGCCCGGCGGGGGCCTGTCGGGTGATCGTCGACCCCGCGCCGATGGTGGCACCGGCGCCGATCGTGACCGGCGCCACCAGCACACAGTTGCTGCCCACATGCACATCGGCGCCGATCTCGGTGCGGTGCTTTTTTGCGCCGTCGTAATTGGCGGTGATGCTGCCGGCGCCGAAGTTGACCCGCTCGCCGACCGTCGCGTCGCCGAGGTAGGCCAGGTGGTTGGCCTTGGCGCCATCGGCCAAGGTGGAGTTCTTCACCTCGACGAAGTTACCGATGTGCACTTCAGCGCCCAGCACCGCACCGGGCCGCAAGCGGGCGTAGGGGCCGATCAGCGAGCCGCGGCCCACCGTCACGCCCAGCGTGTCGCCATCGATGTGGGTGTAGGGATGAATGACCACCTCGTCGCCGATCACGGCGTTGCGGATCACGCAGTTCGCGCCGACCTTGACCCGATCGCCCAGCGACACCACGCCCTCGAACACGCAGTTCACATCGATGCTGACATCGACGCCGCACTGCAGGCTGCCGCGGACATCGATGCGCGCCGGGTCGGCCAGCCGCACGCCGGCGTTCATCAGCGCCTCGGCCTGGTCGCGCTGGCACAGGCGTTCGAGTTCGGCCAGCTGCTGTGGGCTGTTGACGCCCAGCACCTCGCTGGCACGGCGCGGCTGCGCGGCCACCACGGGCACACCGTCGGCCACTGCGAACGCGACCACATCGGTCAGGTAGTACTCGCCCTGGGCATTGCGGTTGTCCAGGCGGGCCAGCCAGCGCCTGAGCAGCGCGGTGGGCGCCGCCATCGCACCGGTGTAGACCTCGGTGATCGCGCGCTGTTCGGGGGTAGCGTCCTTGTGCTCGACGATCGCCTGGACGGTCGAATTTCCGTGGGCATCGCTGCGGCGCAGGATGCGGCCGTAGCCGGTGGCATCGGCCAGCGGCACCGTCAGCAGCGCCAGCTTGTCGCCCGCACAGGCCTCGACCAGCGCACGCAGCGTCGTGGCTTGGATCAATGGCGTGTCGCCATTCAGGATCAGCGTGATGCCATCCTCGTGCAATTGCGGTGCCGCCTGCCGCACTGCATGGCCGGTGCCGAGTTGCGGGGTCTGTCGAACGAATTGCAGATTCGGCGCTCTCACCGCAGCCTCGACCTGTTCGGCACCGTGGCCGGTGACCACCACGATGCGGTCGGCGGCCACCTCACCGGCGGTGTGGAGCACATGCCCCAGTAAGCTGCGCCCGGCCAGTTCGTGCAACACCTTGGGGCGGTCCGACTTCATCCGAGTGCCTTTGCCGGCCGCCATGATCACGATGTCCAACGCCATGTCCCGTTCCCCTGAGTCAAGTGCAATCCGCATGTCGGGCGCGATTATCGGCGGGGCGGTCGGCAGGGCTGTGCGCCGCCTGGTGGCGTTGTCGTGTGCCGCCTTGCTGATGACGGGCTGCAGCGCCGTGCGCTTCGGCTACAACCATGCACCCGACCTGGCGTACTGGTGGCTCGACGGCTATATCGATTTCAAGGGCGAGCAGCCCGCGCGCGCCCGCGAGGCCATCGACGACTGGTTCCAGTGGCACCGTCGCGTCGAGCTGCCGGTGTATGCCGGCTTGCTGGCCAAGGCACGCGAGCAGGTCACCGGGCCGGTCACCGCCGAGCAGGCCTGCCAGTGGTTCGACGAGGCAAACCACCGCTTCGATGCCGCACTGGAGCGGGCGCTGCCTGGGGTGGCCGAGGTGGCACGGCGCTTGTCGCCGGAACAGCTCGCGCATCTGGCGCACCAATATGCCGACATCAACGAGGAGCTGGCCGACAAGTATCTGCAGCCTCAGCCCGAGGCCCGGGCGAAGGCCCAGCTCAAGCGCGCGCTCGAACCGATCCAGACCATCTATGGCCGCATGAGCAGCCCCCAGCGCGAGCGCATCGCGGCGTTGGCCGCGAAAACGCCATTCGATCCGGCGCGCTGGATCGCCGAGCGCCGCCGCCGTCAGCAGGACACCTTGCAGACGCTGACGCGGCTCGCCGCCGAGCAGGCCAGCGCGCAACAGGCGGTGGAGGCGCTGCGCTCGCTGGTGCAGCGCTCCCGCGTGTCACCGAAAGACGATTACCGCGCCTACCAGCAGCGGCTGATCCAGTTCAATTGCGGCTTTGCCGCCGAGGTGCACAACCTGACCACGCCCGAGCAGCGCCGTGCGGCCGCCGAGCAGCTGAAAGACTGGGAAGACGACGCGCGGGCACTGGCCGCCGAGGCCAAACCGTGACCGCGCTCAGCGCACCAGCGGCGTCGTGACGCTGCGCGCCTTCGCATCGGTGCCCGGAAACGGCGTCAACGCGGCCTGGAACATCGCCGTCATCAGCGCCGGCGTCAGTGGCAGCACGCCATCGCTGCTGGCATGCGTTTCGTAGACCAACTGGCCGCTCTTGCGGTCGCGGATCAGCACCGACACCTCGCGCACATAGCGGCGCAAGGTCTCGTCCGGCCCGAAGCCGAACCCGCGACCGAAACTGGAACCGAAGCCGAGGAACCCGGGGTGTCCAAAGCGTGAGCGGTACAGCCCGCCGCTCCACCAGATCGGGTCGTCGAACGGTGAAAAGTAGCTGGCGATCAGGCGTGTGCCGAGCAGCACCGCCACATCGGCCATCTGCGCGTCGGCGGTCGGCTTGAAGCCCGCTGCCTCGAGGGCCGTACGGGCCGCGTCTTCCATGCGCTGCTGATCGGGCTGGTCCTGCTGCGAGGGCAGCCGCTCGAACACATAGGTGTCGGGTTGGCGATCGGCCGGCCAGCTGCCGAAGGTGGAGACGTCGCTGTTGATCTGGGTGGCACAGCCGCCTGCCGCCAGCAGGGCGACGAGGCTGATCGCGAGGAGGAGGTGACGGCGCATGATGGGTCTCCGGTTCAGGACGTGACTTGCTTGCGCAAGGTGATCACGGCATCGCTCGCCGATGGCGTTGGGCTGCAGGCTTCATCGTCATCGAACGCTCGGTCGCCGTTTGCGTCGGCCACGCCTGTCGCTTGGAGTTCGGTGAACGGGAACAGGTTCCGGTCGGCCAGGTGCGATGGCACGACGTGCTGCATCGCACTGAACACGTTCTCGACGCGCCCCGGGTGGCGCTTGTCCCACTCGCGCAGCATCTGCTTGATCTGCACCCGCTGCAGGTTGTCCTGGCTGCCACACAGCGTGCACGGGATGATCGGGAACTGCCGGTGCTCGGCCCAGCGTTCCAGATCGGTCTCGGCCACATAGGCCAGCGGGCGGATCACGACGTTCCGGCCGTCGTCGCTGACCAGCTTCGGTGGCATGCCCTTCATCCTGCTGCCGAAGAACATGTTCATGAACAGCGTCTGCACGATGTCGTCGCGGTGGTGGCCGAGTGCGATCTTGGTCGCACCCAGCTCACCGGCCACCCGGTACAGGATGCCGCGCCGCAGCCGCGAGCACAGCCCGCAGGTCGTCTTGCCCTCGGGGATCAAGCGCTTGACGATCGAGTAGGTGTCCTGGTTCTCGATGTGGAACGGCACACCAACCTTGGCCAGGGACTCGGGCAGCACGTATTCCGGAAAGCCGGGCTGCTTCTGGTCGAGGTTGACCGCGACCAGCTCGAAGCGGATCGGCGCGCGCTTTTGCAGGCCGAGCAGGATGTCGAGCATCGCGTAGCTGTCCTTGCCGCCCGACACGCAGACCATCACCCGGTCGCCCTCTTCGATCATGGTGAAGTCGATCACTGCCTGGCCGACCAGCCGGTGCAAGCGCTTGCTGAGCTTGTTGATCTCGTGCGCGGCCTTGTCTGCCGACGGGGCTACAGCGGACATGGCGCCTCGAAGGTCATTCATAAAAATGGAAAGTCTCTGGCCATCGAATTCAAGTGGAAGCCCGCATCCACCATCAAGGTGCTGCCGGTGAAAGCCTGATTGGACACCGCGAACGACACGGTGGCAGCGACCTCCTGCATCGTGGGCAGCTTGCGAGTCAGCGCACGGCTCGCCATGGCCGTCAGCAGCTGGTCGTCGATGAGCTCACTGCCCGTGGTCAGGCCCGGGGCCACACCGATGACCCGCACCGTCGGTGCCAACGCAACCGCCAGCACGCGGGTCAGCAACTCCAGGGCGCCTTTGGACAGCGCGTACGACAGGTAGTCGGGGTTTGGGTTCCACAGCCGCTGGTCCAGCATGTTGACCACCACGCCCGTGCGGCCACCAGCAATCTCCAGGTGTGCGTGCAGCTGGCGCGCCAACACCAGCGCGGCCCCCGCGTTGACGTTCATGTGGGCCGTCAAGCGGGCGTAGCTCAGGCAGGCCACGTTGTCATAATCGAACAGGCATGCGTTGTTGACGATGGCGTCCACTCTGCCGAAGCGCTTGACGATGCGAGGGAACAACTCCTCGCATTGGATCTCGTTGGACAGATCAGCCTCGAACACCTCCGCCTCGACGCCCAAGGCAGAGATTTCAGCCGCAGCATCCAAAGCCTGTTCTTGGGAGTGGGCTGTGTGTATCGCCAAGTCAAATCCGTCGCGCGCCAACCGGAGGGCGATTTCGCGGCCGATGCGTTTTGCCGACCCAGTGACCAACGCAACCGGTCGTTGCTTGGTGGACGATCCTTCTTTAACCATGATTGACTTCAGCCTGAGTGGGAATTGTGAAAGACAAGGCGCTCAATGTGCCACGGCCGAGTTCAAGCGATCACCGACGAGCACAGCATCCCACCATGACGAGCCATTCGCTGTCGGACCTGATCCGTTCGGTCATTGCGCGCCAGGGGGGCTGGCTGCCCTTTGATCGTTTCATGGCCTTGGCGCTGTACGCGCCGGGGCTGGGCTACTACGCCCGCGGTGACCGCCAGTTCGGCGTGCTGCCGTCGTCAGGCAGCGACTTCGTCACCGCGCCAGAACTCTCGCCGCTGTTCGGCCAGGCCCTTGCGCGGCAGGTGGCGCAGGCGCTGGACGGCAGCGGCACCGACGAGGTGTGGGAGTTCGGCGCCGGCTCCGGCGTGCTGGCGCGTGAACTGCTGGACACGCTGGGCTCCCGGGTGAAGCGCTACACCATCGTCGATGTGTCGGGTGCGCTGCGCGAGCGGCAGCGCGAGGTGCTGCGTCTGCACCTGGACCGCGTGCGCTGGATCGACGAGTGGCCCGAGACCTTGCACGGTGTCGTCGTCGGCAACGAGGTGCTCGACGCGATGCCGGTGCAGCTGCTGCATTTCGACGGGCAGCAGTGGCACGAACGTGGAGTGGCTTTGCGCGAGGCGCCAAGCGATGCGGTGAAGTCCACGCCACCATGGGGCTGGGCCGATCGCAGCACCGACCTGAGGCCACCGGTCGATGATCTCGTCAGCTTGACGGCCGGCACGGATGCCATGTTCACCACCGAGATCCACCCTCAGGCCGAAGCCTTCATCGCGACACTGGCCGACCGCCTGCAGCGCGGCGCCGCCTTCTTCATCGACTACGGCTTTCCCGCCGCCGAGTACTACCACCCACAGCGCAGCGGCGGCACGCTGATGTGCCACCGCGCCCACCAGGCCGACACCGATCCGCTGGCCGATGTCGGCGCCAAGGACGTCACCGCGCACATCAACTTCACCGGCATCGCCATGGCCGCGCAGTCGGCCGGGTTGGAGGTGCTGGGCTACACCAGCCAGGCCCGATTCCTGATGAACTGCGGGCTGCTCGACCTGCTGCAGGGGGCAGACATCCAAACCATCGCCAACGCGCAGAAGCTGCTGACCGAACACGAGATGGGCGAGTTGTTCAAGGTCATCGGCTTCGCAACACACTGCAATGCCGCCTTCACCACCTCACCGATCGGATTCACCCATGGCGACCGCACGCACACGCTGTAAGGCACCGACATGATCCGCTGGCTGATCGCGATCTTCCTGATCCTGATGGTGTTCACCGGCCTGCACCGCTGGCTGGAGAAGATCGGCCTGGGCCGCCTGCCCGGTGATTTCCGCTTCCGCTTGTTCGGCCGCGAGTTCTTCCTGCCGATCGGCAGCAGCGTGCTGTTGAGCCTGATCGCGTTGGCGCTGGGCCGAATCCTTTGACGAACGAGAACCTGTATCGCGCGCTGCGCGCCGCGTTCCCGGTGGACCTCGATCGCACCGCGATCGAATGCGTGGCCATCGAGGGCACCGTGGCCCCGGCGCTTTTCTACACCTGGCGCGACCTCGACCGCGGCAGCGCGATGATCGCGAACCTGCTGCTGTCGCTGGACCTGCCGGCCGATGCACGGGTGCTGGTGCAGACCGACAAGTCGGTCGAGGCACTGATCCTGTACCTCGCCGTGCTGCGCGCCGGGCTGGTCTACGTGCCGCTGAACAGTGCCTACCAGGCGAGCGAACTGAGTTACTTCATTGACAACGCTGCACCGGCCGTGGTGGCGCGCGCGCCGCGGGATTTCGGCTGGCTTTCGAAGATCGCGTTTCGTGCGGGCACGGCGCATGTCTACACGCTGGACGACGATCGCCGCGGCAGCCTGCTGCAACGCGCCGCGCATCACCCCGACACGCAGACGCCAGTGCAGCGCGCAGCGTGCGATGTGGCCAGCATCATCTACACCAGCGGCACCACGGGCCGCAGCAAGGGCGCGATGCTCAGCCACGGCAACCTGCTGAGCAATGCCCAGGTGCTGAAAACGCTGTGGGCTTGGCGCAGCGAAGCCGACGGCGGCGACGTGCTGATCCACGCGCTGCCGTTGTTCCATGTGCACGGCCTGTTCGTTGCCTCGCACGGCGCTTTGCTGAACGGCAGCAAGATGCTGTGGTTCGCCAAATTCGATGCGCATGCGGTCACCGCGCGGCTGCCCGAAGCTACGGTGTTCATGGGCGTGCCGACGCTGTATGGGCGCTTGCTCGCCGAGCCCTCGTTCAACGCCCCGTCCTGCCGCAACATGCGCCTGTTCATCAGCGGCTCGGCGCCGTTGCTGGCGGAGACCTTCCGCCAATTCAGCGCGCGCAGCGGCCACACCATCCTTGAACGCTACGGCATGAGCGAGACGGTGATGCTGACGTCCAACCGCTATGCGCCCGTGCAGGGTCGCATCGCCGGCACCGTGGGCTTCGCGCTGCCTGGTGTGGGCCTGCGGATCTCGCGTGCCGGAGGCGAACCCATCGGCGATGTCGAAGTGCGTGGCCCCAGCGTCTTCAAAGGCTACTGGCGCATGCCCGAGATTACAGCCGAGGAGTTCACCGCCGATGGCTGGTTCAAGACCGGCGATGTCGGGCAGCTCGATACGCAGGGCCGGCTGACGCTTGTCGGGCGCAGCAAGGACCTGATCATCGGCGGCGGCTACAACGTCTACCCGGCCGAGGTCGAGGGCTACCTGAACGAGCTGCCAGGTGTCGACGAGAGCGCGGTGATCGGCGTGCCGCATGCCGACTTCGGCGAGGCGGTGGTCGCGGTGCTGGTGATGCGCGCCGGCGCCAGCGTGGACGCGGCCGCCTGCATTGCAGCGATGAAGCAGCGCATCGCCGGCTTCAAGGTACCCAAGCAAGTCATGGTGATCGACCAACCGCCGCGCAATGCGATGGGCAAAGTGCAGAAGGCGCTGCTGCGCGAGCAGTACCGGGCGCTGTTCGTCCGTTGATACGGTTTACTCTTCTATTGCTGTCCGCATGCAAGCCTGTGCGCGCTGCTGCCGAGGGCATGGGGTGACCGGCTCCGCGCATGTCCTCCAGGCCGGGTCACCGCCCAATAGCTTCGTCTCAGATCGAGCCGGCCTACCTCCTTTACTTCGCTGCGCCGGTCACCCCACGTCCTTGGCAGCAGGCCCCAGTCTTCGCTTGCGAGAGCATTCAAAAGCCTTGCCGACCGAGCGCTGCGTCGTAGGCCTCATTCCGCTCGCGTCGCCCCACTGCCAGCACCAGCACCGTCAATCGCTGGTTTTGCACTTGGTACACCAGCCGGTAGCCCACCGTTCGCAGTTTGATTTTGTAGAGATCAGGCCCGCCGCTGACGCGAGCGCTTGGCACAGCGGGTTGCTATAGCCGCTCGGCGAGTTTTTTCTTTAATTGCTGCGCGACCGATGCGTCCAGCTTGCGCCATTCGGTCAGCGCCTGCGGATGGAAGGCCAGCGTGTAAGCCATGGCCGACGGGTCAGAGGTCGTCGAGCGTGACCTTCACGAGCTTGTGCCCATCGCTCAGCCGGGCCAGGGCCACAGATGCCAGTTCGGCATCGTCCAGCTTCTCGAAAATCGCCGCCCAGGCCGCCGGGCTGACAAGGTAGCCCGCAGGCTTGTTGCGATTCAGGATGGCCACCGGTTCGCTGAGCGCTGCGCTGAGCACAGCCGACGGGTTGGCCTTCAACTCGCTGATGCCCACCGTCTTGTTCGCGAATACCCGCTCCATTGAGGGCTCCTTCCTGGTCTTTTAACAGGGCTGATTGCAGGTCTGAACGACGAACGGTCAGCAATCGAATGTTTCAGAACAGCGACTGTCGCGCTTCGCACATGGAGCCGTGACATCAGCCGATGGCCCTGCAAAACCCCGTGAACAGGAGGTTGCAAAACTACCCCCCCCCAGCATGCTTCGTGCCGTTTGCTGCATCGGTGCGGCAACTCAACAGGCCTAGTCTTTCGGCGCACATTACCCTGGGGAAGCACATGAGGATTCGATACGCGCCGCTGGCTGTGGCCTGCGCTTTGATGATTGCAGCGACCGCGCAAGCGGCGTCGATGACTTACACCTTTGGCGGAACGGTGGACACTGTGGTTGGCGTGCCGTCGCTGGCGGTCGGCAATACGTTTACTGGGTCGTTCACATTCGACTCGAACTCGGTCGACCTCGACCCTGATTCTGCTCGTGGCAACTACGACACGAACATCGTCATCGAAGCCACAGTCAACGGCTATTGGTTTTCCACCACCTCGCCCTGCAACACTTGTGGCGGTCTCACGGTGCACGACAACGGCCCGGCCGGGAGGGATAGTTTTGAGGTGTCGAGCTACTTCAACTTCCCGATCTACGCTCCAGTAGCCGGGCCCGATCTTGACGGCTTGCAAAAATATTATTTGGCTCTCCTGCTTCCTGACACGACGACCACCACCTTCAACAGCGACGCGTTGCCATCAAACCTGACGCTTGCGTCGTTCGACGCTAACAACTATTTTGCGTTGTCGTTCTTGAACGGTAGCTCACAGGTTTACCTGATCAGCAAGGAAGCTCAGCCGCGCGAAGTGCGTGAAGCGGACTTGGCGTTGCCTGACAGGCAGCTCGTGCCAGTCGCTCAAGGATGGAGCG
>JAYVEB010000192.1:0-3564 GCA_043749095.1 Burkholderiales bacterium | reverse complement strand
TGCGAGGGCCGGTACAGGGGCGCAGCGGCCTCACGCCATTTGCCGCGTGGGCGGGGCACCTGGGCCTGTGGCCGCTCGGCCTGGCGGCCCTGGCCGGTCTGCTGGCCGCGGTGCTGGCGCGGCGGCGACAAGAGCGAGTCGAAACCGCCCCATGAGATTGCCGCTCCTGGCCCGATGCGCGCTGTTGTTGCTGGCCGGACTCGCAAGCGCGGCCGTGCGCGCCAATCCGGCCGACTAAATCTTCAGTCCGGTGGTCGAGCGCGGCGAGTGCGAGATCGACGGCAAGGCAGGCGTGGCGCGCGGGCCGCGACGGCCGCAGCGCCTGGGGCGGCAAGTTCGGCTCGAATACGGCGTCACGACTGCCGCTTGCCATAAGTCGCGAAAAGGATTAAAAAAACGGCACGAACTGCTCTGCCGCCGCACGCTCATTGCAAGGAGGGAATATGCGAAGACGCATTTATTGGTTGTTGCCCGACCTGGCAAGCGCCAGGCGGACGATGGATGACTTGTTGCTCGCCCGAATCTCCGAGCCGAACATCCACTTCGTCGCCCGCGAGGGCTCCGACATGACCGGGCTGCACACCGCCAACGTGCTGCAAACCTCGGACGTGATCCGGGCCGCCCAGGCCGGCCTAGTGATCGGTGGATCGGTCGGCGCCGTGCTCGGTGTGCTGGCGGCGATTTTCTTTCCGATCTTCGGCGATTCGCCGCAGTGGGGCATGGTCGCGGTGCTGGCGATCGTGGGTGCCGGGTTCGGCGCCTGGGCTTCGAGCATGATCGGCATCTCCACCCCCAGCAGCCGCCTCAAACGTTTCGAGCCCGCCATCGAGCAAGGGCAAATCCTGCTGATGGTCGACGTGCCGCGCTCGCGCGTCGAAGAGATCGAAGAGCGCCTGCAAGCCCTGCATCCCGAAGCCCATTTCGAGGGCGTGGAGCCGAATATCCCGGCGTTCCCCTGAGCCGCGCCTGCGGCTTGGGCCAACGCCTCTTCGCGAGGTGGTCATGGAACTTCAACTGCATTTGCACCGCTGGGGTCGCAACCGGCCGGACTGGACGGCCGCGGCGGTTTCGGGCTTCGCAGCCGGGGCGATCCTGATGGTGCTCGAGCTGGCGTGGGCCGCGACGATGAGTGGCAATGGGCCTTGGCGCACCCCCCAACTCGTGGCCGCGCTGGTGCTCGGGCCCGACACGCTGGCTGCGTCGGCCTACAGCTTCAGCGTGCGGGTCGCCGCGTTGGCGCTGGTCATCCACTACGCGCTGGGCATCCTCTTCGGCCTCGTGCTCGGCTATGTCATTGCCAGGTTCCACTACGAAATCAGCCTGGGCGTCATGCCGCTCTTCGGCGCCGGGGTCGGCGTGCTGCTCTACCTGGTGAATTTCTACGTTCTGACTCAACTGACACCGTGGTTTGCAGAGTTGCGCGGCTGGTCGACCCTGATCGCCCACATCGTATTCGGGGTTTCGACCGCGCTTTTGTACTGGCAGTTGTGGCGGCGCGGCGTGAAGCCGCAACGCAGCGCCTGACCCTCCGGGGCCCACGCCCCTTCGCACGAAAAATGCTGGCCCCATGGCGATCGCCGCCGCGCTGTTTATCATCGTCATCGGGTCGGTGGTCTTCCACATCGTCACACCGTGGTGGCTCACGCCGCTGGCCTCCAACTGGAAACAGATGGACGACATGCTGGCGATCACGCTGGCGATCACCGGCTTGTTCTTCGTCGTCATCAACCTGTTCGTCGTCTACTCGCTGTGGCGCTTTCGGCATCGCGAAGGGGGTCGACGCGCAGCCTACGAGCCCGAGAACAAGAAGCTCGAATACTGGCTGACCGGCATCACGACCGTCGGCATCATCGGGTTGCTGGCGCCCGGCCTCGCTGTCTATGCGGCCTATGTTTCGCCACCGTCCGACGCGATGGTGCTCGAGATCGTCGGCCAGCAATGGCAATGGCGTTTCCGCCTCGCGGGTGACAGCGGCAAGTTCGGCGGCAGCGACGCGCGCTTCGTCAGCAGCTCCAACCCGCTCGGCCTGGACCCGGCCGACCCGCTGGCACAAGACAACCTGGTCGTGGTCGGCAACGAGGTCCACCTGCCGCTGAACCGACCAGTCAAGGTGATCTTGCGTTCGCACGACGTGTTGCACGACTTCTTCGTGCCGCAGTTCCGCGCCCGCATGAACATCGTTCCCGGCCAGGTGAGTTCGTTCTGGTTCACCCCGACGGTCGTCGGGCGCTACGAGTCGATGCGCGCGCAACTGTGCGGCGTCGGCCATGCCAACATGCGCGGCTACGTGGTGATCGAGGAAGAAGCGGCGTATCGAGCCTGGCTGAAGACGCAGCCCACTTTCGCCGAGACGCAAAGGCCCGCCGCGCCGGCCGGCGGCGTCGACATGCCGGCCGCTCAGGGCAAGGCACTCGCGCAGTCCAAGGGCTGCGTGGCCTGCCACACGATCGACGGCAGCCCGGGGGTCGGCCCGACCTGGAAGGGGCTTTACGGCAAGACCGAAACCATGACCGACGGCTCCACGGCGCTGGTCGACGATGCCTACCTGAAGGGCTTCATCCGCGACCCCCGGGTGCGCGATGTAAAGGGTTTCCCGAATGTCATGCCGAAGATCGAGTTGACCGAAGACGAACTCGGCGCGCTGGCGGCCTACATCAAGTCGCATGGAAGCGCGCCGGCTCCGACGGCGCGTTGACGACACGCTTTGAACGCCATGGACCACGCCCACGACGAAGAACACCGCGCACCCCAGACCTTCATCACGAAGTACGTCTGGAGCCAGGATCACAAGGTGATCGCGGTCCAGTACGCCAGCGTCGCGATCCTGATCGGGCTACTCGGCCTGGTGCTGTCGAACCTGATGCGGCTGCAACTCGGCTTCCCGGGCCAGTTCGAGTTCATCAACCCCGAGCGCTACTACCAGTTCGTCACCATGCACGGCATGATCATGGTGATCTACCTGCTCACCGCCTTGTTCCTGGGCGGCTTCGGCAACTACCTGATCCCGCTGATGATCGGCGCGCGCGACATGGTGTTCCCCTACCTCAACATGTTGAGTGTGTGGGTCTACATGCTTTCGGTGCTGGTGCTGCTGGCAAGCTTCTTCGTGCCCGGCGGCCCGACCGGCGCCGGCTGGACGCTGTACCCGCCGGCCGTCATCCTGCCCGGCACCCCCGGCCACGACTGGGGCATCATCCTGATGCTGGTGTCGCTGGTGATCTTCATCGTCGCGACGACGATGGGCGGCCTGAACTACGTCACCACCGTGCTGCAGGCGCGCTGTGAAGGGATGACGTTGATGCGCATGCCACTGTCGGTGTGGGGCATCTTCGTCGCCACCATTCTGGCGCTGCTGGCCTTCCCGGCGCTGTTCGTGAGCGGCGTCATGATGCTGCTCGACAAGACCATGGGCACCAGCTTCTTCATGCCGGCGCTGGTGTCGATGGGGCAGGTGACCAACTACAAAGGCGGCAGCCCGCTGCTGTTCCAGCACCTGTTCTGGTTCTTCGGCCACCCCGAGGTCTACATCGTCGCGCTGCCGGCCTTCGGCATCGTCTCCGACCT
>JAYVEB010000191.1:0-3566 GCA_043749095.1 Burkholderiales bacterium | reverse complement strand
CCTCGCTGGTCACGTCCATCGCCACCGCCATCGCAGTGCCACCGGCCTTCGTGATTTCGTCGGCGGTAGCCTGCGCCGCTGCCAGGTTCATGTCGGCGATGGCGACCTTGCCGCCTTCGTTGGCAAACACGATGGCGATTTCCTTGCCGATGCCGCTGGCGGCGCCGGTGACGATGCAGACTTTGTCCTGGAGCTTCATGGGGTGCTTTCGATGAGAAGAAGTAGGAAGTTCACGCCAGCGGATCACGCGAGGTAGTCGTGGATCACGCGGCCCATGCCGAGCGTCATGTCGGTGAGGATGTGGGTGCAGGAAACCACCTCCAGCACCGGCAGCTGCGCCACCGGCGCCAGCGCGTGGTGCGCCAGCTCGAGCGCGGCCGGGCCAGTCCACACGCCCTTGACGCTCACGTCTTCGAGCAGGTATTCGACCAGTTCGCAGATGCGCGCGCTGCCATCTACGTGCGGGATGATCTTCAGCAGGTAGTTCGGCTTCAGCAGGCCCGCCAGCACCGGTGCCACATCGAGGGCACGGTGCTTGTAGCCCATCGTCGCGGTGGCCACGCGCACCGAACCGTAGTCGAGGGTGCACAACAGCGTGTCCTTCTCGACCGCCCACGCGGGCGCGGCCAGCTTCTTCGGAAAACCCCAGAGCTCGCGGCCACCGGCAATCGGCGCCTCGTCGTTCAGGTACATCGAGTGCACATAGCCACCGGCGACGCCGTTGAAAGTGACCGGGATCACCTGGCCGCTTTCGGTGTAATCGCCGAAGCCGGTGGAATCGGGCATGCGGATGAATTCGTACTTGACCAGTGGCTCGGCGATCTGCAGCGGCTCGGGCACGACGGCGCGCAGCGCATCGGGGTCGGTGCGGTAGACGATCACCAGGAACTCGCGATTGACGAAGCGGTACGGGCCCGGCGGAAACGCGGGGCTGGTCAGCGGCATCGCGAAGGCAGTGCGTTTCACGTCGGCAATGTTCATCGGTGCGGTCGCGCTGGATTCAGGTGAAGGATGGGCTGTCCGAGGTCAGGTCGAACACATGCACGCCATGGGCGCTGGGCTCGCGTTGCAGCCAGCGCGGGTCGTGCAAGGTGTGCGCCATGTCGGCCCGGCCGGCGTCCCAGTGCTCCTGCATCGACAGGCGCGAGAACTCGTAATCCTTGGACTGGCTTTCGTAGTGCTTGCTGCGGTAGATCAGGTGCACCACATCGACCGCACTCTCGCAGCGCACGCGTGACAGCGCGCGCACATCGGGGTCATCGCGCAGTTCCGGTGGCAGCTTCGCGATCAGCCGTCGCGCGGCCTGCGCGATCACTTGGCGGTCCATCTCGTTGGTGGTGTTGAGCCGGGTGCGGCTGGAAAAGCGGATGTCCTTCTCGCGCTCGATCACCTCACCGAGGTTCTTGGGCAGCGCGCCGCACGCCGCGAACAGATCGACCTGAAACACCACGCGGCGGCGCTTGCCAGGCTGGTCGAGCACGTACTGCAAGGGCGTGTTCGACACCAGACCACCGTCCCAGTAGTGCTCGCCGTCGATCTCGACCGGTGCGAAGCCCGGCGGCAGCGCGCCGCTGGCCATGATGTGGCGCGCATCGATGGCCTGCTTGGCCGAATCGAAATACTCGAAATTACCGGTACGCACATTGACCGCGCCGACCGACAGCCGCACCGCGCCCGCGTTGATGCGATCGAAATCGACCAGCCGCTCCAGCGTGGCCGCCAGCGGCGAGGTGTCGTAGTAGCTGATCGCTTCGAGGGTGCCGGGTGGCTGGAACGGCGCCGGCGGAAAGCGCGGCTTGAAGAAGCCGGGCACGCCGAACAGCATCACCTGCGAGGCGTGGGATTCGTTCAAGGCCTCGCGGGCGGTCGCGGTGGTGCTGGCGCCGATCAACGGGGTCGGCAGCGCCGAGCTGACCCGTTCCCAGAACTCGCGCAGCCGGGCGACCCGCTGCGCGGCCGCGTTGCCGGCGATCAGCGCCGCGTTGATCGCCCCGATCGAGATGCCGGCGACCCAGGTCGGCTCGCGGTACACCTTGGCGAGCGACTCGAACACGCCCGCCTGGTAGGCGCCCAGCGCGCCGCCGCCTTGCAGCACGAGGATGGCGTCCTCGTCGGCCTCGACCGGCGCCATCGCGGGTGAACCCGAATTGCGGTGACGGGATGCTGGAAGGGTAGGTTTGTTCATGCGACGCATTCTGAGCCGTTTTGATGACTGCCCTTGCGAGGGGATCACCCTCCAAGGCGCAGATCAATCATCAATCATTTCGATGCGACGTCGATACACTGACCAAGTAGTCTGTTTGGTTCCTGCCCGCATCGTGCCTTGCCTGGACGAGCCCTCTTCAGCATCACCGGGATTCGAACGCATGACCACCGACACCCGTGCCACGATCCTGATCGTCGACGACGACTCCGACAACCTGTTCGTCCTGAACGAATTGCTGGCGCCCCAATACCGTGTGCTCGCCGCGATTTCCGGGGAGACGGCGTGCCGGGTGGCCGAGAGCACGCCGCGGCCGGATCTGATCCTGCTCGACGTGATGGTGCCGGGGCTTGACGGCTACGCGGTGCTGGCCCGGCTGCGCGCCAACCCCGCCACCCGCGACATCCCGGTGGTCTTCCTGACCGCGCTCGGCAACGCCTCGGACGAGGAGCGTGGCCTCAGCCATGGCGCCAGCGACTACATCACCAAGCCGCTGAAGCCGGCGGTGGTGCTGGCCCGGGTGCGCTGCCAGCTCGAAGCCAAGCTGGCCCGCGAATGGCTGAACGACCGCAATGCCGCGCTGGAGGCTGAAGTCGCGCGCCGCATGGTGGAAAACGACCTGACGCAACGCGTGACCATCCGCGCACTGGCCCACCTGGCCGAAGCGCGCGACCCGGAAACCGGCAACCACATCCTGCGCACGCAGGGCTACATGAAACGACTGGCGATCGCCCTGCGCGAGCACCCGCGCTTTTCCGCACTCATCAGCGACCGCTACATCGACCTGCTGACGATGTCGGCCCCGCTGCACGACATCGGCAAGGTCGGCATCCCCGACCACATCCTGCTGAAACCCGGCAAGCTGACGGCCGATGAATGGGTGGTGATGAAGACGCACGCCCAGTGCGGCAGCAACGCCATCGAGCAGGCCGAGCGGGATGTCGACGCGCCGCTTGAATTTCTCACGCTGGCCAAGGAGATCGCCCACTGGCACCATGAGAAATGGAATGGCAGCGGCTACCCCGACGGCCTGGCGGGCGACGCGATCCCGCTCTCGGCACGCCTGATGGCGGCGGCTGACGTGTTCGACGCGCTGATCTCGAAACGCGTCTACAAGGAGGCGATGACCACGGCCGAAGCGCGCCGCCTGCTCGAGGAAGGCCGTGGCCAGCATTTCGATCCCGACGTGGTCGATGCCTTCGTGGCGGCATTCGACGATTTCGTGGCTATTGCCGAGCGCTACCGGGACCACGACACCTGCGATGCCTAGGAGTCTGGGCGGCAGACGCTTTGACGCCGGGTTGATTGGGGCAACGCAGAGCGCTTGTCGCCGTTTGCGCTGTCGGCGCGCCGTGGGTGCATT
>JAYVEB010000190.1:0-3567 GCA_043749095.1 Burkholderiales bacterium | reverse complement strand
TGGTTTTTTGTCGTCTGGGCTGTTCTTATTCCAATTCCCAATAAAAGCGAGAACGAGGCGCGAAGCCGCAGACAGTGCTGTAGCACGGCAAGGTGAAGCAACGAAGTTATCGTTTTTATTGGGAATTGGAATTAGCGGGCGGGTTTACGGACCCTGGGCACGAGCAAACCTTTCACGCGACCTTTGAGCTCGGCTACGCCGGTTAAATTGTCGTAGGTAAACGTATTGCCGGTAAACTGGTCGCCGCCTCGAATCAAAACCACGGGTTTGTGGGATTTGACGTGTTCATCATTGACGAAGGCATGCAGAAACTCGCCCTGGAATTCCATCCGGGGAAGCTCTTGGCCGGCTGCGTCTTGGCTTGCCTCCCGCACAACCCGGGCATTGCCCAACAGCTGCACTTCGGAGCCGTCGGCGTTGGCCAGCGCCCGGTTGCCGGTGGAGGTGATCAGCCGCCCTTCCTTACTAAAGCTGCGAATACGCGGTGCGTCAATTTCCAGCGTATCTGTATCGGGGTAATGACGCGCTTCAGTCCCGGAAATTTCGCTTTTGAGCTGGCCTCCCTCGTCAAAAGTTTTGATCGTGAACTTGCGCATGAAATAGTCGGGGTCGTGGCGCGCCTCTTTTGCCGTTTCGGGCGTGCTTAAAACGGGTGAATTGCGCACCAGCCAGTAGGTGCCCAGCGCCAACGCGCCCATCAGCAAAATCGGCAGGTAAATAGAGATCTGGTCCCACAGCCGCCAGGCGCGGGCCCAAGGCCGGCGCAGCAGGTGCAAGGCCCCGGCCATTGGCTGGGTGCTTGTCATGCGCTGACGTCGTGCAACAGATCTACATAGCGGCCACTGGCCACCAGCAATAGATCGCAAAATTCCCGCGCTGCGCCGTGCCCGCCGGCCGTCAGTGTGACGTGGTGCGCGAGCGCTTTCACTTCTGCATGGGCATTGGCAGGCGCGCAACTCAAGGCCGCACGGCGCATCACGGGCAAGTCGGGCCAGTCATCGCCCATGGCCGCCGCTTGCGACCAGTCTAGCCCCAGCGCCTGCAGTGTGATTTGGGCAGCGGGGCGTTTGTCTTCGCAGCCAAAGTGCGCATGCGTGATGCCCAGCGCCTGCAGCCTTGTACGCAGCGCCGGGCTGTCGCGGCCAGTGATGACTGCTGGCGTGATGCCGGCTTTTTGCAGCATCTTCAAGCCTTGGCCATCGAGTGTATTGAACCGCTTGAGCATTTCGCCTTGTTCGGCCATGTATAGGCCGCCGTCGGTCAATACGCCATCTATATCAAAGAAAGCGACACGCACGCCTTGGGCTTTGAGCAGCAACTCGGGCGCAAAATTTAACGCGGGGACCAGCAAGCGCAGCGCCGGGCTGGCTAAAACAACATCAGCCTGTTTGTCCGATGACAAGGGCGGCGTACTGCCGTAGGCAGGCGAGGCGACAAGCGTTGGGGGCATATTTTTAAATGACTTTCGCGCGCATTAAATCGTTGGTGTTCAAGGCGCCGCACAGGACGTTGTCGTGATCCACCACCAAAATGCTGGTGATTCGGTATTGCTCCATCAAGGCCACCGCTTCTACGGCTAGCGAATCTGCCCGCACGGTGCGCGGCTTTGGGTGCATGACGTCGCCAACCTTGCAGCGGCGCAAATCAACGCCTTTCTCAACCAGGCGGCGCAAGTCGCCATCGGTAAAGATTCCGAGAACATGGTGCTCGGCATCGACCACAGCTGAGGCGCCCAGACCCTTGATGCTCATCTCGCGCATCAGCTCGCTAAAGCTGGTGTCAAGGCCCACCTGAGGTACAGCGTCACCGCTGCGCATGACATCGCTAACATGCGTTAGCAGTTTGCGGCCCAGCGCGCCGCCTGGATGGGAGCGGGCAAAATCGTCTTCCCTGAAGCCGCGCGCATCGAGCAGGGCTACCGCCAGTGCATCGCCAATCGCCAACTGCGCCGTGGTGCTTGCCGTCGGCGCCAGATTTAAAGGACAGGCTTCCTGCGCCACACTGCTGTCAAGCGTAACCCGCGCGTGCCTGGCCAGCGCCGACTGCGCCCCACCAGTAATAGCCACCAGCAGCACGCCTTGTCGGATCAGCACGGGGAGAATTGCCGTGAGCTCGGCGCTCTCGCCGCTATTGGAAATCGCCAGCACGACATCGGCGGCGGTGACCATGCCAAGGTCGCCGTGACTGGCCTCGGCAGGGTGCACAAACATCGCCGGTGTTCCAGTCGATGCCAGCGTGGCGGCAATCTTGCGGCCGATGTGTCCGCTTTTTCCCATGCCCATGACGACCACCCGGCCACGGCAGTTCAGCATGATTTGCACGGCCAGCGCAAACTCGGGGCCGACACGGCTGACCAGGCCAAGTACCGCTGCGGCCTCTATTTCAAAGGTCTTGCGGGCCAGGGCCTGGGCCTGCTCGGCATCAAAATGGGCGGCATCAAAAATCATCATCGCATTCTATAGAGCCTGAATAGAGCCGCTGCTACCATCGGCGCATGAGTGCGCTTGAACTAACCCTGCTGTACCTGCTGGCCGCAGTGCTGGGGGTGGTCGTCTGCCGCTCACTTAAATTGCCACCCATGCTGGGTTATCTGGCAGTGGGCGTGCTGAGAGGTCCAGACGCGTTGGCTTTGTCGCAGAACTCTGCCGGCGTGCGCTACCTCGGCGAATTTGGCGTGGTGTTTTTGATGTTTGTGATCGGGCTGGAATTCAACCTGCCCAAACTGCGCTCCATGCGCCGCCATGTTTTCGGTCTCGGGCTGCTGCAGGTTGTGCTGACGATTATGTTGGCCACTTTTGGCTCCCTGTTTCTGACCAGCCTGGCCCCCACGCTCTGGAAAATGCAGTGGCAGACCGCGCTGGCACTGTCTGGGGCGATTGCCATGAGCAGCACTGCCATCGTGGTCAAGCTGCTGTCTGAGCGGCTGGAGCTGGAGTCCGAACACGGTAAGCGCGTGATGGGCGTGCTGCTGTTTCAGGATCTGGCTGTGGTGCCGTTGCTGGTGCTGATTCCGGCGCTGGGCTCGCCGGCCGACCAGCTTTTCATGGCGCTGGCGCTGGCCGGACTGAAAGCCGCGCTGCTGGTTGGCCTGCTGCTCACGGGTGGTCAGCGCATCATGCATTGGTGGCTCACCATCGTGGCGCGGCGCAAAAGTGAAGAGCTGTTTGTGCTGAATCTGCTGCTGGTGACGCTGGCACTGGCCTGGCTGACTGAACTGGCCGGCTTGAGCCTCGCGCTTGGCGCGTTTATTGCCGGCATGCTGATTTCAGAAACTGAATTCAAGCATCAGGTAGAAACTGATATTCGACCGTTTCACGACGTTTTGCTGGGCCTGTTTTTCGTCAGCATTGGCATGCTGCTGGACTGGCATATCGTGCTGGAACGTTGGCCACTCGTGCTGCTGCTGGCAACACTGCCTGTTATTTTCAAGCTGCTGTTGGTCACAAGCCTGGCGCACTCGCTGGGCGCGACAGCGGGCGTGTCCTTGCGTACCGGCCTGTATCTGGCGCAAGCCGGGGAGTTCGGCTTCGTTTTGCTGTCGCTCGCCAATGAGAGCCAGTTGGTGCC
>JAYVEB010000189.1:0-3570 GCA_043749095.1 Burkholderiales bacterium | reverse complement strand
GTCCGCAACTTCAATCAGCGGCATGGCCGCAACGGCACACCCTGGGAAGGGCGGTTCCGATCCACGGTCATCGACGCCCCCGATTGGTTCATGCGCTGCCTGCAATACGCCGAAAGCTGCGCCTGCGACGGCCTGGGCGACACCGAGCCAGTGTTGCTGGCAGGCCGTGACGACTGTTCGAGCGCAGGACACCATCTCGGCCTGCGGATCGACGAGGTAGTCTCCGAGCACGCGCTGTTCTGGGCGATCGGCAACACACCGTTCGATCGCGAGGTCGCTTACCGGCGTGTGCTGGCACACCAGCTGCCGCCCAGCGCCGTCGAAGGCATCCGCAGCGCCACGCTGAAGGGCTGGGCGCTCGGCAGCCCCGCGTTCGCGAAATCGATCGGGGCGCTGACCGGGCGGCGTCACGAACCTTTGGCTCGAGGCCGTCCGGCGCTGGACGCAAAGGTCACGCGGCGCGCCAATTGATCTGGCCCTATTTGTAAATGGGCCGTTGGTTAGAGCTTCAGAAATAGGGTCAGACCCCGTTTTAAGTTCTTGGCATGCGTACTTCGAAACGCTAGGATTAACCCTCCCCATGCACCTCAGGAGCTCGCGATGCACCAGGCCGCGCCAAGAAACACCCTGCAAGACGAACGCAAACTGGCTGCGGAGCACGGGCTGTATCAACCCAGTCAGGAGCACGACGCCTGCGGCGTCGGCTTCGTCGCTCACATCAAGGGCGTCAAGGCGCACTCGATCGTCGAGCAGGGTTTGAAGATCCTCGAAAACCTCGACCACCGCGGTGCGGTCGGCGCCGACAAGCTGATGGGCGACGGCGCGGGCATCCTGATCCAGATCCCCGATGAGCTGTACCGCGCCGAGATGGCCGCGCAAGGGGTTGAACTTCCAGCGCCGGGCGAGTACGGCGTCGGCATGATCTTCCTGCCTAAGGAACACGCTTCCCGCCTGGCCTGCGAACAGGAGTTGGTGCGTGCGGTGCGTGCAGAGGGCCAGGTGGTGTTGGGCTGGCGCGACGTGGCCGTCGACGTCGCCATGCCGATGTCGCCCACTGTGCGCGAGAAGGAGCCAGTGATCCGCCAGATCTTCATCGGCCGTGGTCCCGATGTGATCGTGCCCGACGCGCTGGAGCGCAAGCTCTACGTGATCCGCAAGACCGCGTCGAGCGCCATCCAGCGGCTGAAGCTGACGCACAGCCATGAGTACTACGTGCCCAGCATGAGCTGCCGCACCATCATCTACAAGGGCCTGCTGCTGGCCAACCAGGTCGGCGTCTATTTCAAGGACCTGGCCGACCCGCGCACGACCTCAGCACTCGCACTGGTGCACCAGCGCTTCAGCACCAACACCTTCCCCGAATGGCCACTGGCGCACCCCTACCGCATGGTGGCGCACAACGGCGAGATCAACACCGTCAAGGGCAACTTCAACTGGATGCGTGCCCGCGAGGGCGTGATGAAGTCGCCGGTGCTCGGTGACGACCTGCAAAAGCTCTACCCGATCAGCTTTGAAGGCCAGAGCGACACCGCGACTTTCGACAACGCGCTCGAACTGCTGACGATGAGTGGTTACTCACTTGCCCATGCGGCGATGATGATGATTCCCGAGGCCTGGGAGCAGCACACGACGATGGACGAGCGCCGCCGCGCGTTCTACGAATACCACGCCGCGATGCTCGAGCCGTGGGACGGCCCGGCCGCGATGGTGTTCACCGACGGCCGCCAGATCGGCGCGACGCTGGACCGCAACGGCCTGCGCCCGGCGCGCTATGTGGTGACGGATGACGACCTGGTGGTGATGGCGTCAGAGTCCGGTGTGCTGCCGTTCCCCGAAGACAAGATCATCAAGAAATGGCGCCTGCAGCCGGGCAAGATGTTTCTGATCGATTTCGAGCAAGGCCGCATCGTCGACGACGAGGAACTGAAGGACCAGTTCGCCTCGGCCAAGCCCTACCGGCAGTGGATCGAGAGCGTGCGCATCAAGCTGGAAGACGTGCCGGCCGAGGGCGAAACCACCACGTTTGTTGAGGCGCTGCTGGATCGTCAGCAGGCGTTCGGCTACACCCAGGAAGACATCAAGTTCCTGATGAGCCCGATGGCGCAGGCCGGCGAGGAAGCCACAGGCTCGATGGGCAACGACTCGCCGCTGGCGGTGCTGTCCGACAAGAACAAGACGCTGTACAACTACTTCAAGCAGCTGTTTGCGCAGGTCACCAACCCGCCGATCGACCCGATCCGCGAGAACATCGTGATGTCGCTGGTCAGCTTCATCGGGCCGAAGCCGAACCTGCTCGACATCAATGCGGTGAACCCGCCGATGCGACTCGAAGTGCCGCAGCCCATCCTCGACTTCGACGATATGGCACGGCTGCGCAGCATCGAGAAGCACACGGCGGCCAAGTTCAAGAGCCACGAGCTCGACATCACGTACCCAGTGGAATGGGGTGGCGAAGGCGTCGAAGCCAAGCTGGCCTCGCTGTGTGCGGAGTCGGTCGATGCGATCCGCGGCGGCCACAACATTCTGATCATCAGTGACCGCCATGCCGATCGCGGCCATGTCGCGATTCCGGCGGTGCTGGCGTTGTCAGCCGTGCACCAGCACCTGGTGCGCGAAGGGCTGCGCACGACGGCCGGCCTGGTCGTCGAAACCGGCTCGGCGCGCGAGGTGCATCACTTCGCCGTGCTGGCAGGCTACGGCGCAGAGGCGGTTCATCCGTACCTGGCGATGGAAACGCTGGCCAATCTGCACCGCGATCTGCCGGCTGACCTGTCGACCGAGAAGGCGATCTACAACTACGTCAAGGCGATCGGCAAGGGCCTGTCGAAGATCATGTGCAAGATGGGCGTGAGCACCTACATGAGCTACTGCGGCGCGCAGTTGTTCGAAGCCATCGGGCTGGAAAAAACGATGGTCGACAAGTACTTCCGTGGCACCGCCTCGCAGGTCGGCGGCATTGGTGTGTTCCAGGTCGCGGAAGAGGCGCTGCGGATGCACCAGGCCGCATTCGGCGACGACCCGGTGCTGGCCAACATGCTCGATGCCGGTGGCGAATACGCCTGGCGTGTGCGCGGCGAAGAGCACATGTGGACGCCCGATGCGATCGCCAAGCTGCAGCACAGCACGCGCGCCAACAAGTTCGACACCTACAAGGAATACGCGCAGCTGATCAACGACCAGTCGCGCCGCCACCTGACGCTGCGCGGCCTGTTCGAGTTAAAGCTCGATCCAAGCAAGGCGATTCCGCTCGACGAAGTGGAACCGGCGGCCGAGATCGTAAAGCGCTTCGCCACTGGAGCGATGTAGCTTGGCTCGATCTCGACCGAAGCGCACGCGACGCTGGCGGTGGCGATGAACCGGATCGGCGGCAAGTCGAACACCGGCG
This sequence comes from Burkholderiales bacterium, assembly GCA_043749095.1. GTDB lineage: Bacteria > Pseudomonadota > Gammaproteobacteria > Burkholderiales > Burkholderiaceae_C > PBB1. The sequence continues at coordinate 185 of JAYVEB010000189.1, read as the reverse complement.
AGGGCGGCGAAGACCGCCGCCGCTACGCGCCGATCAAGGCCGGCGAATCGCTGATGTCGCGTCTCGGCAGGGAGCGCGTGGAGATTGACATCCCGCTCGTCGAGGGCGACTCGCTCAAGTCGAAGATCAAGCAGGTCGCAAGCGCCCGCTTCGGCGTGACTGCGGAGTACCTTGCTTCCGCCGAG
>JAYVEB010000188.1:0-3591 GCA_043749095.1 Burkholderiales bacterium | reverse complement strand
ACATGGGCTTCATCCACGACATCAAGAAGGTGCTGGCCATCGTTCCGGCACAGAAGCAGAGCCTGCTGTTTTCGGCCACCTTCAGCGACGAGATCAAGGCGCTGGCCGACAAGCTGCTGAACAAGCCAGCGCTGATCGAAGTGGCTCGCCGCAACCAGACCGCCGACACCATCGCGCAGAAGGTCCACCCGGTGGGCCGCGAGATGAAGAAGGACCTGCTGGCGCACCTCATCAAGTCGAACGACTGGGAACAGGTGCTGGTCTTCACCCGGATGAAGAGCGGCGCCAACAAGCTAGTCGAGTTCCTGGATAAGCAGGGCATCAGCGCGATGGCGATCCACGGCAACAAGAGCCAGGGTGCGCGCACCAAGGCGCTGGCCGAGTTCAAGAACGGCGACCTGACGGTGTTGGTCGCGACCGACATCGCCGCGCGCGGCATCGACATCGACATGCTGCCGCACGTCGTCAACTACGAGCTGCCGAACGTGCCGGAAGACTATGTGCACCGCATCGGCCGCACCGGCCGCGCCGGCGCGCAGGGCGAGGCGATCTCGCTGGTATGCCCCGACGAGAACGGCTTCCTGCGCGACATCGAGCGGCTGATCAAGCGCGAGATCCAGAAGGAAACCATCGAGGGCTTTGCCCCGCCAGTGGGCGAGAAGGCCGAGCCGATCGTGCTGGGTCGCATGGTGATTGGTGAAGGCGCCGGCCGCGGCGGCTTTCGCACCAGTGGCGGCGGTGGTCGCGGTGGTGGTGGCGGAAGCGGTCATGCTGGCCGGGGTCGCAATGACGGCCGCTCAGCGCCATCGCGCTCAGGTGGTGGCGGTGGTTACGGCGGCGGCGCGCCAGCGCGATCGGGCTCAGGCGGTGGCGGGCAGGCCTCGCGCGCTCCGGCTCGCGATGGCAATGCACCGCAAGGCGCTCGTGCGGCCGCACCTGCGGCCCGTCCGTCCGGCCCCCGGCCAGAGCCGCGGCGCGACGGTGGTGCGCCGTTCACCTCGCGCTCGACCGGACCCAAGCGCTGAATGGTGAGCTGAACCTGCCAACGAAAAACCCGGCCGAAGCCGGGTTTTTTGATGGCCGAAACCGATCAGGACGAAGCAGGCTTCGCAGCAGCCGGGGCCTTGGCTGCATGCTTCTTGTGCTTGGGCTTGGCCTTGGCCTTGGCAGCCGATGCAGGTGCAGCAGGCGTCGCGGCTGCGACAGTCGGCGTCGCGGGCGTGGCTGGCGTTGCAGCGGGGGCTTGAGCGAAAGCGCCGAACGAGAATGCGGCAACAACAACAGCGGCGATGATCTTCTTCATGATGAGGCGATTCCTTGAGGAGGTTGGAGAGCGATCGGATTCGGTCGGCTCTGTGCATTCAACGCGCCCTTTTGATCGCGGTTGACAAGTTTCTGCGCGAAGTTCGAAGGTTCACGCAAAAGGCGGCCTGCATCGATCAGTCGAAGCGCCGCTCACGCAGCCATTTCGTGGCCACCCATTTCTCGCCGGCCAGCACCGGCGCACCACCGTGCAGCGTGCGCGTCATCGGGTGCGGGCGGTCGTAGCTGAAGAACACCGCGTGGCCCTTGACCGGCAATACGCTGAACTGCGCCTCGGGGAACACCGTGGCGCCGCCGCGCGGTGGCGTGTTCAGGTACATCACCAGGCTGGCCACGCGCTGGCCGCCGCGTTCCAGCACCGCGGGCGTGCCCGGCTGCTGCGGGTCGAAATAGTCGTAGTGCGGCTTGTATTCGGCATTCGGCCGGTAACGCAGCACCTGCAGGCCTTCGCCGTTTTCGAGCGGCCAGGCCAACAGCGCGGCGATGCGTTGCTCGATGCGTGCGCACAACGCGTTCTCCTCGCGCGCGAAGAACATGCCGTCGCTGGTGCGCGCGTCGTTGACCTCGCTGCCACCGGTTCGCGATTCAACCGTTTCCGAACGCGCCAAGCGCGCCGCAGCCAGTTCGATCAAGCCGTCGCATTCCGCATCGGACAGCAGCCCGCCGAAGACGACGATGCGCGGGTTCAACAAACTCGCCAACACGCGGACACCGTCGGCAGGGCCGGCTGCCGGGTCCAGCGGCAGAGCCAGGCGGTGCAGCAAGCTGCCATCGGCATCCATCGGCTCGGGCACCCGCGTGGGCGGCGGCAGGCCGTGGATCTCGGCATGCTCGACCAGGTAACCGCGCAAGGTGTCCTCGAGCGCCTGCTCGGCCACCTCGCTGGTCCAGCCGCTTTCGCGCATCGCTTGCAGCACCGCCTCGGGGGCCAGACCCGCACTCGCCTGCTCGACGATCCAGCGTCGCAGCTCCGGCGTGATCTGCTGGGCTGCGGGCATCTGAAAGGCTCAGAGCTTGCGGCGAAAGGCCAGCCGGTGCGGCTCGGACGCGGCCGCGTCGAACGCATAGCCTTCGCTGTCGAAAGCCTGCAGCCCTTGCGGCGTCTGCACCCGGTGCGTGATGGCATAACGCGCCATCAGGCCGCGCGCACGCTTGGCGAAGAAGCTGATGACCTTGTACTGCCCAGACTTCCAGTCCTCGAACACGCACTCGACCACGCGGGGTTTCAGCCAGCGGCTGTTCGGTGTCGACTGCACCGCCTTGAAATATTCCTGCGACGCCAGGTTGACGATCACCGGCGACGGGTCGGACTTCATCCGCTGGTTGATGTGCTGCGCCAGCGTGTCACCCCAGTACGCGTACAGGCTCTTGCCTCGCGTGTTTACCAGCGCGGTGCCCATTTCGAGCCGGTAGGGCTGCATCTTGTCGAGCGGACGAAGTACGCCGTACAGCCCTGACAGGATCAGCAGGTGCTGCTGCGCCCAATCGAGATCGTCATCGCCGAGCGAAGACGCAGCCAAGCCTTCGTAGACGTCGCCGTTGAATGCCAGCACCGCCGGCTTGCTGTTCTTCGCGGTGAAGCGAGGGCTCCACACGCCGTAGCGGCCGACGTTCAAGGCCGCCAGCGGCTCTGAGAGGTCCATCAACGCCGCGATGTCGGCAACGCTCTTGGTCTTCAGCAGGTTGATCAGTTCGGCCGATTGCGACACGAACTGCGGCGTGGTCGCGCGGGAAACGTGCGCAGCACGGTCGTAATCGAGCGTCTTGGCGGGGGACAGAAGGAACAACATGGCTCTGGCGCGGAGGCGGTGAGGACACACCGCACTCTATCGAAAGATGCACCGCACGCGGCGGTGCACGCACCAGACTGATCGCGCCGAGTAGAAAGAAAAAGAGGCGCCTTATTTCTTCGCGTCGTCGACCGTTTCCTTGATCTTGTCGCCAGCCTTCTCGATCTGATCGCCAGCTTTCTGGGCCGCGTTGTCAACCGCCTTGCCCGCTTTTTCTGCCGGGCCTTCCTTGGGCTGGCAAGCCACGACCGCCAAGGCGACCACGGCGATGAAGACATACAAACCATTCCTGGGGTCGAACATGATGAAACCTCCGAAGTTAGCGCCACCGATGCTTGGCTGGTTGCTGAGAAACGCAATGATGCGAACTGGTTGCCACTCTAGGAGTCTGGGCGGCAGGAATATTCCAAAATGATGGCTTGATTTCCGAGCTTCCAGAATCGCGCAGGAGCGATTTTCTCGAGCGTGCCAAGGGGTA
>JAYVEB010000187.1:0-3593 GCA_043749095.1 Burkholderiales bacterium | reverse complement strand
CCCACCCGTTCGGTGCTCGACTGGCTGCGCGAAGACGCGCGCTGCACCGGCACCAAGGAAGGCTGCAACGAAGGCGACTGTGGCGCTTGCACCGTCGTCGTTGGTGACCTGCCTCAACATACCGACCACCCCGATGACCACGTGCGCGGCCTGGGCCTGCGCAGCGTCAACGCCTGCCTGCAGTTTCTGATCACGCTGCACGGCAAGGCGCTCTACACCGTCGAAGACCTGCAGGCGATGGCCGGCGACGCGCTGCATCCGGTGCAGCAGGCGATGGTCGACTGCCACGGCTCGCAGTGCGGCTTCTGCACGCCGGGTTTCGTGATGTCGCTGTACCAGCAATACGAGCGGCACCGCGCGGCAGGCAGCCGGCCGGACCGTCAACAGATCGCCGACGACCTCGCGGGCAACCTGTGCCGCTGCACCGGCTACCGGACCATCGTCGATGCCGGCGAGCAGATGTTCGATCTGCCCGCGGTGCAGCTCGACACCGCGCCAGTCATCGCGGCGCTGACGGCGATGCGCAGCCCGGAGACCTTCCACTACAGTGCGGTGAATCGCCATCGATCGGCCGACACCGGCGGGCCGCGCACCGACCATTTCCATGCGCCGACCACCCTGGATGCGCTGGCCGCACTGCGCCGCGCGCATCCCGACGCCCGCGTGCTCGCCGGCGCGACCGACATCGGCCTGTGGGTAACAAAGCAGTTTCGGGATCTCGGCGACATCCTGTATCTCGGCAACGTGGCCGAACTCAAGCGCATCGAGACCACGGACGGTCAGCTGCGCATCGGCGCGGGCGTGTCGCTGGAAACCGCCTGGCGCATGCTGGCAGCCCACTGGCCTGACCTGGCCGAAGTCGGCCTGCGCTTCGCTGGCCCACCGGTGCGGCATGCCGGCACGCTGGGCGGCAACGTGGCCAATGGCTCGCCGATCGGCGATGCGGCGCCGGTGCTGATGGCGCTCGATGCCCAGATCGAATTGCGCTGTGGCGATGCGATCCGCCGTCTGCCTCTGTGCGAGTTCTACGTCGACTACATGCGCAACGTCCTGCAGCCTGGCGAGTTTGTCGAGGCGCTGGTGGTGCCGCTGTCGTCGGCGGGGCAATGGGTTCGCGCCTACAAGGTCAGCAAGCGCTACGACTGCGACATCTCGGCCCTGTGCGCTGCTTTCGCGATCGATCTCGATGGCGGCACGGTGCGCGCAGCGCGGCTGGCTTATGGCGGCATGGCGGCGATCGTCAAGCGCGCGGCAGCGGCCGAGGCCGCCTTGGTCGGACGGGTGTGGAATGCCGAGGCGGTGCAGGCCGCGCAGCTGGCGCTGGCACAGGACTTCCAGCCGCTGTCCGACCTGCGTGCCAGCGCGGCGTATCGCCTGCAGGTCGCGCAGAACCTGTTGCAGCGCTTCTGGCTGGAAACACGGAGCCTCGATCCGATGATTGCGCACGCGACCCGCATCTGGCCGATACGGTCGATGGCCGGCGAGCGCACAGAGGCTGTCACCAAGGCGCCGTCGTGAACGAGGCGGCACCGCGCACACCGAGTGCCACCGTCGGCGTGGCGCGTCCCCACGAATCCGCGCACCTGCATGTCGCGGGCGCCGCACCGTACACCGATGACCTGCCCGAGCTCGTCGGCACGCTCCACATCGCGCTGGGGTTGTCGCCGGTCGCTCACGGCCGGCTCACTGCGCTCGATCTCGATCGTGTGCGAGCTCTGCCCGGTGTGGTGGCCGTATTGACCGGCGCCGATTTCCCCGGCCCGAACGACTGCGGTGCCATCGTCCATGACGAGCCGATCCTGGCCGCCATCGCTTTCCACGAGAACGGTCGCTGTGACGGCGAATTGCGCTACCTCGGCCAGCCGGTGTTCGCGGTCGTTGCCGACACCCGCGATGCGGCTCGCCGTGCCGCAGTGATGGCCCGTGAGGTGATGACGATCGCGCCGCTGCCGGCCGTGCTGACGATACGGGACGCTCACGCCGTGAGCCAGTACGTGATCCCGGCCATGCACCTGAGCCGCAGCGTCAGCGGTGCGGGCGCCCGCGCTGCCATCGATGCCGCACCTTACCGGCTGCGCGGCACGTTCGAGGTCGGCGGGCAGGAGCAGTTCTACCTTGAAGGGCAGATCAGCTACGCGCTGCCGACCGAAGCCGACGGCCTGCTGGTGCACTGCTCGACACAGCACCCGAGCGAGATGCAGCACCGGGTCGCTGCAGCACTGAAGCTGGCTTCGCATCAGGTGCGAATCGAGTGCCGGCGCATGGGCGGCGGCTTCGGCGGCAAGGAGTCGCAGTCGGCGCCGTTCGCCTGCATCGCGGCACTGGCGGCGCGCCGGCTAAAGCGGCCGGTCAAGCTGCGCCTCGACCGTGACGACGACTTCATGGTGACCGGCCGGCGCCACGGCTTCCACATCGACTATGAGATCGGACACGACGACACCGGCCGCGTGCTCGGTGCCGAGATCACGCTGCTGTCGAACGCCGGTCACTCGGCTGACCTGTCGGGACCGGTGATGGCGCGTGCGCTGTGCCATGTCGATAACGCCTACTGGCTGCCCGAGGCGGCGCTGCATGGTTACAGCTGCCGCACGAACACGCAGAGCAACACCGCGTTTCGCGGCTTCGGCGGACCGCAGGGGGCGATCGTGATGGAGGTGGTCCTCGACAGCATCGCGCGCCGACTGGGCGAGGATGCGCTCGACGTGCGGCGCGCCAACTTCTATGGCGTCGGCGAGCGCGACGTGGCGCCTTATGGTCAGCGCATTGCTGACAACATCCTGCAGCCGCTGGCCGCTCGTCTGGAGCACAGCAGCGACTACCGCGCCCGCCGCGACGAGATCACGCAGTTCAACGCGCACAGCCCGGTGCTTCAGCGCGGCCTGGCGTTGACGCCGGTCAAGTTCGGCATCGCGTTCAACCTGGCGCACCTGAACCAGGCCGGCGCGCTGGTGCATGTCTACACCGACGGCTCGGTGCTGGTCAACCACGGCGGCACCGAGATGGGCCAGGGGCTGAACACCAAGGTGGCGCAGGTGGTGGCGCACGAGCTGGGCATCTCGTTCGACCGGGTGCGCTGCACCGCCACCGACACGCAGAAGGTGGCCAACACCTCGGCCACCGCGGCGTCGACCGGCGCCGACCTGAACGGCAAGGCGGCGCAGGACGCGGCGCGGAGAATCCGCAGCCGGCTGGCCACCTTCGCCGCGGCCCACCACGGCGGCGACGCCGGCGACGTCGTATTCGCCAACGACCAGGTCCATGTCAACGGCGAGCAGATCGCGTTTGCGTCGCTGGTGATGGCCGCGTACTTCGCCCGGGTGCAGCTGTGGAGCGACGGCCACTACGCCACGCCCGGGCTGCACTGGGACCGCGAGCGGCTCAAGGGCAAGCCGTTCTTCTACTTCGCCTACGGTGCGGCGGTGTCCGAGGTGCTGGTGGACACGCTGACCGGCGAGCACCGGCTGCTGCGCGCCGACCTGCTGCACGACGTGGGCCGATCGCTGAACCCGGCGATCGACATCGGCCAGGTCGAAGGCGCGTTCATCCAGGGCATGGGCTGGCTGACGACCGAAGAACTCGTGTGGAATTCGACG
>JAYVEB010000186.1:0-11582 GCA_043749095.1 Burkholderiales bacterium | reverse complement strand
GGGTGGTCATCAACCGATCGTCACACCTGGCGGTGAACTTTCGGCAGTTGTCAATGGTGAGATCTATAACTACATCGAGCTGCGCGCCGAATTCATTGCCAAGACCGGTACCGTCCCACTCAGCAATTCGGATTCGGAGTGTGTTCTGCAGGTTTACGCCGCTGAGGGCATTGAGGGCCTGCGCCGGCTCAATGGCATGTTTGCACTTGCGATCCATGATCGCATCAACCGTCGTGTTGTGATTGCGCGTGATCGGCTGGGCATCAAGCCACTCTACGTGTTCCGCGACGGCAGCCGAATTGCATTTGGCTCCGAGATCAAGGCATTGCTGGTGCTCTTGCCGTCTACGCCCGCAGTCAGCGCAGATGGGATCGTTCAATTCCTCGAAAACGAGTTTTTGTGCGGTGAGCAGACAGCTCTGATGGGAATATCGCGGGTCCCACCCGGACACGCAATCACGATCGACTACGACCTGAAATGCGACGTGCAGCGCTACTGGTCAATTTGCCACTTTCCGATGCAGCGAATGACGATGCCGCAAGCGCAGGAGGAGTTTTCTGCGCTGTTTGAGCAGGTCATGCGGGAGCACATGCGTGCGGACGTTCCGTTCGGATTGTTTCTGTCCGGCGGAGTCGACTCGAGCATTCTGTGCGCCATGCTGACGCAGATGCACGATAGACCGATCGAAAGCTTTTCGGTTGGCTATTCGGTTGATCGCGATCGCAACGAATCTAACTCTGCAGAGAAGATTGCGCGCCAGTTCGGCACACGCCACTCGTCGCTAGAGATCACCCCTGAAGAGCTGCTCGCCCGCATACCCCACGCCATTTGGTCGACCGACGAGCTGATGCTCGACTTCGCCGTCCTGCCCACCTCGCTGTTGGCTGAAAAGGCGGCACATTCCCTCAAGGTCATCTTCACGGGCGAGGGAGGGGATGAAGCTTTTGCGGGCTACACCCGTTACTGCAAGCCCCCCTTTCTTCGCTGGTTTTCTAACCTTTCGCGCCCAGGCGTCGGCGGGTTCAGATCTCGCAACCGCTGTCCGCGGTCGCTGCGAAAGCGTTTGTATTCACCCCGTCTGGCGGCGGTCTCGAAAGGCTTTCGCCAAGCGCAGATTGACGACTGGAAAGAAACACCGATCACTTGGACTGATATCCAGCGATCGCAGCACTACGACCTGGTGACAGCCGTGCCTGACCAGCTGCTGGTGAAGGTAGATCGCAGCCTGATGGCGTTTGGAGTGGAGGCACGGGTTCCCTACCTGGATCACCGGATCGTCGAGTTCGGGCTCTCGCTGCCAGACGAGTTGAAAGTTAAAGGCAACGTCGGCAAGTACTTCCTCAGGCAGTGGGGTCAGAAATACATTGCGGGCGAGCACTTGATGCAAAGCAAGCGGGGATTTCATGTGCCCATCCAGAGCGTACTGAGCGACACGTTTTTACGGGGTCTGGGGGATGCACTGGCCAGCAACCGGGCGATCAAGGACTGGTTCAACATTGATGGAGTCAAGTACCTCATCGAGGCCCAGCGCCACACCGGCAAATGCAGCGAGCAGGTTTGGGGCGTGATGCAGTTTGCGATCTGGCACCGTATCTTCTTGGAGAATCGCGGGCAGAAACCGGGGCTGGTGGAGGATCCGCTTGACTGGATCCGCTGACCGTTCTGTGCCACAAGCGCCGTTTTTCCAGGTCCGCCGGTGAGCGCGTGGCCGAGGCGAGGAAAAGTGCAGTTGCCTCGGTTCCCCTTTCTTGCCACTTCCGTTCATGAATAGGTGTCCACCAATCGAATAGGTGGACGCCATCGTCACGACCCTACCGGCTCGCAGCAAGGTGGGGTGGCTGGACGCTCACGCCTTTGAGGTGGTTCGAGAGGTCATCAAGCCGGCGCGCGGCGGCGATCGCTGGTATGCACTGGAAATGGGCAAGCCCTGGAACTCGCGCGTTCGGGGGTGATTTCCGACGCTGTAAAGCAGCGTCGCCGGCAAGTTGGACAGCCCGGCCAACCGCCATCGCGAGGTCATGCCGCGCGTCGATTGGAAAACGCTGATCAGGTGCGGTTATACGAGTAACGTGATGCCACGCCGATGTCGGCCCAGTGATCGTAGAACCGCATCACGTGGGGCTCCAACGCATCCAGAATCGCTTGCCTTTGCGGGCTTTGCGCAGCCCAGATTTCTGTATACAACGCTCTCAACCGACTCTCGATGTCGTCTTCGTCCACGGTGGTGATCCGCCCACCCTCCAACAGGATGCGCCCCCGCGAGATGACGGTGTCGACATGAGCCGCACGGGCTTTCTGGAGGATCACGCGATGTGGATCGTGGCCGGGCCATGCGTGAGGCCGTGTCATCGCTGCAGCATCGAGCAGAGTCAGATTGGCCGAGTGTCCCGGTTGCAGGACGCCGGTTTTCGCGCGCCCGAACGCTCTGGCGCCATGGACTGTCGCCATCTCGAGCAGGGTCCGAGCTGGAAGTGAGCGCGTCGACAGGCCAGGCGTGCGTTGCAGGAGATCTGCGAGTCGCAATTCCTCCAGATAGTCGCTCGTATCGGAGAAGCCGTGCCCGTCGGTGCCGATCGCGACATGCATACCCCCGGCAAGATAGTCCGCGACGGGCGCAATCCCGTTGGACAACCGGAGGTTCGACGAGGGACAGTGGACGGTTGTGACACCCGCAGCAGCCAACAGCTCGATATCGTGCTGTGTGTACCAGACGCCGTGCCCGCAGGAGACCATAGGACCGAGAAAACCGATCGAGGCGAGGTACTCGGTCATTGTTTGACCCCGAGTTTTCAGCGCCCACTGCATCTCCATCGGTGACTCGCTGTTGTGCAGGTGCAGGCACGCAGCCTCTCGGTCGGCTCGATCTCGCCACAACTTCAGTTGGGTTTCACTGCACCACTCCGGGCCATCGGGCGCAATGACGAACTGGACGCGCTCGCCATGTGCTTCCTTCAGTGTGAGCCAGTCCTGCCAGTACCGCTCGGGGTCGAGGTAGCTGCCCGTCAGGCCCAGCCCTCGACCTTCGACCCTGGCTCGCAGGTCTGCGGGCAGGGTTGCCAGGAACTCGGCGTCGTCGGCGTAGACGTATCCCAGCTGGGTGCGGATCGTAGGCGCATAGATCAGATCCAGGCCGAGGGCGTGGTGAGCGTTCAGGATCGGCGCGTGGTTCGGCGCGTAGGGCATGTCGACTGTGCAGGCGACTCCCGAACGAACCAGCTGGATTGCCGAGACGATCGTGTTCAGGTACGAGAACTCTGCCTCCAACTCGCTCGGCACCTCGAAGCCGGACATCCGCAGCATGAACTGCTCCAGGGGCCCGTCCGGTGTGGCACCCATGGAGAAGGTGCGCCAGTTGTGATAGTGCGCGTTGACAAAGCCGGGCAACAGCCAGAAGGACGGACCACCCATTTCGCGGGCGCCCGCAGACGCCTCGCGCAACTCGGCATACGACCCGACCGCTGTGATCGACTCACCAGAGGTCAACACGGCGCCGTCGTCTATGACGGGCCGCTGCGGATCGAGCGTGAGGACCTTCGCCGCCCTCACGAGCAGCCGCGTTGGCGAGTGGTCTGGCATCAGGCCTTGCCTCCGGCAGACTGAGCCAGGTAGCGCCTGATGTGGGCGGCATCGATCAGTTCGGCGGCAGAGGGCGGGTTCTTCGCGAGCAGCTTCTGCGAATTCATGAATCCCGCCACCTCCGCTGTGATCTTCTCCAAAGTGCAATCGGGCGAGTCGCCGGTGACCATGAGCTTGGTCACCTCATTGGGGTCGGTCACCAAACGCACGCTGTCACTGAACGAGCGGAAGTCGGCGGGAGAAACATCGAGCGCCTTGGATTCCACTGCAACGGCCTCGTCCATGTGCTGTGTGCGCCAGTCAAGCGTGCTGTACCAAGCGCGGATCAGCCGCACACCAGCGTCCGGGTTGCGATCCAGGAAATCCTGCCGCATCGACAACACATCAGGCGCAATGGACGCTTCACGCGTCGAGAAAATGACGCGGCCCTTGCCGCTCTTGATGCCCTGCCCGACGAATGGCTCGTAGGACACGGCCGCGTTCGTCTTGCCAGCGGCGAATGCGGCCAGTGCGAGGTCGGCAGTCATGTTCACAAGCTTCACATTGGCCACGGCGACGCTGGCCTTGTCGAGTGCCGTTAGAAGAAGGAAGTGCCCGATGCTGCCAAATTCCACCGCGACCGACTTGCCCTTGAGATCGGACAGTGACTTGATCGAAGGGGCCACAACGATCGCGTCCGCGCCGTTGCTGAAATCGGTCACGAACACGAACTTCTGTGCGATTCCATTGGCGGCGCTCAGCAAGAGCGTTCCAGGATCAATCACGGTCGCGTCGATGTTGCCCGTGTTGAAGGCGTCCATCATCTGGGAGATCGAGGAGAACAGGGTGAGTTTCACGTCGAGCCCGTTGGCCGTGAACAGCCCGTGCGCCTCCGCCGTCTTAAAGGGCATGACCCCGGGCCAGGGGTTGATGCCCAACCGCATGGTGATGGGCTTGGTTGATGTTGCGGCGGATGCCGGGGCTGATGCCTGGACTGGCGCAGACGCGGGCTGGGCGATGGTGGCAGCGGGTGGCACATCGCTCTTCCTGCCACAGCCGGGCAACGCGGCGATAAGGGTCCCGCCAGTTGTCAGTGAAAGGAAGCGTCGGCGGGCTTGCAGCAGAGGATCGTGGCGATTCATCGTAACCTTCGGTACGGATTCGGCGACCAAGAACAGAGGGGACTTTGGCATTGGTTTGGAACAGGTCGTGCGTCGGAAATCAGACCGGCGTCAAGCCGGCTGAGTGCACACCAAGTTCATGGGTACTCGTCTTGTCGCGGTTCATGTTTGCCTCAGCCGACCAGCCTTCGGATTTATTCCGCGGCAGTCTCCAAGGCCCCACTCACGACTCTTCAAGAGAGCAAATTGCCGTTGCAATTGACGTGCCAGACGAAGCTGCCCCGGTTCGGTGCCAAGGCACAGTGCTTCACCACCGCACTAAACCTTGCGCCCCATCTTGCGTAGCGCGTCTTCGCCAGCCCATAACGCGTCCAGGTGGGTGAATTTCCAGGCGTCGTTCGATTCGCGGCTGATGATGCGATCGGCGCAGTTCACGTTCGACAGATCCAGCAGGCGCGGCGGGACATGCAGACCCTGCTTGGTCGAGAAGAACACCTTGACCTCGGGGCTGGTCAGAGCCGTCTCGTTCTGCCGGGTGACCACGGCGAGCAGACCCGACTTCAGCCGCACCATTGAGCCGACGGGGTAGATGCCCAGGCTGGTGACGAAGGCCTTGAAGATCACCGGATCGAAGTGCCCTTTGGCCCAGCCGGCCATCCGGGCAATGGACTCGGCCGGATCCCAGCCTTGCTTGTACGGCCGGTTGGAGGTGATGGCGTCATAGACATCGCACACCGCACCCATCCTCGCGAACAGCGATATCTGGTCGCCCGAGAGCTTGTCGGGGTAGCCCGATCCGTCCATCTTTTCGTGGTGATGCAGGCAGACATCAAGCACGACATCGTGGACCGACTCGCCGGCTCGCAGCAAGGCATGGCCCTGCTGCGGGTGCGTCCTGATGATCGCGAACTCCTCGTCGGTGAGCTTGCCCGGCTTGTTCAGGATGTGCAGCGGCATCACCGCCTTGCCCATGTCATGCAGCAGGCCGGCCTTCGCAGCCATCCGCACCTGGGTCTCGTCCATATTGAGTTGCTTGGCCAGCGCCGCCATCAAGGCGGCGACGGCGACCGAATGCATGTAGCTGTAGTCGTCGTGGGTCTTCAGCCGCGCGAGGGAGATCAGCGCGGTCGGGTTGCGCCCGACCGAGGTGGCGATCTCGTGGACCAACTCGGCGCACTGTTCGTTGTAGACCACACGGCCCATGCGCGCCTCGGCGAACAACGAGATCACTGCAGCACGCGCCTGGTTGCACAACGCGGCGGCGCGGCGCACCTCCTCGGTGAACTCCGCCGGCTTGTCGGTCGAGACTGCGGCCGCGCGGGCCAGATCGGTCGCGGTGTCGACATCCAACGCGGCATGCGGCGAGCCTGTGGCGATCTCACCACGGCGGTCAACGATCTGAACGTCGTCACCAGGGTCGGCGACGTCCAGACCCTTGGAAACGTCGATCCAGCATTCCTTGATGCCGCTTTGCTGCAGCTTAGCCAGGTCGGCCGGATCGCGCAGCACGAACTTCGTCTTCCAGAACGGATGATCCAGCCACGCGCCGCACATCTCGTGCAGGTGCATGTCCAGACGCATCTGGTCCACGGGGACTTTCTTCAGGTTCGGTGTGTTCACGTCAGCCTATATCGGTACCCGTGGTCGCCCATTGAGACGGTAGGGCTTTCGCAGGCGCTGATTTGGGGCGTGTCAAAGAAAAGGCCGCCTCGGTGGGCGGCCTTTCTCTGTGCGAGGCGACAGAGCCGCCATCGGTTTCAGCGGAATCGCGATTGCGGGACGGTTTGCAGCGCGCTGGGCAGTGAGCCGACATACACCGCCAGTTCCTTCAATTCGGCGTGGGTGTACTGACGTGCCATGCCGCCCATGATCGCGTTCTTGCGCCCGACCTGCGGGTTGCCATCGGTCTGGTACGACTTCAGCGCGAAATACAGGTAGTCCGGGTGCTGACCAGCAATCTTCGGGTAGGTGGGCGAGATCGGCGTGCTGAAATTCTCGCCGTGGCAGGAAGTGCAGTTGGCCTTCTTCAACAACTCGGCCACACGCGCCGACGGGGCGTCCTTCGGCGGACCCGACGGCACAGGTGCCGCATCCTTGCCCTGGGATTCATAGAACGCTGCCAGATCAGCCATGTCCTGGTCGGTCAGGGCAGCGGCGATACCGCGCATCGTCGGGTGCAGGCGGTCGCCTTTCTTGTAGGCGGTCAGTGCCGACACGATGTACGGCGCGCTCTGGCCAGCCAGCTTCGGCACCTTGTAGATTTCGGGGAAGCTGGCCTGGTAGCCAATGATGCCGTGGCAGCCTATGCACAACTGGGCCTTGCCCTCGCCGGCCTTCGCGTCCTGCGCGACCGCAGCGGTACTGAACGCACCGGACATCAACATCAACGACAGGGTGAGCGAATGCAGTGATCTCATGTTCAGGCGAGTACGAAGTGCGGGTTGGATAACAGCTGTGAAGTATAGAGGGCCCCCGAAGGAACCCCAGGTCTTGGCGAACAGCCAGACGGTTCAGCAACGGACCTCGTTTCTCTATACTGTTTTTTCGACGGTTCTGCGGGCTGACAGCAAAGCGACATGAAGTTCAAAGGCACGCAAGAGTACGTCGCCACCGACGATTTGATGCTCGCGGTCAACGCCGCAGCCACGCTGAAGCGGCCGCTGCTGGTCAAGGGCGAACCGGGCACCGGCAAGACGATGCTGGCCGAGGAGGTCGCCAAGGCGCTGGGAATGCGGCTGCTGCAGTGGCACATCAAGAGCACCACCAAGGCCCAGCAGGGCCTGTACGAATACGACGCGGTGAGCCGGTTGCGCGACAGCCAGCTGGCTGACATCGACGGCGGCGCCAAGGTGCACGACATCCGCAACTACATCGTGCAGGGCGTGCTGTGGAAGGCCTTCACCGCCGAGCAGCCGGTGGTGCTGCTGATCGACGAAATCGACAAGGCCGACATCGAGTTCCCCAACGACCTGCTGCGCGAGATCGACCGGATGGAGTTCTACGTCTACGAGACGCGCGAGCTGGTCCGCGCGGTGCATCGGCCGCTGGTCTTCATCACCTCGAACAACGAGAAGGAACTGCCCGACGCTTTCCTGCGCCGCTGCTTCTTCCATTACATCCAGTTCCCCGACGCGCAGACGATGCAGCGCATCGTCGAAGTGCACTTCCCCGACCTGAAGAAGAAACTGCTGGCCGCTGCCCTGCAGCGCTTCTACGAAGTACGCAACGTACCCGGCCTGAAGAAAAAACCCTCGACATCCGAACTGCTCGACTGGCTGAAGCTGCTGGTCGCCGAGGACATCCCGCTGGCCGCGCTGCAAAGCCAGGACGATGCGGTGGTCGTGCCGCCGCTGCTCGGCGCCTTGCTGAAAACCGAGCAGGACACCTCGCTGTTCGAGAAGCTGGTGTTCATGCAGCGGCAGCGCCGTTGAGCGGTCGGGCTCACGCCGCATCGGCAGCTGCTGTTGACGAAACACCCGCGATGTTGATCGACTTCTTTCTGTCGCTGCGGGACGCGAAGCTGAAGGTGTCGGTGCGCGAGTACCTGACGCTGCTCGAAGCGCTGCAGGCCGGCGTGCTCGACGACGAGGCGGTAGGCGGCCCCACGCTGGACAACTTCTACCTGCTGGCGCGCACCACGCTGGTCAAGGACGAAACGTTGTTCGACAGATTCGACCAGGCCTTCGCCAGTTACTTCAAGGGCGTCGAGACGCTGACCGACTTCGCGCAGGACATCCCGCTCGACTGGCTGCGCAAGGTGCTCGAGCTCGAACTGAGCCCGGAAGAAAAAGCAGCGATCGAGAAGATGGGCTGGGACGAGCTGATGGCAACGCTGAAGAAGCGCTTCGAGGAGCAGAAGGAACGCCACCAGGGCGGCAGCAAATGGATAGGCACCGGCGGCACCAGCCCGTTCGGCGCCTACGGCGTGAACCCGCAAGGCATCCGCATCGGGCAGGACAAGAGCCGGCAGCGCAGCGCGGCCAAGGTGTGGGACCAGCGCCGATTCAAGGACTACGACGCCAACGCCGAACTCGGCACGCGGCACATCCAGGTCGCGCTGCGCAAGCTGCGGCGTTTCGCGCGCCAGGGCTCGGCCGACGAGTTGGACCTTGACGACACGATCCGCGCCACCGCGGCGAATGCCGGCCACCTCGATTTGAAAATGATTCCGGAACGGCACAACCACATCAAGGTGCTGTTACTGATGGATGTGGGCGGCACGATGGACGACCACGTGCACCGCGTCGAGGACATCTTCAGCGCCGCCAAGTCGGCGTTCAAGCACCTGGAGTTCTATTACTTCCACAACTGCGTCTACGACTTCATGTGGCGGAACAACCAGCGCCGCCACAGCGAGAAATTCGCAACGCACGACATCCTGCGCAAGTACAACAGGGACTACAAGCTGATCTTCGTCGGCGACGCAACGATGAGCCCATACGAGATCGTGCAGCCCGGCGGCAGCGTTGAGCACCACAACGAAGAGCCAGGTGCGGCGTGGTTGCAGCGGCTGACGCAGGCCTTCCCGAAGTTCGTCTGGATCAACCCCGAGCCGCAGGCGCTGTGGAGCTACCGCCAGAGCATCGCGCTGATCCAGCAGCTGATGAACCAGCGCATGTACCCGTTGACCCTGCCTGGCCTGGACGCGGCCATGCGCACGCTCAGCCGATGAGGTGGCTGCAGACAGCGGCGACCCTCGGCTGCTGCGCCCTGCTGCTCGGCTTCGGCGGCTGCGCCAGCGTGAAGAAGCTCTTCGATGACGAGCCCCCTGCAGACGCCGCTGCGGCCAGCGCTGCGGCCAAGCCCTCGGTCGCGGTGTACCGACTCGACATCGAGGCACCCAGCGAATTGCGCACCTTGCTGCTGACCTACCTCGACCTGTCGCGCTTCCAGAACGTGCCGCAGAGCGAAGAAATCACGCCAGCCGAAATCGACCGGCTGATCGCCGCCGCACCGGCGCAGGCACGCGCACTGCTTGAAACCGAGGGCTACTTCAACCCCGAGGTGACGGTCGCGCGCGTCGGCGGCGACGCCACCGCAGCTGCTGCACGCGAGCGTGCCGAGGGCTTGCAGGACGCAGCCGCTTCCAGTGCAAGCGTGGCGCCACAGGCCTTGCCCTTGCTGCGGGTCAAGGTCAAGCCCGGCCCACGCGCCACCATCGATCACTTCGCCTTCAGCGCCCAGGGCCCGTTGCAGCAGCAGGCCGATGCCGGCTCGCTCGACGCCAAGGTGCTGCTGGCCCAGGTGCGCAATGGCTGGCGTCTGCCGCCCGGCATGCCGTTCCAGCAGTCCGAGTGGAACGGCGCGAAGAACAATGCCCTCGCCAAGCTGCGTGCCGACGGCTACCCAGCGGCGACGCTCAGCACCTCCAGCGCACGCGTCGACGCGCAATCCAACAAGATTCAGCTCGATGTCGCCGCCGACAGCGGTGTGCTGTACCGGCTCGGGCCGGTGCACATCAGTGGACTGCAGCGCTACGGCGAAACCAGCGTGCAGCAGCTGTCGCTGCTGGCGCCCGGTGAGCCCTATCGCGAGTCCCATCTGATCGACTTCCAGGAGCGACTGCAGAAAAGCGGTCTGTTCGAGGGCGCCTCGGTGGTTCTCGACGCCGACCCGGCCACCGCCGAGGCCGCGCCGGTCAATGTGCAGTTGCGCGAACTGCCACTGCAGCAGGCCACCTTCGGTGCCGGCTACAGCGCCAACACCGGGCCGCGCGTGACCGTCGAACACACACACCGGCAGCCCTTCGGCTGGGAGTGGATCGCCAAGAACAAGGTCGAGCTCGGTCCGAAATTGCAGTCGTGGACCGGTGAGCTGACCTCGTACCCACTGGAAGGGCTGTACCGAAACCTGATCGCCGGCAGCTTCGAGCAGTTGAAAACCGTCAACGAGGTGCGCAACTCGTGGACCGCGCGGATCGGTCGCACCCAGGACACCACACAGGTCGAGCGGCTGTACTACATCGAAGCCACGCACTCACGCCTGGACACCACGTCCGACACCGGAACCACCACGGTGGACAACAACGCGGTCACCGGCAACTACCACTGGGTCTACCGCGACCTCGACAGCGTGCTGCTGCCCACCGAGGGCTACACCGTGTCGGCCGAGGTGGCCGGTGGTTATGCAATCAGCGGCACCGGTCAAGAGAGCAGCGGCCCGTTCGGCCGCGTCTACGGCCGCTACACCTATTACCGGCCGCTCGGCGGCGCGTGGTTCGCCACCGCGCGGCTGGAAGGCGGTGAGGTACTGGCCAGCAACAAGGTCGGTATCCCGGACACGCTGCTGTTTCGCGCCGGCGGCGACGACTCGGTGCGCGGCTATGCCTACCGGTCGCTCGGGCCGACAGTCGCCGGCGCCTTGCTGAGCGGCCGCGTGCTGTTCACCGGCAGTGCCGAGGTCGCTCACCCGATCTCGGACCGGTTTCCCTCCTTGTGGGGCGCGGCCTTCATCGATGCGGGCAACGCGGCCGATCATTGGAAGGACCTGCACCCGGTGCTGGGCTACGGGGTCGGGCTGCGCTGGCGCAGTCCGGTTGGCCCACTACGGATGGACGTGGCGTACGGCGACGAGGTGCACAAGGTGCGTCTGCACCTGAGCGTGGGGATCGCGTTTTGACCGACAACGAAGACACCGCTGCACAAGCAACACCGGCCACGCCGGTGCCTGCC
Source organism: Burkholderiales bacterium (assembly GCA_043749095.1). Taxonomy (GTDB): domain Bacteria; phylum Pseudomonadota; class Gammaproteobacteria; order Burkholderiales; family Burkholderiaceae_C; genus PBB1. Next base: position 235 of record JAYVEB010000186.1, on the reverse strand, counting down.
CCCCGCCGCAAGCCGCGCTGGGGGGTCCGGATTGCCGCGCTCGGCCTTTTGTCGCTGCTGCTGGTGGGCGCGCTGGGCGCGGGCCTGTGGTGGGCAGTGCGCAGCGAGGCCGGCACCGCGTGGGTGGTGGCGCGACTGCCGGGCATCGAGGTCACGGCACCGCGCGGCGTGCTGCTGGGTGATTTCGAGACCGGACGGGCGGTGGTGAAGCTGTCCGGCAGCGACCAGATCGTGC
>JAYVEB010000185.1:0-11611 GCA_043749095.1 Burkholderiales bacterium | reverse complement strand
GGCCCAGTCCGACCTCGGTCGGCGATGTGGAGGTGCTGATCGCCGCCTCGCGCAAGGACCGCGTGCAGGACCGGCAGGGTCTGGCCGAGGCCGCAGGGCTACGCCCGGTGGTGCTCGACATCGAATCGCATGCGTCGCGCCTGGCGATGAGCCGCGTCGTCAGTGCGCTGCCCAACGAAGGCCACGATGCGCTGATCGCGCTGTTCGAGATCGGCGCCGACACCACCAGCTTGAAAGTGTTGCGCGACGACGAAATGCTCTACGACCGCGATCAGGCCTTCGGTGGCTCGCAGCTGACTCAGTTGATCTCGCGGCAGTACGGGTTCTCTTTCGAAGAGGCGGAGCAAAAAAAACTCGCCTTCGACCTGCCGGAAGACTACGACCAGCAGATCCTGGCGCCGTTCGTGGACAGCCTGTCGCAGGAAATCGGCCGCGCCCTGCAGTACTTCTTCACCAGCACACCGCACCACAAGGTTCACTACGTGATGCTGGCCGGCGGCACCGCGACCTTGCCGGGCCTGAAGGACCGCGTGACCGAGCTGACCGGCTTCGCGTCGATGGTCGTCAACCCCTTCGACAACATGAAGCTCGGCGGCGCTGTGCGTGAAAGCAAGCTGCGTCGAGAGGCACCCTCCTACCTGACGGCCTGCGGTCTGGCGATGCGGAGGTTTGCCCAGTGATCCTGATCAACCTGCTCCCGCACCGGGAAGAAAAGCGCCGTCGCAAGAAGATTGCCTTCTTCGTCGGCGTCGGTACTGCTGCGGCCTTTGGCTTGCTCGCCGTGGGGGTGTGGTACGGCATCGTCGAGCAACTGACCTCGTCGCAGCAGGGGCGCAATGCCTACCTGACGGCAGAGATCGGCAAGCTCGAGATCCAGATCAAGGACATCGCGGCGTTGAAAGCCGAGATCGAATCTCTCAAAGCGCGGCAGAAGGCGGTCGAGGATCTGCAGATCGACCGCAACGTGCCGGTGCACCTGCTCAATGAACTGGTGCGGCAAACGCCGGAAGGCGTGTACCTGACCTCGGTCAGGCAAACCGGCCAGGTGCTCAACATCCTCGGCGTGGCGCAAACCAACGAGCGGGTGTCCGAGTTGTTGCGCAACACCGCCTACAACTCGGAATGGCTGGTCAAGCCAGAACTCATCGAGATCAAGGTGTCCGGCGTTCAGGCCGCTGACCGCTCGCAAAAGCGCTTGTTCGATTTTTCGCTTCGGGTCAGCGTCAAGCGACCCCAGGAACAACCCGGCGCGGTGCCCGTGGCACCTGCAGCCAAGAAGGGGTGACATCGATGGCCACCTCATCACCTCCCACCATGCCTGCCGGCAGCACCGACATGAACACGGTGTTCCAGGACGCCGCGTCGCAGTTCAAGGGCCTCAACCTCAACCAGCCCGGCCAATGGCCAGTGTTGCCCAAGCTGGTGGCCTGGCTGTTCGTGGTCGCCGTGGTCGTCGTCATCGGCTGGTTCACGCTGCTCTCCGATGCGCATGACCAGTTCGATGCCGAAGTCGTCAAGGAGCCGACCCTCAAGGACGATTACCGCAACAAGCTGGGTCAGGCCGTCAACCTCAGCGAATTGCGCAAGCAGAAGCTGCAGGTCGAGGAGTACGTGACGCAGCTCGAGAAGCAGCTGCCGGGCAAGGCCGAAATGGACGCCTTGCTGTCCGACATCAATCAGGCGGGCCTGGGCCGCGGCCTGCAGTTCGAGTTGTTCCGTCCGGGGCAGAGTGTGGTCAAGGACTATTACGCGGAGCTGCCGATCGCCTTGCGGGTGTCGGGGCGCTATCACGACGTTGGCGCCTTTGCTGCCGACGTGTCGAACCTGTCTCGCATCGTCACGCTGCACGACATCTCGATTGAAGGCAACCGCAGCGGCGGTGATGTGCTGGTGATGGAGGCGACGGCGCGTACTTACCGTTATCTCGATGCCACCGAGCTCGATTCGATACGCAAAGCCAATGCGGCGAAGAAGCCGGGAGGCAATCCATGAGCGGCCTTCGCCCCTACCGCGTTGGTGCTGTCGTGGTCTGCTGCGCTGCGCTGCTGGTCGCTTGCAGCGGCGACCAGCAGGAGCTGGCGCAGTGGATGGATCAGCAGCGCAAGGAAGTCAAACCGAACGTGCCGCCGATCTCGCCACCGAAGAAATTCGATCCGCAGCCTTACACCGCGGGCGAGGTGGTTGAGCCGTTCAGCGCGCAAAAACTCGCGGTGGCCATCAAGCAGGAGTCTCGGCAGCCAAATTCACTGCTGCAGTCCGAGATCAACCGTCGGCCCGAACCGCTGGAGGCGTACCCACTCGACAGCGTCACGATGGTGGGCAGTGTGACCCGTGGCAAGCAGCCGTTTGTGCTGCTGAAGGTCGACAAGTTGCTCTACCAGGGCAAGCTGGGCGATTACATCGGCCAGAACTACGGAAAGATCATCAAGATCACGGAAACCGATATGTCCCTCCGGGAGATCGTGCAGGACGCATCAGGTGAATGGATCGAGCGCACCAGCTCGATCCAACTTCAGGAGAACGCTCGATGAAGGCCATGCAGGACAAAATCAACATGGGTAGTGAATGGCGGGCACGTCTGTGGACGTTGGCGTTGTTGTGCGGCGCTTCTTTCTCGGCCCTGGCGCAGACTGCGATCCAGTCGATCAACAGCTCACTGCAAGCCGGCTCCGAAGTCATTCGGATCGAGCTGTCGGAGCCGCTGACAGCGCTCCCGAAGGGCTTCGTGGTCCAAACTCCGCCGCGCATCGCCATTGATCTGCCCGGTGTGGGCAACGCGACGGGCAAGCCGGTGGTTGATGTCAATCAGGGCAATCTGCGTTCGGTCAATATCGCGCAATCCGAAGAGCGCACGCGTCTGGTGCTGAACCTGCGCCAGCCGGCCACTTACCGCGCGGAGTTGCAGGGCAAGACGCTGGTGATCGTGCTCGAATCGAGCGCCTCGCCAGAGGTGGCGAGCGCCACCGGTACGGCCACCCAGCCGCCGACCCGGTTTGCCGAACCCCAGAACCGGCAGCAGCTGCCGCTCAAGGACATCGACTTTCGCCGTGGTGCCGATGGCGCTGGCCGTGTGGTGGTCGATCTGGCGAACAACCAGGTCGGCGTCGACATCCGTCAGCAGGGCAAAGGCCTGGTCGTCGAGTTCCTGCAGTCCAGCCTGCCCGATGCGTTGCGTCGCCGTCTGGACGTGACCGACTTCGGCACGCCGGTGCAAACGGTGTCGACGGTACAGATCGGTGACCGGGTTCGCATGGTGATCGAGCCGCGTGGTGAATGGGAACACAGTGCCTACCAGAGCGACAACCAGTTTGTGGTCGAAGTCCGTCCGCAGAAGATCGATCCGAACAAGCTGACGCAAGGCCCCGGTTTTGCTGGTGAGAAGCTGTCTTTGAACTTCCAGAACATCGAGGTACGGGCGCTGCTGCAGGTCATTGCCGACTTCACCAACTTCAACGTCGTCACGAGCGACACGGTGACGGGCAACGTGACCTTGCGTCTGAAGGACGTGCCTTGGGATCAGGCGCTCGACATCATCTTGCAGGCCAAGGGTCTGGGTCTGCGGAAATCGGGCAATGTGATCCTGATCGCCCCGAAGGACGAACTGGCCGCGAAGGAAAAAGCCGACCTCGAGTCGAAACTGCAGATTGCCGCCCTTGAGCCGGTGCGCACCCAGGCCTTCCAGCTGAACTACACCAAGGCCGAGGAAATCTCGCGCGGCCTGACGGGCCAGAATTCTGGTCAGGGCGGTGGTGGCGGCAGTGGCTCGACCACCACGCGCATCCTGTCGCCGCGCGGTAGCGTGCTCTTTGAGACGCGCACCAACCAGCTGTTCGTCAGCGACACCCCGTCGAAGCTGCAAGAAATCCAGGAGCTGATCGCGAAGATCGATATCCCGGTGCGCCAGGTATTGATCGAGGCCCGCATCGTCGAAGCCGATGACTCGTTTGGCCGTTCGCTCGGTGTACGCCTCGGCGTCAATGACGCCCGCAGCGGCAACAATGCCGGCTTCAGCGTTGGCGGTAGTCAGCGGGTCGCGATCGGTGGCAACCTGAACGTGGTCGGCAACCGCACAGGCCAGACAGCCACCGTGCCGCTGCTCAACGACACCAATTTCCTCAACCTGCCAGCTTCGGCCCAGGGTGGCTTCCAGCCGGCGAGTTTTGCGCTGTCGCTGTTCGGCTCCGGCCTGAACCGGTTCCTGAACCTGGAGCTGTCCGCGCTTGAAGCCGACGGGCGCGGCAAGGTGGTGTCCAGCCCGCGCATCGTGACGGCCGACCAGATCAAGGCCGTGATTCAGCAGGGCACGAAGATACCCTACCAGCGCTCCACGTCGAGCGGTGCCACGTCGATCGAGTTCGTCGATGCCACCTTGAAGCTGGATGTGACGCCGCAGATCACGCCTGAGGGCAACGTCATCCTGAACGTCATCGTCAACAAGGACAGCGTCGGCGCCGTGACCAACAACGTCCCGTCGATCGACACCAAATCGATTCAGACGCAGGTGCTGGTCGAAAACGGTGGCACGGTGGTCATTGGCGGCATCTTCGAGCAGACCGATCGCTCCGACGTGGTGCAGGTGCCGTTGCTGGGTGACATTCCGGTGGTCGGCAACCTGTTCAAGACCCGCACCAACTCGTCCAGAAAAACCGAACTGCTGATCTTCCTGACGCCCAAGGTGGTCAGCGAGCGCACGGCCGCGCGCTGAGCGTCGGCGCGCTGCACAGCTTGGCTTCGCGGCGCGATGTTCGTCAGCCTGATCGGCATGCCAGGTGGCGGCAAATCGACCGTCGGGCGCAATCTGGCGCGGCGGCTGGGTGTGCCCTTCAGTGACAGCGATGCGGTGATCGAACGGCAGATCGGTTGCAGCATCCGCGAGTTTTTCGATGCCGAAGGTGAAGAGCGCTTTCGCGATGTCGAGCAGGAGGTGATTGCCGACCTGGTGCGCGCCGACCGCGGCGTGCTCGCTACCGGGGGTGGGGTGGTGCTGCGCGATGCCAATCGCCACGCACTGCACCGGCACACCACCGCGGTCTACCTGCGCTCGACCGGGGAAGAATTGTTTCGACGGCTGCGACACGACACGCACCGGCCCTTGCTGCAGGTCGCTGATCCGCTGGCGCGGCTGCGTGCGCTGTTTCAGGTGCGCGACCCGCTGTACCACAGCGTCGCGCATTTCGTGATCGAGACCGGGCGCCCCTCGGTTCACAACCTGGTCAACATGCTGCTGATGCAGCTCGAACTGGCCGGCGTTTTGCCGATGGACCTGGTGCCGTCGCCCGTCGACGGAATCGAGCCGCTGCTGCACTGATCTATCTCCATGAGCCGCTGAAGCGGCACTGCAAAATACGGGCATGCCGATTTCTCCACCGACTCCACCGACTCCATCGCCGACCACGCAGCTCAGCATCGACCTGGCCGACCGGAGTTACGACATCCTGATCGGTTGCGGGCTGCTCGATCGCCTCGATGCCGTCGCATGTGGTGCCGCGTCTGCCGAGGCGCTGATCGTCACCAACACCACCGTCGCGCCGCTGTATGCCGAGCGGCTGCAGCGCGTGCTCGCCACGCACCATTCACGCGTTCACACGATCGCCTTGCCCGACGGCGAAGCCCACAAGGACTGGGGCACGCTCAACCTGATCTTCGACCGGCTGCTCGGCGAGGGCTTCGACCGCAAGACGGTGATCTATGCCCTGGGCGGCGGCGTGATCGGCGACATGACCGGCTTTGCCGCCGCCTGCTACATGCGCGGCGTGGCCTATGTGCAGGTGCCGACCACGCTGCTGGCGCAAGTCGATTCGTCGGTCGGCGGCAAGACCGCCATCAACCACCCGGCGGGCAAGAACATGATCGGCGCGTTCCACCAGCCGCTGCGTGTGATCGCCGACCTCGACACGCTGGACACGCTGCCCGATCGCGAGATCTCGGCCGGCCTCGCCGAGGTCATCAAGTACGGTCCGATCGCTGACGATGATTTCCTCGGCTGGATCGAGCAGCACATCGATGCCTTGCGCGCGCGCGACAAGACCGCGCTGGCTTACGCCGTGCGGCGCTCGTGCGAGATCAAGGCGTGGGTCGTCGGTCAGGACGAACGTGAAGCGGGTCTGCGCGCCATCCTCAACTTCGGCCACACCTTCGGCCATGCGATCGAGGCCGGGCTCGGCTTCGGCACCTGGCTGCACGGCGAGGCCGTGGGCTGCGGCATGGTCATGGCCGCCGACCTGTCGGCGCGCTGCGGACTGATCGATGCAGCCTACGCGGCACGCATTGCAAGGCTGATCGAGCGTGCCGGTCTGCCGACCCGCGGTCCTCGCCTGGGTGCGGCCCGCTACCTCGAATTGATGCGCATCGACAAGAAATCGGAGTCGGGCCAGATCCGCTTCGTGCTGATCGATGCGCCGGGCCAGGCCAGCCTGCACCCTGCCGACGACGCGCTGGTGGCCGAGGTGATCGAAGCGCATTCGGCGTGAACACGCTCATCCGCGCAGGGCTTGCACCGTACGCCAGTGCACCTGAACGCAGCCGAGGCTGTCGGCACCGTGAACCCGAGGCGCCGGGCCAGAGCCTGTTCCAACGAGACCGGGATCGTGTGATCCACAGCACTGCGTTTCGCCGGCTGGCCTACAAGACACAGGTGTTCCTCAATCACGAGGGCGACCTGTTCCGCACGCGCATCACGCACTCGCTGGAAGTCGCGCAACTGGCGCGGTCGATCGCCCGATCACTGCGGCTGAACGAAGACCTTTGCGAGGTCATCTCGCTGGCGCATGACCTTGGCCATACCCCGTTCGGGCACGCCGGACAGCATGCGCTCGACGATTACGTTCGCGCGGCAGACCCGGGCAGCCTGGGCTTCGAGCACAACGCGCAGAGCCTGCGCGTGGTCGATCACCTGGAGCAGCAATGCCTGACCCATAACGGGCTCAACCTCAGCTTCGAAGCCCGTGTAGGCATCCTCAAGCACTGTTCGCATCGGCACGCGCAGGCGTTGGAGGCGGCAGAACCGGGTGGCGTGGGCTGGCGCTTTCTGCAGCGCACGCGTCCCAGCCTCGAAGCTCAGCTGTGCAACCTGGCCGACGAGCTGGCCTACAACGCGCACGACATCGACGATGGCGTTCGCGCCGGCCTGCTGGACCACACGCAGTTGCTTGAGTTGCCATCTTTCGAGCACTTCCATCGGGAGGTTCTGGCTGAACACCCCCAGGCCGATGGGCGCCGGCTGCTGTTCGAGGTGATTCGCCGGATGCTGTCGCACCAGGTCCGCGACCTGATCGCTGCGTCGAGCGACCGCATCGCACAACACGCGCCGGTCGATGCCGCCGAGGTGGCGCTGGCGCCTGCCTTGGTGGTGTGTGGCGACGAAGTGTCTGCGGCCTCGACGCAACTGAAGGCGTTCCTGCGCCTGCAGCTGTACCAGCACCCTCGGGTGGTGGCAGCCAACGATGTCGTGCGACAGGTCGTGCGCGATCTGTATCAGGCCTATCTCGACGCGCCCGATCAAATGCCGCCTTCGCATGCGGTGCGCATGCCGCTGCAACTGGCAATCACCGACTACATCGCCGGCATGACCGACCGCTTCGCCTTGCGCGAGCATGCCCGGTTGTTCGGCGACCAGCTCACCAGCCAGCTGCCGCGCCAACTATTACCGCTTTGATGACTTGGCGACCCCGTCGCCCGACAAACGGCCGTTGACGACAGACCAACGGCAGCCCGTTGCTCGCACGCGGCGCAGCGCTTCGCAACAATCGAGGCATGAATATCGTTCATTCCGTTTCGCTGGCTTTGCGCACTCGGTCCGCACGCGCGCAGCACGGTTTCACGCTGGTGGAAATCCTGGTGGCGATCGTCGTGCTGTCGTTCGGCGTGCTCGGCGTGGTCGGCATGCAGGCCGCCGCTTTGCAGTCCAACCGATCCGCGCGCAACCAGTCGACCGCAGTCGCCCTTGGCCGGGAGCTCGCGGACTTGATGCGAGGCAACAAGGACGTGGCGCTGGCGACGTCGACCACCGCCAATCCTTACCTGATTGCCAACTACACCGGGACGGCCCCGACGATCACCGCCAATTGCTTCACCGGGGCCTGCGCCACCACAAAGGACGTGGCCTCGTTCGACATGGACCTGTGGCTGGCGCGGGTCAAGGCTGCGTTGCCTCAGGCCCGCGTCGTGGTCTGCTTTGATGACACGCCCTACGACTCGTCCAGTGGGTTACCGAAGTGGGACTGCCCCACCACCCCTGGCCAAACCCTGGTGGTCAAGATCGGCTGGACCCAGCAAGCGCTTCGGGCGTCCGACGCGGCCATCAAGGCTTCCGACGGCCTGCCGGGTGTGATTCTCCCCCTGATTGCGGGCAGCGCGACATGAGTTCCTTCCGCACCCCTGCGGGCCGCGTCAACGGCCGACATCGCCAAGCCGGTTTGACGCTGGTCGAGTTGTTGGTCGCTGTCACCCTCGGCTTGTTGGTGACGCTCGCGGCCGTCGCCTCGCTGCTGATCGGCCGGCAAGGCTTCACTTCGGTGGACCAATCATCGCAGCTGCGCGAGAACGCCCGCTTTGCCGCCAGCCTGATCCAGCGCATCGTGATCCAGGCCGGCTATGAAAGCCACCGCGACGGCACGGTGGCCAGCACCTGGCGCTACTTCTGCTCCGGATCGGGCCAGCCCTGCGGCGACATCAACGGCGACAAGAACCCCGGGATCGTCGGGTACGACAACGCCTTGATCCCTGACACAGGCATGACGCTGCCGACCGGGCTCGTCAGTAGCAACCGCAGCACCGCATGCGGCACCGTCACCGACACCAGCTGCCTCAACGGCAGCGATATCCTCGTCGTGCGCTACTGGGGCGACAGCCGTGCCGGTGCGGCTGCCGGAGATGGTTCGATGATCAACTGTGGCGGTGCCCCCGAAGTGGATGGCACCGTGCCGGCTTACAGCATCTTCCACATCAAACGAAGCGCCTCCGGCGAGCCGACGCTGGCCTGCTCCTACCGCGACTCGACCGGCACCTGGCAAACCGTGCCGCTGATGCAGGGCGTCGAAGGTTTCCAGGTGCTGTACGGCGTGTACAACGTGTCGCCGGGGGCCGCGCCGCCGGCGGCAGGTAGCGCGAGCTCCGTTGACGTCCCCAACCGCTACCTGCGTGCCACCCAGCTGACGGTCGCGGGGGACGCCAACGCCACCATGGACAACTGGCGACATGTGCGCAGCGTACACATCGGACTGTTGCTGCGCGGCGACCCCGGCTCTGCCGTCGACCGTGCGGGGACCGCTCAAACCTACAGCGTCCCCGGCCCGGGCTTGACCGACACCAACGACGTTGGATCCAGCCTAACAGTGCCGCCCCCAGGCGATGGCCGCCTGCGCCAGAGCATGGTGTTCACCGTGCACTTGCGCAATCCGCAGTACGTGATGCCACCCACCTGGAATCCGTGACCATGAACCGTCGCCGCACCTCATCGGTCGTGCCGCCCACACAGCGGGGTATCGCGCTGGTCGTCGTGATGCTGATCCTGCTGGTCGTCATCGTGCTCGGCGTCGGTGGCGCGCAGATCGCACTGCTGAGCGAGCGCACCGCACGCTACGACCGCGACTACCTGATCGCTTCGCAAGCGGCCGAAGCCGCGCTGATGGATGCCGAGTTCGACATCCGCGGGCCGGGCGGCACCCGCACGGCCCAGTTCGTGCCCGGCAACGACGGCATCTTCGTCTCTGGCTGCAGTTCCAGCGGCACCACCCGGGGGCTGTGCCTGCCGTATCCAGACACCGCGAAGCCGATCTGGGCGCGTGTCGATTTCCTCGACACCAGCACCAGCGCGCCTACCGTCCGGTTCGGCGACTTCACCGGAAGAAGCTTCGACGCGGGCGGAGGCATCCGGCCCGCGCGCGCGCCCCGCTACATCATCGAACTGATCGACGACCAGGCCCTGGGCAACAACGCCGCGGGCGGCCAGGTGCCCAAGATGTACCGCGTCACCGCACTGGGGTTCGGCCCGCGTGTCGATGTGCAGGTCGTGCTGCAGATGGTGTTCAGGAAAGAGGGGGGTTGACCATGTCACACGCTTTGAGTTGGTTCCGGTCGTTGACATCCAGCCCGCTGACGCGTTGGGTGGTGTTGCCCGCGCTGTGCGCCGCCGGCCTTGCGATCGTGTCGGCCCAGACCACCGCCCCGTCCTTGCCACCCACGGTAACCCTGTCTCCCGAGCCGCTGTATGCGAAGGGCGCACGCGCCAAGCCCACGCTGACGCTCGCACTGTCGGTGGAGTTCCCGACCGTCGGTGCGCAGTACGTCGGCACGCCCAACACCAGCGACGACGCCAGCTATTCGTCCGACACCAAATACATCGGCTACTTCGACACCGAAAGCTGTTACGTCTACAACCTCAGCTCTGGCGACGCGAGCCTGCGGTACTTCTATCGCAGCGGAGCCGCCACCAGCCGCACCTGCAGCGGCACCGGCTTCAGCGGAAATTTCATGAACTGGGCGACCAGTTCGGCCGTCGATGTGCTGCGGCTGGGCCTGACGGGCGGAGACCGCGTCATCGACACCTCCTCGCTCACCGTTTTGCAGCGCGCAGTGCTGCCCGGCAACTCGGCCAACAACAACACCAACTTCTGGAACGGTACAAACTTTCCCTCGAAGCAGATCACCAGCACCCAGGCGGCGGGTGCGGTGCCGAGTGCTTTGCTGCCCACCAGCTTCACGGGCACGCTCTATGTGGCCAACTGCCTGAATCGCGTGTATTTCGGCACACAGAAGACGGGCAGTTGTGCTTCACCTGGCAACAACGGCAATCTGGGTCTGTCGTCGGGCTCTTCTGCGACGGTTGGTGTTGTCACTGATTACAACGGCTCATTGCCGGGCGATTTTTCAAGCAGCGCCTGCGCGAGCGAGAACGGAACCTGCGCGATTTCCGGCACGCAGCAGATTGCCTATGGCGCCAACTCCAGCTGGAAGTTCATGGTGGCCAATGCCAACACCTCCTGCAGCAATGGCGTGTTCGGCGATCCGATTTCCGGCACCGTCAAGAACTGCTACACCCGGGCCGCTCCCAGCTCGACGGTCGTCACGGGGCTGACGCTGGACAGTTTCTTCTACAGCCGCGTCCGGGTGTGTGAAACCGACACTTCTGGCGTGCTGACCGATCCGCGCACCAACCTCTGTCTGCGCTATCCGAACGGCAACTACAAGCCGGCCGGCAATCTGCAGAAGTACAGCGACCGCGTCCGCGTGGCAGCCTTCGGCTACCTGAACGACAACCCCGACGACATTCAGCGCAGTGGCGGCGTATTGCGCGCCCCGATGAAATACGTCGGCCCGAGTGCCTTTGACTCTAACTTCTCGTTGATCTCAGGCAACAACCCTGCCCAGGAGTGGGACCCCTCCACCGGGGTGTACACGACCAATCCGGATAGCGCCACCTACCCCAACAGCGGGGCCTACAGCAATTCGCCGAACCTGCCGATCAGCGGCGTCATCAACTACCTGAACCAGTTCGGTCGCACCGGCACCTTCGGCCAGTACAAAAGGCGTGACCCGGTGAGCGAGCTGTACTACGAGAGCCTGCGCTACCTGCAAGGATTGCCGCCGACCCAGGTGGGCACCAGCATCGCCA
>JAYVEB010000184.1:0-3638 GCA_043749095.1 Burkholderiales bacterium | reverse complement strand
GAGGGCGGAGGAGGACTCGGAGGAGGTGGGCTGGGCGGCGGCAGTGGGGGAGGAGGCGAAGGAGGTGGAGGCGAGGGCGGAGGAGGGCTCGGAGGCGGAGGGCTGGGCGGCGGCGAAGGGGGAGGAGGCGAGGGAGGCGGAGGCGAGGGCGGCGGCGAAGGGGGAGGAGGCGAGGGAGGCGGCGGCGAGGGCGGGGGAGGGCTCGGAGGCGGAGGGCTGACACTTGTGAATAAGCGAATCAGAAGCCCCCATAACGGCGTCATCTTTGAGGTCGAGGGTTCTTCTTACGATACCCTTAGGAACCCTTAGACCCTGAATGGTGGCTGCTAGGGGCCTCGCCTAATCTCACGCAACTCATCAATTTCCAAAATTTACCGAATTCCTCCGCGTGTTTACGATTGATTTTTCCCTTGCGTCTACTCTCTGCGACACGACGACACAAGTGGCTGTGCCGTTATAAGAACGTGATTGGACGATGAACGCTCTCGTTTCAGGCTTGACAGGCTTGACACTTTGCGGAAGAGGCGGCAGCTTGAGCAGCCGCGGTTCAGTCGGTGGAGCGCCCGTTTGCTTGCGGCGAGGCGCGCAGGAGGCGGCCGCTCCACACCCGATCTCACGCCGCCACTGCAGCCACCAGTGTGGGTGCCAGTGCTGCGGGGTCGGTGCGGCTGCACGTGGAGGCGAAGCAAAACTCGAAGAAGCGCGTGCGGCAGGCGCGTAGCTCTTGGGTGGCCACGTCACACGCCGAACGCCGCTTTTGGCCACTCTTTGGCGTAGCCAAATGCGTGCAACGCCTCGAGTGGGTGCAGATGACGGGCCGCGGTTTCGGAGCCGCCAACGCAGAGAGATGGGTCTACGCACTTACACGCCATCTTGCCAGGCGGAGAAGGCTCGCGTGTACAACAAGTCGAAGAAATCTGAGGTTGCGACGCGCATGAAGAAGGTGTTGGCCGCGGTGGCTGCCGCGAAGGCGAGCACAGACCCAGCGGTGCTGTCCACCGTCGATGTGCTGCTGAGCGCGGCCATCAAAACTATCGACAAGGCGGCCAGCAAGGGTATCTTGAAGAAGAACACGGCGGCGCGGCGAAAGTCACTCGTCTGCCGCGCGTGCAACACTCTCCCTTCTACCTCCGCCCCCGCCGCCCCCACCGTGGCTGCGCCTGCCGTGGCTGCGTGAAGATGAGTGCTTTGACTTGTTGCCTCATTTTTGTAAGGAGAAGTGCCGAAATAAACACAATTACACAAAGCGAGTTCTGAGTGACTGGAGCACTCGTCCAGCAGTTCATACCGTACACAGGAGGTTGCGTAACACGTCCTGCAGTTCTCGATTTACGTCTGTTTAGTGCAAGTTGATTGGTTGCTTCAGTCTGAAATTGGAGTTGTTCCTTAATCGAATTCTTGACAGGTGAACGTGTTATCAGATGACGCGGCGGGCCGGAGGCCCGCCGCAGGATTCTATGAATGTTTTAATGATAATGATATGTAATTGAACTAATGACATTGAGTTTGCACAAAAATGCTTTTTTACATCACTTTGGACAGTGTGGCCGAGCGGTCTAAGGCGCTAGCTTCAGGAAACTGAGTTCGCTAGTTCGAAAGAGTTTTTTCCGAGCGCGCTCGGAAAAAATCGGCGACGCGTCGCTGACCTTTGGCTCTTTCGAACTAGCGAACTCCCCTCAAGGGACATCAGGCGGACTTCATGGTCATGACTTAATTTTCAGGCAGAGTTTTTGCCCTTCTCAATATGCATGTGAGATATTATTCCAGCCTGAAAAAACGCACTCGGCCTGGGAGACCGTCTTTCAGCAAAAGAAATGTGTGGGCGGTGGGAAACTCACGGTTTTTGAACCCACGCCCTCATCCGTGATGATATCATTTCGGACTAGCGTATTCAGTCGCCTGAAGCTAGCGCCTTAGACCGCTCGGCCACACCCACACTCAACTTTGGAAAAAGTACGTTATGTTATTGAGGTTGTGAGACAAACATCTATTGATGCAACAATTGAATTACTTTATTTACTCATGAAAATGTAACACACCAATTCACCCCTTGCGATAGCGCTTCACCAACAGGTGAGCGGCAGAAGCCCCTCGTAAAAAATCCCCACTCTCGCGCAGAGCCAGCACAAAACGGCGCAAAGAACCAGTGGAGGGCCACCCCCTTTTGCGTCGCAAGCACCCTGAAAAACTGCAGTTGCATATGTCGCGACACACAGGGCACACCCACGACGAAGAAGCTCACGTAGGTTCTCGCCGTAGCGAGACTGTAGGCAAAAAACACAAAACTGGACAGACCCGCACTCCGAGCAGGTTGGAGAAAACTCAACCTTCTTGGAAGACATACACTGTCGGCACTGGTGGCACGTGATACCAGCGTCGTCACCTCTATCTTTAGCAACACCCATTTCTCCTTCCCATGGGACGGAGCACGAACCCAGCTTCGCCTCATGCTCGTCAGTGTAGACGTCAGCGCCAGCCAGTAGCTTGTCCAGGCTTGAGAGACAAGGCGGCTCACCCGCAACCTTCACAACAAGTTGCTTCGCTTTGTTTGGCTTTCGCGGCGCGACCGGTCTCTGCTCCACAGGCTCGTCCTCCTCCAGTTGCACGTGTGAAGAGGCTGGAGGCGCTGCGCTCCGAAGTGTTCTTTGTGAAGAGGCTGGTGCGCTCTTCGCGCGCGGTGCCGGCGGTGGCCGTGGCGGCGCGACAATAACTTTTCCGAGATGCGGAACTTGCAGGCGCTGTAGCTCTTCTTTATTGCGTGCTATGCGCTCCGCACGCTGTAGCTCATACGCGTTCATGAAGACAAAAAAAATATAAAAAAAAATGTTGTCATTCTCTCGCGTATTCTGGAACACCACAACAACGTTAACCCAACTGCACACACGCTTCACAGCAACCGACGCAAAGTCGAAACAGCAGCGCGTCGCGAACAAAGGTTGTATTTACAAGCATGAGCGACGCAGAGCACATGGAAGAACAGCTGGTTAAAGTACAGGCAGTTGAAGAGGAGGCTGCACCTGCGCCAGACACTGTTGTGCCGGCAATCGAAGGTGAGAAAAAGGCAGCAACTTTTGCAGCAACTCACGTACAACAACAGAGCTCAAAGAACTTCTCAAAACTTCCAGCGTGCTCATCTCGCTCAAGATAACCACCAAGGTTGAAGGTGCATTTTCAGTTCGCGAGCTCAAGTTGGGCAACGGCCGCAACTCGGCGCTGGTTGACGTAGGCGAGGTGGTGCACGCTATTCTTACAACCTATAAGGGCGCGGGTTCAAATCCCGCCGCTGTCAGCGTATGCTTTTTATTACTTTTCATTTTTGCATAGCATTTACACGCTGAAGTACTGCTACCTACATTTATGAACATTTCTATGTTCGCAGATTTTATTATATAAAATAAAATAAATTACTAGGAAGAGGGACTTCATTACAAAGCGCTTCCTGGCGCTCACAATAGGCTGGTCTCAACCTCTTCCTGCGAGAGCAAATGCACTGCAAGAGGCGAAGAAAGGCCAGGACCACCCCGGGGTGCCGGAACCGTCTCCTCCCAAGGCGGACGACCCGACCAGCACGTGCACGTGGACGAAGAACACACGCACATGAGGCGGATACCATGGCGTTGGCCGTACATCAAGCGCTT
>JAYVEB010000183.1:0-3640 GCA_043749095.1 Burkholderiales bacterium | reverse complement strand
TCGCTGATCGCGGTGATCTACATCGGCCTGGTCTCGCTGGTGCAGCAGGACATGAAGAAGCTGGTGGCCTATTCGTCGATCGCGCACATGGGCTTCGTCACGCTGGGCTTCTTCCTGTTCAATGAAATCGGTGTCTCCGGTGCGATGGTGCAGATGGTGTCGCACGGCTTAGTGTCCGGCGCGATGTTCCTGGGCATAGGCGTGCTGTACGACCGGGTGCATTCGCGCGAGATCGCAAGCTATGGCGGCGTGGTCAATACCATGCCGATCTTCGCTGCCTTCGCCGTGTTCTTCGCGATGGCCAACTGCGGCTTGCCCGGCACGGCTGGTTTCGTCGGTGAGTGGATGGTCATCCTCGGCGCGGTGCAGGTGAACTTCTGGCTGGGCGCGCTGGCGGCCACCGCGCTCGTCTTTGGCGCGGCCTACACCTTGTGGATGGTCAAGCGGGTCTACTTCGGCCCGGTCGCCAACCACCACGTCGCCGAGTTGCTGGACCTCAATGCCCGTGAATTGCTGATCATGGCCGTGCTCGCCATTGCGGTGCTGTGGATGGGCGTGTATCCAAAGCCGTTCACCGACGTGATGCATGTGTCGGTGGCCGAACTGCTGAAGCACGTCGCCCTTTCTAAGCTGTAAGTCCAAGCTGTAAGCCGCACTGAGCAACGACATGAACTGGCCTGCTGTCTATCCCCAAATCTTCCTGCTGGCGGCAGCGTGCTTGGTCGCGCTGATTGATCTGTGGGTCACCGATCCGCTGCGTCGCCTCACCTATTGGCTGACGCAGGGCACGCTTGCCATCGTCGCGCTGATCTACCTGTATCAATACGACCAGGGCCTGTCGGTGTACGCGATGCAGCGCATGGTCGTCGCCGACCCGATGGGCAACCTGCTGGCCTTTTTTGCGGCGCTGGCGGTGATGATTTCGCTGGCCTACGCGCGTCCCTACGCGGCCAGCCGTGACCTGCTCAAAGGCGAGCTGTTCACTCTCAGCCTGTTTTCACTGCTCGGCATTTCCGTGATGGTGTCGGCGAACAACTTCCTGGTGGTCTACCTCGGGCTCGAACTGATGAGCCTGTCGCTGTACGCACTGACCGCGATGCGACGCGACAGCCTGAACGCCAGCGAAGCGGCGATGAAGTATTTCGTGCTCGGTGCGCTGGCCAGCGGCTTCCTGCTGTACGGCCTGTCGATGATGTACGGCGCCACCGGCTCGCTCGAGATCGGCGAGGTCTTCAAGGCCATCAGCACCGGACAGATCAACAAGGCCGTGCTGGTCTTCGGCCTGGTCTTCGTCGTTTCTGGCCTGGCGTTCAAGCTGGGCGCGGTGCCGTTCCACATGTGGATCCCCGACGTTTACCACGGCGCGCCGACCGCGATCACGCTGCTCATCGGTGGGGCGCCGAAGCTGGCCGCATTCGCCATCACGATCCGGTTGCTGGTCGAAGGGATGTCGGGCATGGCTGAAAGCTGGCAGCAGATGCTGATCGTGCTGGCCGTCGGCTCGATGGCGATCGGCAATCTGGCGGCGATTGCACAACGCAATCTGAAGCGGATGCTGGCGTACTCGACGATCGCCAACATGGGCTTCATGCTGCTCGGGCTGACGCCCACGGTGATCGGCGCCAACACCTTGTCGGCGGCCAATGGCTACAGCTCGGCGATGTTCTACATCGTCAGCTACGTGATGACCACGTTGGGCACCTTTGGCATCGTCATGCTGCTGTCCCGGCAGGGTTTCGAGTCGGAGAACATCGACGACCTGAAGGGCCTGGCCAGGCGCAGTCCGTGGTACGCGGCGGTGATGGCGATGTTCATGTTCTCGCTGGCTGGTGTGCCCCCGACCGTGGGCTTCTACGCCAAGTTCAGCGTGCTGCAGGCCATCGTCTCGACCAACGTCTATGGCTACATCGTGCTGGCCGTGGCAGCGGTGGTGCTCTCGCTGATCGGCGCGTTCTACTACCTGCGGCTGGTCAAGGTGATGTACTTCGACGAACCGGTCGACACGGCGCCCATCGTGGCCAGTGGCGAGGTGCGCGCATTGCTCTCGCTGAACGGCGCGGCCGTGCTGCTCTTCGGCTTGCTGCCCGGCGGCTTGATGGCGGTGTGCGTCAACGCCATCTACAAGGCGCTGACCACCTAAGCGGGCCTCGGTGACCGACCCCGACGCTCACCTGCGCGAAGACACGCTCGATTCGGAGCAGGTCTACCGTGGCCATTTCCTCGATGTCCGGCGCGACCTCGTTCGTCTGCCGAACGGTGCCACCGCAAGCCGCGAGTACATCGTCCACCCCGGGGCCGTGATGGTCGTGCCGCTGCTCGACGATGGACGGCTGGTCATCGAGAGGCAGTACCGCTACCCGGTGGCGCAGGTGATGGTGGAGTTCCCGGCCGGCAAGCTGGAGGCGGGAGAGCCACCGCTGGCCTGCGCGATCCGCGAACTGGCGGAGGAAACAGGCTATCGGGCCACCGAATGGGCCCGCGCAGGCATCCTGCACAACGCCATTGCGTACTCCACCGAGGGCATCGAGATCTGGTTCGCACGCGGTCTGACCCTCGGCGTCACCCAACTCGACGACGGCGAGTTCCTCGACGTGTCCACCGCCACGCTGGAGGATTTGGAAGAGGCCGCCCGAATCGGCTCGCTGACCGATGTGAAGACGCTGGTCGGCCTGCTGTGGTTGCGCCACTGGCGAGAGGGACGCTGGACGCTGCAGTGGACATCGCCGTCGCCGATGATGCCGGCATGAAGGTTCTGAATCTGCGCTGTTCGTTCGGCCATCATTTCGAGGGCTGGTTCGCCTCGCAGGACGATTTCCAGAGCCAGCTGGATCACGCTCAGCTTGAGTGCCCCATGTGTGGCGACAAGTCGGTGCTGCGGCTGCCGTCGGCGCCGCATGTGGTGACCTCATCTTCCCGTGCACTGGCACCCGCCCCCGAGTCGGCGATGGCATCGCGAGGGGCCACCGCAACGGGTATGCCGGCGGTACCCACGGCGATGCCCATGCTGCCGACAGCGCCCTCTGGTGTCGATCCAGTGGCATTCCAATCGGCCATGATGCGGGCCGTCCAGCACATCATCACCCATACCGACGACGTTGGCCCGCGCTTTGCCGAAGAGGCCCGCCGCATGCATTACGGCGAGACCGACGAACGACCGATCCGCGGCCAGGCCACCTCCGACGAGGCGAAGGCGCTGCACGAGGAAGGCATCGAGGTGATGTCCTTCCCGACGCCTGCGGCGCTGAAAGGGCCGCTGCAGTAGGCTGTCGTCGGCCCTCCAACGCGGGCGTCAGTCGCTGGCCCGATTTGCTCGCCTTACTCGCTCGCGTAATCCGACACCGGCGCACAACTGCACACCAGATTGCGGTCACCGTACACGTTGTCGACGCGGCCCACCGGCACCCAGTACTTGCTGCGACGCAGGCTGGCGAGCGGGTAAGCCGCCTCTTCGCGGCTGTACGGATGCGGCCAGTCCGAGCGCAGCAAGACCTCAGCGGTGTGCGGTGCCGAGAGCAGCGGATTCGCCTCCCGCGGCCACACGCCGGCCTCGATCTTTCGAATCTCCTCGCGGATCGCGACCATCGCATCGCAGAAGCGATCCAGTTCGCGCAGCGGCTCGCTCTCGGTCGGCTCGACCATC
>JAYVEB010000182.1:0-11775 GCA_043749095.1 Burkholderiales bacterium | reverse complement strand
ATGTCCAGCGACGGCAGATCGGCCAGCGCCAGGCAGACGACGGTGAAGCCCCGTTCATCGCTGAGCACAGGGAAGTCAACGCGTGCAATGCCGTCGCTGCGGAGGACCAGCGGTGTCGATGCGGTAGCCTGAGACACCTCCACCGCCGCTGAGGGTGTTGCGTGCACCGGCATCGGCGTGATCCATTTCGCATCGCCCAGCGTCGGCAATGCCGCCAGCGCACGAGTTGTCCCGTCAGGGACGAGTCGCCACACCGCCGCGCGCTGCAACTCGGGCGCGAGCACCAGCAATTGGTTCAGCCACTCCTGGGCTGTCGAGTCGCCCTCGGCGTCCGCTTGCGGCTCCGCGCTCACCGAAACCCCAGGCCCTTCCCCTTGCAGGTCAGACTTGAGTTTTCCCTGCAACACCGCGCTCACACCACCACCTTGTAGACATCACCCTGGGTAGAGGCGATCCAGAGCTTGCCCGTGGAGTCGAACGAGAGGCCGGAGATCTCGTTCTGGTTGATGCCCTGGCTGGAGACGTTGACTCTGCGCAGCTGGGTGCGCGCGCCGCCGGCGCCGATGAGGTACTCCACCAGCGCGGCGCCGCCGTTTTGCGCGCCGAGCCAGAGGTGGCCGGTGGTCGCATCGATGGCCAGCCCGCTGTTGCTCTGGATGTTGAACGGTGCGATGGTCACACCGGTCTGCACGCCGGTGGTGGCGTTGACGGCGACGATGCGGTTGCCCGCGCCGTTGTTCTCGGTGAGGAAGATGCGGTTGGAGGCGGCGTCGAAGGTGGCGCCGGTGAGGTCGTAGTTGGCTTCCAGCGCGAGGCTGGCGATGACCGCGCCGGTGGCGGGGTTGACCGCCAGCACGCGGTCCGGGTTGGGGTAGCCGTTGAAGACCAGCAAGCTGCCCGCGGGTACCGCGGTGGCCCCCAGGGTCATGGAGGCGGAGAGCACCTGCAAGCCGAGGTAGTTGAAGCTGTACGGCGTGCCGAAATCAGCCGTCAACGCGATGGTCTGCAGCACCTGTCCGGTGGCCGGGTCGATCTTGAGCAGATTGCCCGGGTTGGCCTGATCGCCCACCCACAGCTTGCCCGTGGCGTCCACCGCCACGTCGCCCAGGTTGGTGCCCGCCACGCTCACGCGCACGGTGTTCAGTGCGAAGGCTGCGCTGGTGCCGCCGGCGGTGCTGACGCTGACATTGCCCAGCCCGTGCGCGGGCAGCGCGGTGCGGTTGAGGTAGACGCTGCCGTTCTGGAAGGAGAAGTCGGCGCTGTAGTAGACGTCGATGTTGTTGGGGTCCGCTGGCGTGTCGCTCACGGAGGCCCCGGCGAAGCTGTAGGTACCCGCGCCTTCGACGAAGCCCGAGCCGAACAGCACGGTGCGGTCCTGGATGTCGATGCTGGTGAGGGTGGGCACGATCTGCAGCAGCGGCTGGGTGGTCGCGCCGAACAGCTGCAGCGTGAACGCGCCATTGGCGTACGGGGGCACGAGCAGCGTGGCGCTGGTGCCGTCGGCGGAGACCGCGCTCGGGCTGAGCTTGACCATCTGCAGAGTGCCGTTGGTGTCGGTCCAGCGCATCAGGATGTCGCTGGCCGCGGTGAGGCCCGTGCCGTTGAGCGTGATGGCCTGACCGGCGTTGGCCGAGGCCTTGGTGGCGTCTGCCGGCGTGCCGCTGAGGGCCACGCCGGTGATGCTGGTGATGCTGGCGGTGTAGCTCGCGCTCACGCCACCGGCGGTCTTGATGCTGATCGCACCGAACACCCCGTTGCTCAGCGGCACGGTCACCCGCACGTAGCCGTTGGGCACATAGCCCAGCGTCGCATCCGAACGAGCGAAGACGTCCGCCCCCGTGCCCGTCGAGTTGTCGATGATCTTCTGGCCGCCGAAGCGGTATTCACTGGCGCTGCCTTCGACCAAGCCCGTGCCCGCAATGAGCACCTGGGCCGTGGAGCCGTCGGCGGCCACCGACTCGACCTGCACATCGGTGATGGTCGGCACGATCTGCAGCGGGAAGGTGCCATCGGTGAAATCGGTGCGCACCGCCCCGACCAGCGAGTAGACGACCGCATCGCCAGACACCGCATCAACAGGCACCGTGAAGAAAGCGAGGTTGAGCGTCGTGTCCGCCCGAACCGGCGTGAGCACGCGCGTGGTGGTGGTGCCGCTCGCATCGGTGACGTTCACCTGCATCCGCGCTGTCGACGGATCGAACGGCACCGCGATGCCGATCTGCTGTGCTGGGTTGGCAGACGGTGCTGTCGAGATGCCATGGATGCCGACCACCGCGCGCACGTCACTGGCCGGCCGGATGGTGAAGTTGCGAACGATCGCTGCGGTCAATGCGTTGCCCGCGCGGTCGCTGATCACGCTCGGATCGATGGTCAGTCGGTAATCCCCTGCCGGCAGGATCGTGTCGACCAGCAGGCTCAGCTGCTGGCCGCCGGCGCGGGTGTCGAAGTGAACGGGCGCGCTGATGTCATCGGCGGTGCCGAAGACACCGTCGGCACCCGCCCGAAGGATCCGCATGCCGCTGGTGTTCAGACGGGACGTGTCAAGCGGTTCATCGAAGGCGATGTCCACCGAACGCACCAGGAAACGCCTTGAGCCTTCAACAAGGTTGATGGATGCGACCTGTGGCGGGAAGGTGTCGCGAACCACGCCGACGGTGAGCACGTTCGACAAGGCGACATTGCCACCGGTATCGGTGGCGCGCACTTGCAGCGTCATGCTGGCGCCACCCGACGCGAAGGTCGGCGCGGAGGCAAACAACTCTAAGGGGTAACTGCTGTCGCTGGACACGACATTGCCATTGACCAACAACTCGAGACTGCGGATCTGCACATCGTCGCTGACGACGGGCAGCACGCGCACCCGGCGCCCCTCGATGACCTGGATGCCCGGTGTGGCCGGGTCGACGTCGACCGCGTTGGCGGAAATGCTGACGGTGGGCGCGACGCCCAGGTTGTCGAAACCTGCGTAGTTGACGACCGCCAGACCCCCCCGAGCCGGCCGCCACGAAGGCCATGCCACCGGCAATGCGCACATCGTTCGGCGTGCCGGAGGCGAGGGTGTGGCGCGTCTGCGTGGCGCCGGTGTTCGTCGGGTCGCTGGTGCGCACCACGTCGATCACGCGAAGTCCACCCGGACCGCCCACCGTGACGCCGAGACCGGAACCATTGAGCGCGACCGAACGACCGCCAATGGAATTGACGTCGACGCCGCTGAGCAGCGTGAGATTGGCGAGATTGGCCACGCGGGCGGTCATGAAACCGGCCAGGAAGCCAGCTTCAGCACCAATGGTCGCGACACCATCCGCCACGAACAGACTGCGACCTGCTGTGGGAAGGATCAGCGTTCCAGCGGCGACGAGCGAGCCGCCCGCGGAATTGAAGGCACGCAAGGTGGTGCCATCGGTGATCGCGAACAGCGAATCGCCATCGACCGCGATGGCCGCGATGTCGGATGCGCCGGTGGCCAGGGTCTGGCGCACGTCGCCCGTATTGACATCCACCACTGCAATCGAGCCGCCATAGCTGACATACGCCAGACCGTCGCGCACCTCGACATGGCTGACCAGTCCGTCAAACGGCACCGCGGCCAGCAGGACAGGGGATGCCGGATTGGAAATGTCGAGCAGCAGCAAGCCCGCATCGCCTGCGGCCACCAGCGCACGCTGGCGCTGCGCATCTACCGCGACGTCTTGCGCGTTGCCCGGCAGATCGATGTCGGCCAGCAGGATCGGCGAGTTGTACCGGGAAACATCCACCACGGCCAAGCCGCGGCTTCCCGTGGCGACGAAGGCCGTGAGCTTGGCCGGGTTGACCGGGTCGGCCACGACGTCGAGCGCGACCGCATCGCCCTGCATGGTCTGGCTCGCGATGACGCCTGAAGGCAAGGTCTTGCCGCCCAGCGGGTCGAGGTTCTGCTGCAGTTCTGCCAGATCCTTGATGCCGTCGCCATCGCTGTCGGCCGTGTTCGGATTGGTGCCGACGATGAATTCGGCCGCGTTCTCCAGACCATCGCCGTCGGTGTCGGGGGAGATGTGGTTTCCCAGGGGGACCTCGGGCAATGAGAACGTGACGCCCGAACCAGGCGTCACGAATTCGCTCACGCCGACGGTGTTGCTTTCGACGTGATGCACGTACTGGCGATAAGCGGTGTTCGGGCTCAGCGAAACACCGTTGATGCACAACGGCGATCCGGGCGAAACCTCGACTTTGTCGCGCAGCGTGAAGCCGGTCTCGAGGTCCTGAATGGCCAGGTAGAACGTGCCACTGGTGTAGTCCACACCAGACACAGGTGTGGTGTAGGTGCTGACCTGATGAATCTCAAGCGAGTTCAATGCCACGGGCACGCCATTGCCGCCGAAGTCGAGCGTCATCTGGCCGTCCACCACTTCGACGCGGTGGGTCAGGCTGGCGTGCTGTCCGACAAGGGTGGAAGCCGCACCGCGGCGTACGCCCTCGATCGAGTACTCCATGCGTTCGTGTGCAGCAGCGCCGTCGCCGACCGTCACGATCACATCGTAGGTGCCGTTGGGCGGGTCAACCTTGAACGTGGCATTGCTGGTTTGTGCAAAGTCGCTGGTCTGGGGTGCCAGCGGGTTGGTGCTGGTGCGTTGGTCGAGCACCGTGCTGCCGGCTTGCCAACCCCAGCCGCGTGCGGCGCTGTAGGTGGTGCCCGATGAAACCCCGGCATAGCCATTCGCCACGGGCGAGCTGGGCGGACCGAAGTCGAACGCAAAAAAGAGGTGATCCGATACGGTTGGCGCTGGTGCGGCTGTTACCTGCCCGGGTGTGGTGCCACCGCCAGTGGCATCGAGCAGCTCACCGCTGCCGGTGTTCGCTGGCGCGGTCGCATTCGGGTGGAACACGAAGCCGGGGCCGGGCAAGGTGTACGGGTCGCCTGCTGCCAGGTTGACGGCATAGCCCATGTCGCGCAAGGCGGCCAGACTCAATGCACTGAGCGGATAAGGGCCGGTCGGGTCCAGCAACGGGGTCATCAGTTCGTTGCCGAAAATGGCCTCGCGCCAGGGCGTTGCATTGGCGCCGGCGCGGTTGTCCAGCGGAACGCTGGTCTGAGCGCTGCCGGTGAGCGCTGCATAGGCTGCTGCGGCGTTGGCACCCTTGAAGCGCGGGTTGGCCGCAGTGGAGGTGTCGACAAGGCCGAGGCTTGCCCACAGGTCGCCGAAGCCCATCGCGTGGGCGATCTCGTGCAGCAAGACCGCCTGGAGTTGCGCGGCGCTGAGGCTTGCCAGGTCCGCCGCGTCCAGCGTGATGCTGGCGAGCGAAGGTAGCGCGATCGGGCCGCTGCGGACATCGAGGATATTGGTCGTGGCCAACTGCCCACCGGCCCCGTCGATGTTGCCAATGTTCAGGCGGATGCGCAGGTCGTCTACCAGCCCATCAACCGTCCAGTCTGCTGGTAGATCGCCGACCACGATCTGTTCCATGCGCGTGATCGCCGCCTGCACCGCGCCACGCTGCGCGGCGGTCAGTCCGCTGCCCGGCAGCTGAACGTCGATCTGGTAACCCGACGCATTGGGCAGTCCGGGCACCACGACGACCGGGGGCGGTACCACGACGACTGGGGGCGTGATGGTCACTGGCGGCGGGACGATCACCGGCGGCAGCACGATGACGATCGGGATTACCGGCGGAGGAGGTGGAACCGGAGGGAATGGCGGAGGTACCGGCGGGACAGGCGGCGGCGCGGGAGGGCGTGGCGGCTTCGGCTTATCGCCGTTGCCGGTAGGTCCCGGAGGCGCCATGCCGTGCCAGCCTGGAGCCCGCACGCCCGAGTCTGGATCGGAAACCACCGTCTTGCCATCGGCCGAGACGGTGCCGGTGCCGTTGATCACCAGCATGCCAGTGGTGTGGTCGAAGCTAAGGATGTTCAGCTTGGTCCCTGGCGCGGCATTGAACACGTTCGGGAACGTGATCTGCACCGGTTGCGTGAAGGTGGCGACCCCCGGTGCCTGGATCGTGATGTCGAAGGTGTGCTGCAGCACGCCAGGCGGCAGCATGTCCCGCACCAGTTCGGGCGGCACGGTTGCGATGCCGATCTTCACGTTGGTGACGGCATTGCCGTTTTCGTCCACGGCGCTGCCGGGTTTGATGCTCAGCGTCAGCGCCTGGCGCTGGGCTTCAGTGAGCGCAGGGGCGGCTTGCGGGTCGTTGGCGGTGATGACCGTGGGCGCCACGTCGCTCACCGACTGGAGCACGCTCGTGGCGATGCGCGGCAGGTAGATTTCGCGACGGTCGACGTTGGCCTGTCGCTCCTGCGTCGTGCCCATGCTGCCCATCATGGTGTTCGTGATGCCGGCGGTGAGCTGGGCATCCATCACCATTTCGGGAAAGAAAACGCCCGCCGGTGCGTTGGTGGAGGTGCGTCCATCGATCGCGACCTTGACGGTGCCGGCGGGCACATCGGTCAATTCGAAATTGCCGTTGGCATGGGTAAAGACGAACTTGTCTTCCTGGCCGAGGATGTAGACCTTGGCATGCGCGATAGGCAGCAAGAAAACGTCATCTGGCGTGTGGATGATCCCGTCAGGCCCGCGCCTGATGTCATCGAAGGTCATCGGCTGCAGGTCAGGGCCCGGGTCGACGACTTTGCCCACCAGCTTCGTGCCCACCACGGGCGTGGTGCTGACCGTTTGGAATGTCAGTGTGAACACGCCTCCGGGCGCGCCATTCCCGTCGGCATCGAGGAAAGCCCCGTCAGCCGCCGCGCGGATGGCCGAGCCGTCAACATGCAGCGTGATCAGCGATCCGCCGGGCATGGGCTGGGTAAAGAACAACCAGGCAAAGCTGCCATCGGTAGACGGCACGATGGTGGCAGCGAGTGTTGCCCCGTCAGAACCAGTGGAGTAGAAGCTCGCGGCTGTGAGCGTCGCGGCGTTGACTGCCCGGCTGAAGTTGATCTGCGGACGCTGGGTCACACCCACCTCTCGTTTGCCGTCAACGGGCTTGATCGATGTGATGGTGAACGGCGCCAGCGCATTCACGGTCAATGTGCGGCTGACGGTGGCCGTGTTGCCGGCGGCGTCCCTGGCAGTGAGGAACAGCGTATGACTGCCGACGTCCAGCGATCCGAACGGCAGGGCGGTGTCGAAGGCCCCGGTGGCGCCGTCGAACACCAGACTTTGGACGGTACCGGTGTCGAAGCGGTAGGTCAGCTGGGTGATGGACGTACAGGTGCCATTGGCGCTGCCGGTGAGGCGGCTGGCGGCGCTGAGCGTGTCGCCATTGGCCAGGCTGGTCACAGCGAGCGTGGGCGCCTTGGTGTCGAGCGTGAAGCTGCGCACGACCCCTGCGTTGGCATTGCCCGCGGCATCGGTGGCCAGGATGGTGATCGTGTGGATGCCGTCGGCCGACCCGTTGGTCGCCAGCGCCGTGGTGAAGCTGAAGCCGCCGGTGCCATCGAGCGTGAGGGCTTGCGGCGTGCCGCCGTCCACCCGGTACTGCGCACTGGCCACGCCGGACAGGTTGTCCAGCACCTGGCCGGTGACCGTGATGTTGGCTTTCGTCACTGCGGGCACTGTGCCCACGGAAATCGTCGGCGCCTGGGTGTCGCTGGTCAGTGCAAAGCGTGCCAGCACGGCCGCGCCGACCTGATGGCCGAGAGCCTTGCCCGCGGCGTTCGAGAATTCGAAGTGAATGCCGCCATACACCCGGCTGCGCCCGGCTTCGTCTGCCGCCTGGCTGAAGCTGGTGAAGTTGCGCGTCACCCCGAGCAAGGTGCTGCTGGTGGTCGAAAACGCAGTGTTGTCGCCGAAGGCGGCGGCCAGCACCGTGGAGGCTGCACCGCTGAAGGTCGAGTGCCCCGACCCATACTCCGGGTGATTCGGGTTGAGCAGCAGGGCGCGCCAAGTGGTGTCGGCTGTGGTGGCGGCGTTGCTGTCGGTGTCAGCAAGGTTGATGGCCGTTTCGGGTCGCCATCCGCCGTAGGTGTACTTGGAATCCCAGCAGGCGATGGCGGAATCGGCGAGTGCCACGTTGAGCTGTGCGAACAGGCGCGCGTTGGCCGACAGGCTGTTGCCTGCGGTGGTGGCCACGATGGAGGCGATCTGGTTCCAGTGGCCGGGCGGGGTGTAGCTGCCCTTGCCGTCGGCCCAGAACTGGGCTTGCTGTGTCTGATCGGCAGTCCGGGTGGAGTTGGTGGCGCTGCCGAGAGACTTGATCTCGTTGACCGCGCTGGCATAAGCCGCTGAGTCGAGGGCCGGTGGCGGGCCAGGGCGGAATTCGCTCGGCGAGGTCAGCGCGAACGGCGTGACGTTCTTCCATTGCGGCTCTTCGGCGACGTTGAACATCGGGCCGGTGGGCCGCCACTGGCCTGCAGCGGTGCTTCCGGTGTAGTCGATGAACGCGGTGGAGCCGTCGTTCTGCCTGGCCGCCCACACCGCATTGGCCACGCTCAGGCCGAGTGCGATGCCGGTGTCCTTGGCCGCGCCATTCGGGCGTGCTGCGAGGGAAGCCGCCAATGCGGTGTCGAGGATGCCCTGCTGGGCTGGGTAGGTGAGGCTAAGGATGCGGTGCGCGGCGACGGCGGCGGCCGTCTGGGCATCGGCCGGACCGCTGACGCTGAGTCGCACGAGGTAGGCCGGGGTGCCCTGGATCGCGGCCAGCGCGTCGTACTGCGCCAGGCTGACCATGGCCAGCGTGCGGGTCGCGACTTCCGGGAAGGTGGAGTCGAGCTGGATGGCACGAAGCGCAATGTCGTTCCAGGCCAGCACTGCATCGGCTTGCACCTGAACGATGCGGGTGAAGGTGCGGTTGAGCGAGGTGGCGTTGCCCGCCGCATCCGTTGCGGTGAACGTCAACGCTTCGCCCCGACACTCAAGGTCACGCCGGGCAGCACGAAGGCGCCGTTGGCCGCGGCCACGGCGCTCAGGCCCTGGCTGGCCAGCGTCACGGTGGCGCCGCCCTCGACCTGGCCCTTCATCTGTACCGTGGTCGAGCCGGTTTGATCGAGTGCGCTGTTGCTGGCATCCGCTGCAGACAGGCTCACCTCAGTGAAGGCTGGCGACGAGGTGTCGAGCGTGAAGCTGAGGTTGGAGGCTGCCGAACGATTGCCCGCCGCATCGGCTGCGACCACGCGCAGCGTGTGCGGCCCATTGGCCAGCGTGCCGCCGGCGAGGCTGTCGAGTTGCGCCTTGCTGAGGGCGAAACTGCCGTTCGCGGCGAGCGCGGCGCTGAGGTCGGTGTAGGTGGGTGTGTTGGAGACCGGGTCGAGGGCGACCAGCAGCCGGGTCACACCGACGTTGTCGCTGGCGGTGCCCTGAATGCGCGCATCCTTGGTGACGCCATCGGTGGCAGATGCCCCGGTGTCGCTGACCAGGGACAGGCTGTTGATGACGGGAGGCACGTTGTCGGTTGTCACGACCGCGGTGCGCTGCACACTGAGGCTGGCGCTGCCCACATCGCCTGCGACGTCCGTCAGGCTGAAGCTGAAGTTGTTGGCGCCCAGCGTCAGCGGAACATTGCTGAACGAAAAGTTGCCCTGTGCGCCGGCGGTAGTTTGAGTCGCTCCGAGTTGCACGAGCACACTGGCGCCGGTTTGGCCCACCAGTGTGACGCTGGCAGCTTCGGTGTTCAGATCGCCCAGCGTGCCGGTGTCGGACGCCGAAGCCAAGCCCAGGCCCGTGGCCACCGGCGCCGCGGTGTCGAGCATGAAGGCCACGCTGGCTGGCGTGGAGCGGTTGCCCGCGGCATCGACCGCCCGCAGCTCGATCACGTAATTGCCATCGGGCAGACTGCCACCATTCAAGCCGGTCAGCGCCGATCTGTTGACGACATAGCCACCGACACCGGAGGTGGCGGCTATCGGCAGGTAGGCGCCGGAGCCGATGCGAGCCTCGAAGCTGGCGATACCGCCGACATCGGCCGCCTGCAGCAACAAAGACGGATCATTCGTGATCGCGTCATTGGCTGCGCGACCCGTGTCGTTGCGCAACGCCGCGCTGAGGGTCGGTGCAGTGATGTCTGTGACCGTCGTACGCAGTCCACTCAAGGTGCTGGGCGCGATGGTTTGTCCGCCCACGCGCACAGTGGCGGGGAAGGCCGGCGCGATGATGCGGGTGCTACCGCCCAGGGCGCCACCGACGATCAGTTCTTGGATGCGATTCAGCGCCGTTCCCAGCAGCAGGTCGTCGCCGTCCAGCAGCTTGCCATTGACGGGATTGAGCCCAACCAGGATCTTGCTGTCGATCATGTCGCCTGCCACGCGCAGACGAGCCAGCGTGCCGACCTTGAAACTGTCGGCATTGACACCGGTGCCACCGAGGGCCGCATCGGCACCGAGATCGGCGCCGACCAGCACGGTAAACCCACGTGTCGACCCACCGACCTGCAAAACCTGGATGGCGGTCGCTGCGACAAAGCCGGAAGCATCGCCACGGATGTAGAGCTGGGTCACCGGGGCGCTGACATTGGCCTTCCAGCCGGCGCTGCTGCTGCCGATCTGAACGGCATTGGTGCGGCCGTTGATGTTCCACGAGCCGGACACGCTGCCCTGGACGTTCACACCATCGAGAACCGTGGTCTTGGTGCCTGGTGCGCCAACGACGAGCGAGCCGTCCAGATTCCCTTTGACCGACAGCACGCTGATCGATGCGGCCTCGATTCTGCTAGAAGACCCGGCCCACGACAGGGCGCTCAGTTTGAGCTGAGTCTGGCTGGCGAGCAGATGGCTGTTGACGGCCGAACCAACGTTGAGCTGGGTGGTGCCTGCCTTGAGGTTGATGGTGGCGTTGTTCAAGTCCGCCACCGCGAGATCAAGCACGCCAACAGCGCTGTCGGTGTCAACGCCGTTGAGCGTGATGCGGCCATCGCCGCCGGCGGTCACGAGTCGAACCTGCGTACTCGCGTTGGTGCCACTCAGATTGAGGTGGTAGGCCCCGTTTTGCGCGGTGAGCTGGGCACTGCCGACGCCAGTGACCATCAGGCTGGGTGTGGTGCCATCGGCGTCTGGTGGCGTGGCCTGCACGACCGCAGGAGCTGCCAGTGAAGCAAAGGCGACGCGATGGTTCACAGCATGGTTCTGGCCCCATGCGGTGCGCAAGGTGTTTTGGTGAATCTGGGTACTGACATCGGCGGCATGATTCAACGCGCCCGGTGGTGGCAGCACATCGGTCGACATCAGCAGGCGCGGCTCAAGAGGCTCAAACAGGATGCGGTCGCGCGCCGGTGTCAGCGCATCGATGGCCTCGCGCAACCACGCGGAGGCTCGCGTCTTCAGTGCATTCCACAACTCGAGGCGCAACCAGGATACTGCGCGCCTCACCAGCAACATCAACAATCGACTCGGCTGTGCTGCCAAGCGTTGATGTCGGGAAGTCCTGACAGCGTTGTGATGATTGCGCATGGATGTTCCTCGGTGTCGGCGCGTCAGGACACGCCGGGGGTGAGCCTGCTGTGTCAGCAGGCTGAGCAGATCAGGCTAGGAAATGGCCGCTGGGGTCTTCAGACCACTCTTGATCGACGCCACTGGGCGCCAGCCACTGCGACAGCGCCGAGAAGCAGCAAGGCCGCTTCGGAAGGCTCTGGCACTGGAGGAGGTGAACCGATGGTGACCGCAAGTGTCCCGGTGCCGATGACGGCGAAGGTTTCATCGAAGACTTCAAACGACTGGGGGCCGAACGCGTTCCCAGTCAGCTTGGTGAAGCTCGCGGAAAAGTTGGTGGCGTAGGCTGAATTCAGCGCGGCTTGCGCTGTCAATGTGAGCAGCCCGTCTGTGCTCGATGGCGCATCGGTGGGGCTGAGCGTGGACAAGAGATCGACCCC
>JAYVEB010000181.1:0-30008 GCA_043749095.1 Burkholderiales bacterium | reverse complement strand
CCTCACACAAACTTTCCAGCGAAAGCACCTCATGCGCCAGCTCATCGCCATCGTGTTGTCCTGCGCCACCCTGCTGTTCGCCGGCCCGGCGCCGGCAGCCGACAAGCAGCTGCTCATCGGCACGCTGGCGCCGAAAAACTCGCTGTACCACCGAGAGCTGCTGGGGCTCGGCGAGGTCTGGCGCACGGCACAGGGTGGCAGCGCCAAGTACCTGGTCTACGCCGACGGCAGCCAGGGTGGCGAGGCCGAGACGGTGCGGCGCATGCGCATCGGGCCGCTGCAGGGCGCGCTGCTGTCGGTGGTGGGGCTGCGCGAGATCGAGCCGTCGATCGCGGCGCTGCAGAACATGCCCATGCTCTTCAGGCGCTGGGACGAGGTCGATTACGTGGGCGACAAGATGCGCCCGGCGATGGAAAAGAAGTTCATCGACAAGGGCTACGTCGTGCTGCCCTGGGGCGATGCCGGCTGGGTGCGCTTCTTTTCGAAGGGGGCCGCCTTCCGGCCGTACGACCACAATAAGATGAAGTTCTTCGCCAGGGGCGGCGAGACCGAGCAGCAGAAGATCATGAAGAGCCTGGGCTACACGCCGGTGCCGCTGGAACCCAGCGACATCCTGCCGGCCATCCAGACGGGGATGATCAACGTGGTGCCGTCGACGCCGTATTTCGCCTTGGCCAGCCAGATCTAAAACACCGCCCCGAAAATGCTGGACATCAACTGGGCGCCGATCGTCGGCGCGCTGGTGGTCACCCGCAAGGCCTGGGACGAATTGTCGCCTGCGGTGTAAGACGCGCTGCGCCTGGCCAGCGAGAAGGCCGGCCTGCAGATGCGCACGCAGGCGCGGCAGGAGGTAGAAGACGCGGTCGAGGCGATGAAAAAGCGCGGCCTCATCGTCAACCGGCCGAACGTCGATCAGCTGCGGGAATGGAATGCACTGGCCGAGGCGGCCTACCCGCTCATTCGTGGCTCGGGCTGGCCGTGATGCACAGGGCGCGTTCATGCAGGATGCGACAGCCTCCCGTGGGCTCTTGTCCGCAGGCGGCAACGTGGCCGGGGATCAGAAATGCGGCGCACCGCTGAGAACGGAGCTCTGCTGCCCCGCCCAGCCCAGCCCCGGCGTTCCGCAGTTCAATGCCATGCCGTCAAACGGCGGGCCCGATCGCACGCCTTTGTCGCGCCTTCGTGAAGAGCGACAGCCCAGCCAGGCCAGCGAGCATCAGCGCATAGGTCTGCGGTTCGGGCACCGGCGTCGCCCAGCTGGGTGCGCTGCGATACAGGGCGCCGCTGGAACTCACATACGTCGCGCCCGGCGTCATGATCTCGAAGAACACCTCGGCCGTGTGCGACGCGTCGGCCGTGAAGCTGCCGTTCTGCGGGATCCCGACAGGTGGGTTGCCAGTGAAGCCGGAGCTGATGCCGAAGCCGCCACCCAGGCTCAGGCCAGCTTCAATTTGCAGGATGTCTCCGGCCTGGAAGGTGACGAGCTTGCTGGCGGTCACTGTCGGATCGGTCGCGCTGTTGATGCTGCCACTGCCGGTCCACAGCAGCTTGCTGGTCGTCGGGGTCCAGACGCTGATGCCGCCGCTGACACCAGCGCCGGCGTTCCCTTTGACTGCGCTGACGGCGCCTTCGATGCCCAGCCCGAACAGAATGCTGACCGGCCCGCCTCCCGGCGCGCCGAAGCTCAGGTAGTCGGTGAACACGGCAGTCGCCTTGGCTTCGCCCTGGGCGGTGGCACCGGAGGCGCTTCCGGACCCGCCGGCGAAGCCGCTCAAGGTGCCATAGGCGGCTGTGGCGCTGGCGCTGGTATTGCCGCTGCCGCTGCCGCTGTATCCGCCGGGGTTCGAGTAGGAGCGTGTCGCGCTTGAAGTGGCTGACGATGTTCCGGGCAGCGGATTGTTGTTCGTGTCGAGGTCGGTTGCATAGTCGGATGCCTGGATGATCACCTTCGTCTCAACGAAGGAATAGGCGCTGGCTGCAGGCAGCGCAGCGTGGCCGAGGGTCGGTATCAGGCAGGTCAGGGCCAGCGTGCACGCAGCGGTTGCCGGCGCCCAGCGGCGGCGGCGAGCAGCGGTGCCAGGCAACTTGATCGAAGCGTTCAAGGTGTTCCCCTGAAGAGTGGTGGTGGCTTGAGCATAGGAAATTCAAACGCCCTCAGCAATGCCCAAGACGGTGCTAGGGGGGAGGTCTGCGGAGGTCTGAAAGTGCTCGGATTTGGCGCCCGCTCCGTCGCGTCGTGCTCGGCCGGCAGGTCCGTGGCGGTTCACGATGGTTGCTTTCGGCTTCGGCCCGAGGGTGGACCCTGACTTCGACAGCGCCGAGCCGGCAGGGCGCGCAGCGTCACCCCGGCTGCGGTTTGGCGTTCCAGCCTGTGGCGATATGTTTCCGACGGCGGGCGCGGCGCAGAAGTGATGACCGCGTAGTGAAGTTCCCGATCGAGAAGTCCCAGACAAGGTGCGCCGTCGATGCCCATAAGTTTCCGCTAAGAGTTTGTAGGCAGACTCACCGTTATCGAATTTTGGCGGATTGCAACATCGTGAACGAGACACCATCAGGCCGAACGATCGGCTGGCTCAACAAGGTCCCGGAGATCACGCTGGCCTTTTGGATCATCAAGATCTTGTCCACCACCGTGGGCGAGACCGGCGCCGATTTTCTGGCGGTGAATGCAGGCTGGGGCCAGGGCCCGACCCGCGCGGTGATGGCCGCCTTGCTGACAGTGGCGCTGGTCGCGCAGCTGAAAACACGCCGCTACACCCCATGGGCCTACTGGTTGACCGTGGTGCTGGTGAGTGTGGTGGGCACCCAGGTCACCGACCTGCTGACCGACGGCCTGGACGTCAGCCTGTACCTCAGCACGGCGGTGTTCGCGCTGACACTGGCCGCGATCTTTGCCGTCTGGTACGGGGTGGAGCGCACCTTATCCATGCACGACATCGTCACGCCCCGGCGCGAGCTGTTTTATTGGCTGGCCATCCTGTGCACCTTCGCACTCGGCACGGCGGCCGGCGATCTGGCCACCGAAGCCCTGGGCCTGGGATTCGTGTGGGGCGCCGTGGCCTTCGGTGCGCTGATCACCGTGGCGTACGCAGCGTTGCGCTTCGGCGGCAACGCGGTGCTCACCTTCTGGCTGGCCTACATCCTGACCCGGCCCTTCGGCGCGGCCCTGGGTGACCTGCTGACCCAGGCCAAGACCTACGGCGGCCTTGGCGTGGGTGCCATGTGGACCAGCGCACTGTTCCTCACCGTGATCGTGGTGCTGGTGGCCACCGCGCAGTTCAGCCAGAACCAGCAGCCTGCGCAACGATCTGCCGATTGAACAACCACTTCATGCCCTCTACCCGTCAAGGAAGCCCCGTGAACACTCCCACTTCGCTCACTCGATCTGCCGCAGCTGCGGTGACAGCGCTGCTGCTGGTCATCGCCGCAGGTTGCTCCAAGCCACCCGAACAAACCACCGGCGCCGGCGGCATGGCAGCAACGGGACAGCAGGCATCGGGTGCGTCTGATCGCAGCACGTCGCGCCTAGGGGATCTCACTCCCTTTCGGACCATTGCGACCGACGTTTCCGGCATCGTCCTCAAAGGTGAGCTCCCAGCGGCCAAGGCCCGCATCAAGTACCTGGAGATCGCATGGGACTCGGCCGAGGCAAGCCTCAAGCCGCGGGCCGCCGTTGACTGGCATCAGCTTGACAAGGCGATCGACCGTTCACTTGGGGCGCTGCGCGCAGACCCGCCGAATCCAGCCTACTGCAAGGCCACCATGTCAGAGCTCTTGGACACGATCGACAGGCTTCAAAGCAAGCCCTGACTGAGGGGCGAGGCACACGCGACGACGCACACCACCGACAACGACTGCTTCGAAGCGATGAAATAGGCGCGACCAGCGTCGCAGCTGGGTCGGAAAAAACATTGCGACTTCACGCCCCAAATCAGACGTCCGCCAACGGTTCTCCGGTCTGCAAATGCGCACTGCACTAGATTCAGGCTTCGGGCCGATCGTGGCGGCCGACCTGGCGGGAGGTGTGCAGTGAATGTGGTTCGTGAAATCCAGGCCTTCAACGCCGGCCGCGATGCCGAGGGCCTGGCGCTCAAGTACCACGCAATGCGCGCCAGCCCTTTCGCTTTCCTGCGCGGCTCCTGCCATCTGTTCTACCGGCAACTGCCGCGCGTGGGCAGCCTGAAATCGGCGCCACTGGCCTGGGTGTGCGGCGATCTGCACCTGCAGAACTTTGGCAGCTACAAGGGCGACAACCGGCTGGTCTATTTCGACATCAACGATTTCGACGAATCGGTGCTGGCGCCCGCCAGCTGGGATCTGGCGCGCTTGCTCACCAGCGTGTGGGTCTGCGCCGGCAGCCGTCCGGGCACCGCATCGCAGGCACGCGAGCTGTGCCGTGCCTTCCTCGACGCCTATGGTTCGGCGTTGTCGGAGGGCAAGTCGTATTGGGTGGAACGTGACACCGCGCAGGGTCTGGTGCGCGAGGTGCTGGAAGGCCTGCGGGCCCGCGAGCGCGGGGATTTTCTCGATGCGCGCACCACGCGCAAGGGCAAGCAGCGGCGGCTGCTGGTCGATGGCAAGCGCGCGCTGCCGGCCTCGCCATCGCAGCGCACCGCGATCACGAACTTCATGGAAGCGTTTGCGGCCCAGCAGCTCGACCCGTCGTTCTACAAGGTGCTGGACGTGGCGCGCAGAGTCGCCGGCACCGGCAGCCTGGGCCTGCAGCGCTACGCGATCCTGGTCCGCGGCAAGGGCTCGCCAGACGGCAACTACCTGCTCGACCTGAAGCAGGCCCCCCCCTCGTCGCTGCTGCCGCGCCTGAAGAACGCACAGCCCACCTGGGACAGTGAAGCCCACCGCGTGGTGGCCCTGCAGCGCCGGCTGCAGGCGGTGGCGATGGCGTTCCTGCAGCCAGTCAGCATGCACGGGCAAGCCTTCGTGCTGCGCGGCCTGCAGCCCGACGAAGATCGGATCGCACTGAACCGACCGGGACTGACCGTGGCCCAGCTGACGCAAACGATGGGCGATATGGGCCGGATGGTCGCCTGGGCCCACCTGCGCGGCGCGGGCCGCGAGGGGTCTGCCATTGCCGACGTACTGATCGACTTCGGCGCGCGCAAGAAGTGGAAAGCGGCCTTGCTGGAGCTGTCTCAGGCCTGCGCCGACCAGGTGGGCCGCGATGCACGCACCTTCAACATGGCGTTCGACGACCAGGCTTTCGATGCCTGAGCAGCCAGCCACCGCAGCGGCGCCAGCGCTTGCCATCGCGCCGCAAAGCGCATGGCCACCACGCTGGCGTGACCTGATCGCCGGGCTGTGTGTGGCCGGTCTGCTGCTGCCCGAGGCCGTGGCCTACGCGGGTCTCGCGCGGCTGCCGGTCGTGCATGCGCTGAGCGCGATGCTGGTGGGCCTAGCGGTCTATGCAGCGTTCGGCGGCAGCCGCCACGCCATCGTCTCGCCGACGTCGTCCACGGCCACGCTGTCGGCCGCGGCGGCGGTGTCGTTGTCGGGCGTGACGGCGCTGTCAGACCCTGCCGCCTACGCGCAGGCCTTGGTCGCGCTGGTGCTGCTGTGCGGGGTGGCGTTGATGCTGCTGGCGGCCGTGCGGCAGGGCCAGTTGTCGGCCTACGTCTCGCGGCCGGTGCTGCGCGGCTTTGCGTTTGCGCTGGCCATCACCATCGTGATCAAGCAGCTGCCCGATGCGCTGGGCTTCGCGCTGCCTGCGGACGCGCCCTCTGACCCGCTGCACCTGATGCTCTACGCCGCCACGCATGGGGCGCAGTGGCATGGGCCGACGATGGTCGTTGCGCTCGTTGCGGCCGGCTTGATGACCACGCTGCGGCGCTGGCCGCAGGTGCCCGCCTCGATGCTGGTCATCGTGCTGGCGATCGCGGCCGCGCAGCTGCTCGACCTCGGCGCCATGGGCGTGGCGGAGGTCGGCGGCTTCGAGCGGCCTTCATTCAAGCTGGCGGTGCCGATGCTGCCGTTGAAGGAATGGCTGCGGATCGCTGAGCTGGCCTTCGGCCTGGTAGTGCTGGTGTTCGCCGAGTCCTGGGGCAGCGTTCGCAGCCTCGCGCTGGCCCACGGCGACACGGTGGACGCCAATCGCGAGCTGATGGTGCTGGGCGCGTGCAACGTCGGCGCGGCGCTGGTTCAGGGCATGCCGGTCGGGGCGGGCTTCTCGGCCAGCACCGCCAATGCGGCGGCGGGCGCCTGCAGCAAATGGGCTGGCGGCTTCGCCCTGGTGGTCATCGCGGCCGTGCTCGTTTTCGCGTCAGCACAGCTGCACTGGCTGCCGCGGCCGGTGCTGGCGGTGGCCGTCATCGCGGCGCTGTGGCACGCGCTGAATCCACGGCCCTTGCTGGAAGTCTGGAAGATGAACCGGGATCAGTTTCTAATGCTCGGCGCCATCCTGGCCGTGCTGGTGTTCGGTGTGCTGCACGGCATGCTGGCAGCGATCGGCTTGTCGCTGGTGGCGGCACTGCGCCGGTTCAGCCTGCCGGTGGTCCATGAACTCGGCGAGCTGGGGACCTCACGCAACTACGTGGTGCTCGATGCCCATTCCGACGCGTCGAAGGTGCCGGGCTTGTTGATCCTGCGGCCGGAGGAGCCGCTGTTCTTCGCCAATGCAGAGCGGGTGGTGGCCGATGTCCTGGTGCGTCTCAGAGCTCAACCACGCGGCACGATCCGCGCGGTGATCCTGAGCCTGGAAGAGAGCGTGGACCTCGACAGCACGGCCGTCGAGTGCCTGGTCGAACTCGCACAGCACCTGCGCGAGGCCGGCATCGTGCTGGTGCTGTCGCGCGCCAAGGATGCGGTGCGTGAACTGCTCACCCGCTGGGATCCCCAAGGCGTGGGCGACGCCAGCCGGATGCATTTCAGCGTGGCCGATGCGGTGCGGTCGTTGGCGATCGAACCGCGCTGAGCTGCGGCGGTCCCGCAGCCCGCGTGAACCTAGCCGCGCAGCGCGCCGAGCCCTGCGGCCTCACGCACCACGGTCGCCACGCCGGCGATGTCGATCTCGCCTCGCCCCTTTTCCACGGCGCTCACCAGGTGCTGCTGCACGACGCTGGCCACCGGCATGGTCAGCCCAAGCTGCTGGCAGGCCGCTAGCACGAGGTTGACGTCCTTGAGGCCGAGGCGCAGCGCAAAGCCCGCGGGCTCGAACTCGGTGCGCGCGATCATTCCGCCATAGCGGTGCACCACGGGGCTGCCGAAGATCGTGCCGGTGAGCAGGCCCAGCAGATGCTCGGGGTCGATGCCGCCCTTCTCGCCAAAGGCCAGCGCCTCGGCCAGCATCTCCAGCGTGCCGGCGATCATGAAATTGCCGGCGAGCTTGGCAAGCGCCGCCTGTTCCGGCGTCGCCATCGGGAAGGTGGCTTGGCCGATGGCGGCAAAGATCGGCGCCAGTCGCTCCAGCGTCTCGGCGGGCCCGCCAGGCACAACGAAGAGTTTGGCCGCAGCGGCAGCATCGGGCCGGCCAAACACGGGCGAGGCGATGTATTGCTGGCCGCGTGAGGTATGCGCCTCGACGAGCTCGCGCACGATCGCGAGCGACACCGTGCTCATGCCCAGGTGCACGGCGCCGCGCGGCAGCGCATCAAGCAGGCCACCCGCGCCGAGGGTCACGTCACGCAGGGCCGCGTCATCGGACACCATGGTGATAGCGACATCGGCACCGGCGACGGCCGCGCTGATGGAGACGCAGGCCGTGGCGCCTGGAATGCCTGCAGTCTTCGCGGCGTCGCGGTTCCAGACCCGGACGGCGAAGCCGCGGGCCACCAGGTTGCGCGCGATCGGGGCACCCATCTGGCCGAGGCCGAGGACCGAGATGTG
This sequence comes from Burkholderiales bacterium, assembly GCA_043749095.1. Lineage (GTDB taxonomy): Bacteria > Pseudomonadota > Gammaproteobacteria > Burkholderiales > Burkholderiaceae_C > PBB1. Next base: position 22,172 of record JAYVEB010000181.1, on the reverse strand, counting down.
GAGGGCGTTGGGGTCGGGCATGGGAGACCTCGTGGTGAAAGTTCAAGCGGGGAACGGAAGTGTGCCTGTACGACTTATCCTCCCGCAACGCTGCGCGTGATGCATGACCAGATCGAGGCCATCGCGCTGGCCACCGACGTCGCCGGCTGACTTCCAACAGGAACCCCCGATGAACCTGAACGCCGTGATCCAGGGCGCGACGCAGACCCTGATCGACCATGTGGACGAACTGACCGCGCTCGACCAGGCCATCGGCGATGGCGACCACGGCCTGAACATGCGGCGCGGTGCACTGGCAATCCAGGCCAGGCTGGACGCGCTGTCGGCAATGACCCTGAACGAGGCGCTGCGCACGATGGGCATGAGCTGCATCTCCACCATCGGCGGCTCGTCGGGCCCGGTGTTCGGCACACTGCTGGTGACCCTCTCGAAGGAGTTGCCCGCCGCACCCGGCCCGGCAGAAGTGGCCCGCGCGCTGCGTGCGGGCATCGCCGCGATCACCCGTCTGGGCAAGGCCGAAGTGGGCCAGAAGACGCTGCTCGATGTGCTGGACCCGGTGGCCGCGCTGCTGGAGGCGGGCGGAGGCGACATCGTCGCGCGCTTGAAACTGCGCGCCGCGGAGGCTGCCGAGGCCACGGCCGCGATGGACGCGATCAAGGGCCGCGCGTCCTTTCTTGGTGACCGCGCACTGGGCCATGTGGACCCGGGTTCGCGTTCGATGGCATTGATCATCGGTGCGATCTGTGAAACGCTTTGAAAACCTCTGACGCCTTGCGCAGGAGCCACGCTTGAAGAAACTGATCAACCACATCGACAGCGTGCTGGCCGAGTCGCTCGACGGCTTTGCCGCGGCGCATGCCGACATCGTCACCCTGGGCGCCGAGCGCCAGTTCGTGCGCAGGCGCCACCTCAAGCCCGGCAAGGTGGCGCTGATTTCCGGTGGTGGCTCAGGCCACGAGCCGCTGCATGCGGGCTTTGTGGGCCACGGCATGCTCGACGCGGCCTGCCCGGGCCAGATCTTCACCTCGCCGACGCCCGACCAGATGCTGGCCGCGGCGCAGGCGGTCAACGGTGACGCCGGCGTGCTGTTCATCGTCAAGAACTATTCCGGCGACACGATGAACTTCCAGCTGGCCGCCGAGATGCTGGACCTGCCCAACGCCACCGTGCTGGTCAACGACGACGTGGCGGTCGAGAACTCCACCTACACCACCGGCCGCCGCGGCGTGGCCGGCACGCTGATCGTCGAGCGCATCGTCGGTGCCGCCGCCGAACGCGGCGACAGCCTGGCCGCGCTCAAGACGCTGGGCGATGCGGTCAACGAGGCCACCGCGTCGATGGGCGTGGCACTGACCTCCTGCACCGTGCCGGCGGCCGGCAAGCCGACCTTCCAGATCGGCGTCGACGAGATGGAAATGGGTGTCGGCATCCACGGCGAGCCGGGACGCAAGCGCGTCAAGCTGGCCCCGGCCGATCAGATCGCTGCCGAGCTGCTCGGCGCGATCCTGAAGGACCTGGCTCTCAAGCCGGGGCAAGAGGTGATCCTGCTCGTCAACGGTTTCGGCGGCACGCCGATGCTGGAGCTTTACGTGATGGTGTGCGCGGCGATGAAGAGCCTGAACGCCGCGGGGCTCAAGGTGGTGCGCCACCTGACCGGGTCGTATGTCACCTCGCTGGAGATGGCCGGCTGCTCGATCACCGTCACGGCCGTTGATGCCGAATGGCTGAAGCTGTGGGACTCACCGCTGCACACCGCAGCACTGCGCTGGGGCGCGTGATGCCCCTCGCTGCCATGCCGTCCACATCCCCCGCCCTGCATCGCATCGTCATCGTTGGCGGCGGTGCGGGCGGCCTGGAACTCGCGACTCAGCTGGGCGACACCCTGGGCAAGCGCAAGCGCGCTGAGGTGACGCTGATCGAGCGCAACCGCACCCATGTGTGGAAGCCCAAGCTGCACGAGATCGCGGCGGGCAGCATGGACATCAACGACCACGAGGTCGGCTACCTCGCGCAAAGCCACTGGCACCACTTCAAGTACCGCGTCGGCGAAATGATCGGCCTGGACCGCGAGCGCCGCGAGGTGCTCGTCGCGCCGTATGTCGACGAGGAAGGTGTGGAGGTTGTGCCAGCGCGGGCGGTGCCCTACGACACGCTGGTTATCTCGGTGGGCAGCCAGAGCAACGACTTCGGCACGCCAGGGGTGCGCGAACATGCGTTGCGGCTGGAGAGTGCTGCCGACGCGCTGCGCTTCCACCACCGCATGGTCAATGCCTGCATCCGCGCCCATGCGCAGGGCGCTCCGTTGCGGCCCGAGCAGCTGCACGTGGCCATCATCGGCGCCGGCGCCACCGGTGTCGAACTGGCGGCCGAACTGCACCGAACGACACGCGAGGTGGTGGCTTACGGGCTGGACCGCGTCGACCCGGACAAGGACATCCAGGTCGCCGTCGTCGAGGCCGCGCCGCGCGTGCTGCCGGCGCTGCCGGAGCGCCTGAGCCGGGCCACCGAGCAGTTGCTCAAAGAGATCGGCGTGGCCGTGCACGTCAACGCCAAGGTGGCCAGCGTCAGCGCTGGCACGGTGCACCTGGCCGACGGCCGCAGCCTGCCGGCCGAGCTGATCGTCTGGGCGGCGGGCGTCAAGGCACCCGACTTCCTGAAGGACCTCGGCGGGCTCGAGACCAACCGCATCAACCAGCTCGTGGTCCGCGGCACGCTGCAGACCACGCGCGACGACGCCATCTTCGCGATGGGCGACTGCGCGGCGTGTGTGTGGAAGGACGTGGCGCCGGGGCGCGGCGCGCGTGAACACGACGGCGTGAAGATCGTGCCGCCGCGCGCTCAAGCCGCGCACCAGCAGGCCAAGCACCTGCTGCGGCAGATCAAGCGCCGCATCGACGGCCAGCTGCTGCAGGAATGGCAGTACCGCGATTTCGGCTCGCTGGTGTCACTGGGCGAATTCAGCACCGTCGGCAGCATGATGGGTGGCCTGGTCGGCGGCAACCTGATGATCGAGGGCTACTTCGCCAAGCTGATGTACCTGTCGCTGTACAAGATGCATGAACTGGCCTTGCACGGCGGGGTGAAGGTGGCGCTCGACACCCTCGCGCGGCTGATCGTGCGGCGCACCGAACCGCTGGTGAAACTGCACTGACTCAGGCAGACAGGGCGGCTGGGCGCAGCCTTTCAGGCTCCGCCGCCAGCAGACGGCAGTACAGATCGGCATAGGCGACGGCGGCGCCATCCCAGGAGAAGTCCTGCGCCATGGCCCGGCACATCATCTGGCGCCAGCAATTGGGTTGCCGGTACAGCGCCAGCGCGCGCCGCGCGGCCTGCTCAAGTGCTTTGGTGGTGGGTGCGTCGAACACGAAGCCGGTCGCGGTGTCGGTAGCCAGGGCCTTGTCGTCGGCATCGACCACGGTGTCGGCCAGCCCGCCCACCCGGTGCACCAGCGGCAGGCTGCCGTAGCGCAGGCCGTAGAGCTGCGTGAGGCCGCAGGGCTCGAAGCGCGAGGGCACGGCGACCACGTCGACCCCGCCGATGATCCGGTGCGCCAGTGTCTCGTCATAGTCGAATCGGGCATCGACCTGCCCCGGCGCTGCCGCGGCCAGCGCCCGACACGCCGCCTCCAGATCGGCATCGCCGCTGCCCAGCAGGGCCAGTTGCACGTTGTCGGCCAACAAGGCGGGCAACACCTCCAGCAGCAGGTCGATGCCCTTCTGCGGCGTGAGCCGGCTGACCACGCCGATCAGCATCGCCTTCGGGTCGACGCGCAAGCCGAGCTGCCTTTGCAGTGCCGCCTTGGCGGCGGCCTTGCGTTCGGGATGACGGGCGTCGAAGTGCGTCTCCAACCGTGGGTCGGTGGCGGAGTTCCACACCGCGTAATCGACACCGTTGAGGATGCCTTGCAGCCGTGAGCTGCGCTGCGTGATCACGCCCTCGAGCCCGCAGCCGAAGGCCGGCGTCTGGATCTCGCGCGCATAGCTGGGGCTGACGGTCGTGATCGCATCGGCGTAGTGCAGGCCCGCCTTGATCATCGACCCCTCGCCATGGAACTCGAGGCCGTCGCTCGAAAAACTGGATTCGGGCAACTGCAGTGTGGGCATCAGCGCCTGCGGGAACAGCCCATGAAACGCCAGGTTGTGCACCGTGAACACGCTGCGGCAGGCGGTGTGCGGATGCAGCGCCAGAAAGGCCGAGGCCAGACCGGCGTGCCAGTCGTGCCCATGCACCAGCTGCGGCCGCCAGGCGGGATCGATGTCGCCCAGCGCCAGGTAGGCCGCCACCCAGCCCAGCAAGCCGAAGCGCTGCGGGTTGTCGGCCCAGCCCTGGCCGCTGCTGTCCAGGTACGGATTGCCGGACCGCTCGTACAGGGACGGCGCCTCGATCAGGTACACCGGCACCTCGATGCCGGGCAGGCGGCCCAGCAGCACCTGCACGCTCGCCGCACCGAAAGTCGGCCCGAGGCGGCACACCGACTTCACATCCGTCAAGGGCTTGCGCAGGGCCGGGTAACCGGGCAGCAGCAGTCGAACGTCCAGCCCCAGCCGCGCCAGCGCCGACGGCAGTGCACCCAGCACATCACCCAGCCCACCGGTCTTGACCAGGGGGTAGATCTCGGCGCCGACCTGCAGGATTCGAGCGGGGGGCGTGCTCACCAGAGCCTGTTAGCGCTATGGGCGGGCTCGCGCCGGGTCGCCGCGGGCTGCAGGGCTAGGCGGGAGCGAGGCCGCGTGCCTGCGGCACGCAACGAGTGAGCAACGACGCCCTGCGGCCTGCAGCGACCCGGCCCGAAGGGTGATCTCAGCAAACGACCGCCAGCCACGTTGCAAATCCTCGCCATAGCGGCGACTATGGCTGCGGTTTGCGCCTTGCTGGGGGCCATTTGCTGAGTCACGCGAGCCCTCCCATAGAGTTAACAGGCCCTGGTCTGCGCCAGCCGGTCCAGCATGGCCTGCGTGATCAGGGTGACGCCACTGTCGGTGCGGCGGAAACGGCGGGCGTCCTCGACGGGGTCTTCGCCGACAACCAGGCCGTCCGGCAGGCGGCAGCCGCGGTCCACCACCACGCGGTCGAGGCGCACGTGATGGCCGACCGCCACGTGCGGCAACATCACCGACCAGTTCACCGTCGAGTGGGAATGCACGCGACAGTTCGAGAACAGCAGCGAGCGGTTCAGTGCGCCAGAGATGATGCAACCGCCCGACACCATGGATTCGATCGCCTCACCGCGGCGGCCAGGTTCATTGTGAACAAACTTGGCCGGCGGCAGTTGCTCCTGCCAGGTCCAGATCGGCCAGTCGTTGTCGTACAGGTTGAGCTGCGGCTTGGTCGCGGTGAGGTCGATATTGGCCTCCCAGTATGCGTCGATGGTGCCGACGTCGCGCCAGTACGGCGCGTCGTCGCCCTCACTCATCACGCAGCTTTTGGAGAACGGCTGGGCGCAGGCGACGCCATTGCGAACGGCGGCGGGAATGATGTCGCGCCCGAAGTCATGCGCCGAGTTCGGGTCGGCAATGTCACGCCGGAGCTCGTCGTACAGGTACTGCGCATTGAACACGTACACGCCCATGCTGGCGAGCGCCATGTGGGGCCGGCCGGGCATCGGCGGCGGGTTGGCGGGTTTCTCGATGAAGTCCGTGATCTGCCCGGCGTTATCGACCGCCATCACGCCGAAGGCGCTGGCTTCGGCCAGTGGCACCTCGATGCAGCCCACGGTGCACTCGGCCCCCTTGGCCACGTGGTACGCGAGCATGCTGCCGTAGTCCATCTTGTAGATGTGATCGCCAGCCAGGATCACGATGTACTTCGGGCCGTTGGACTCGATGATGTCGATGTTCTGGTAGACCGCATCGGCAGTGCCCCGGTACCAGCTCTCATCGTCGAGACGCTGCTGCGCCGGCAGCAGATCGATGAACTCGTTCATCTCCGCCTTCATGAAGCCCCAGCCGCGCTGCACGTGGCGCAAGAGGCTGTGCGACTTGTACTGCGTGACCACGCCGATGCGGCGCAGGTTGGAGTTCAGGCAGTTGGACAACGAGAAGTCGACGATGCGGAACTTGCCGCCGAAGTAGACCGCCGGCTTGGAACGAGTGTCGGTGAGCTCCTTCAAGCGGCTCCCCCTGCCCCCCGCGAGCACCAGCGCCATCGCGCGACGCGTCAGTTGCGAGCGGTCAAAGACCTGATTCGACATGCGAGGATGCTCCAACGACGAGGAAGGCTGTTGTTGTAACCGATGGATCAAGCCCCGTGTGGCAGCGTATCCACGCATCGCCAGGCAAGGGCTGTGGCGGGTGGCCTCGGTGGGCGAGCACGGCTCAGCTGTTCGGCGCGTGATCGGCAGGCCGCGCGCTGGCCTGCAGCCGCTCGAACGGCGCGCGTCCGAAGGCGGCGGCGAGCCGCGCGAGCCGCTGCGCAGGCTGCGCACCGACCTGCTCCCAGCCGAAGCGCCAGGCCCAGCAGGCCAGCTGGCCGGGCGTGTTCATTCGGTGCTCGGTGCCGAGACCCAGCACATCCTGCATCGGGTACACCGCGAGTTCGGCCACCGAGCCGCAGATGGCGCGGACCATGGCCCAGTGGATGTCCGCGCCGTCGGTGTCGAGACAGGCCTCGGCAAAGCGCCGTTCATGATCGGGCGCGGCCTCGTACCAGCCCCGCGCGGTGTCGTTGTCGTGCGTGCCGCTGTAGGCGGCGCAATGGGCCGGGTAGTTGTGCGGCAGAAACGCATGCGTGGCATCGCCGCCGAAGGCGAACTGCAGGATCTTCATGCCGGGGAAGCCACAGCCGTCACGCAGGGCCTCCACATCGGGTGTGATCACGCCCAGGTCCTCGGCGATCACTGGCAGGGAACCGAGCGCCGCCTGCAGCGCTTCGAACAGCGCCGCGCCCGGGGCCGGCACCCAACGGCCTTCGATGGCCGTCGTGCAGGCCGCTGGAATCTCCCAGTACGCCGCGAAACCGCGGAAGTGGTCGATGCGCACCACGTCCGCGCGCGCCAGTTCGTGCCGCATGCGGGCCACCCACCAGGCAAAGCCCTCGCGCTGCATCGCCGGCCAGTCGTACAGCGGATTGCCCCAGCGCTGCCCGGTGGCGGAGAAGTAGTCCGGCGGCACGCCGGCCACAACGCGGGGCTCGCCGTGGGCGTCGAGCAGGAACAGATCGGGCCGCGCCCAGCAGTCGGCCGAATGGTGGGCGACGAAGATCGGCAGGTCGCCCACCAGCTGCACATCGCGCTCGTTGGCGTAGCGTTTCAGCGCACGCCACTGCGTGACGAAGCACCACTGCACGAAGCACCAGAAGCCGATCTCCTCGCGCCACTGCGTGCGTGCGGCGGCGAGCGCTGCCGGGTCGCGCCGCGCGCAGCCGGCCTCCCAGGCGGTCCAGTTCCAGATCTGTTGTTGCCGGTGATGTCCGTCGAGCGCCATGAAGAGCGCGTAGTCGTCGAGCCAACCGGCCTCGGCCGCGCAGAAGGCGGCGTAGGCGGCGCGATCGCCGTGGCTGGCCAGTTGCGCAAACCGGCCTGCCGCCTCGCGCAGCCGCGCCATGCGCCACGGCACCGCGCGGTCGAAGGCGACGTGACCCGTGGGCAGGCTGCTGCCGGTGGCCGCATCGGCAACATCGATCCAGCCCTTGTCGATCAGCGGTTCGAGCGCAACCAAGAGCGGCGAGCCGGCGAAGGCCGACACGCTGGCATAAGGCGAGTTGCCAGGCCCGATCGGCGTCAGCGGCAGCACCTGCCACGCGCGCTGACCCGCAGCGACGAGCCAGTCGACGAAGTGGTAGGCCGCCGGCCCGAAGTCGCCGCTGCCATGCGGGCCCGGCAGCGAGGTCGGATGCAGCAGGATGCCGGAGCGGCGGGCGGGGGTCATGGAGACGCCCTCACGGCTCGTCCTCCTGGATCAGCACCAGCAGCGCCTGCGCCGGCACCTCGATGGTCGTGGCGATCGGCTGTGCATGGGTCAAGTCACGACTGCTGTCGATTTCCAGCAGCCAGCGGCCCGGCGGCAGCGCGCAACGCAGCGGCGTCGATTCGGCGTTGACCCAGATCAGCACGCCAGCGCCGTCGGTCGGCGACAGCCACAGCCCGAGCCCATGCCGGAGGTTGTCGTGCCAGTCGTCGACGGTCATCTCGCGCCACTGCTCGGCATCGGGTGCGAGCCAACGAGCATCGGGCGCGGCGTCGGGGCCCAGGCCGTCGGCCAGCCAGCGGTCCTGGCGCAGCGCGGCGTGCTCTCGGCGCAGCCGGATCAGGCGCGCGGTGTAGTCGATCAGTGCGGCATCGGCGCGACTCCAGTCGATCCAGCTGGTGGCGTTGTCCTGACAGTAAGCGTTGTTGTTGCCGCGCTGGCCGTGGCCGAGTTCGTCGCCGGCCAGCAGCATCGGCGTGCCCTGCGCCAGCAGCGTGCTGGCCAGCATCGCCCGCACCAGTCGGGCTCGCTGCGCGAGCACGGCGGGGTCACTGCTCGGGCCTTCGACGCCGCAGTTGGTGCTGAAGTTCGCGTGGTGGCCGTCACGGTTGCTCTCACCGTTGGCCAGGTTGTGCTTGTGGTTGTAGCTGACCACGTCCTGCAGCGTGAAGCCGTCGTGCGCACTGACGAAATTCACCGACGCGCTCGGTCGCCGGCGGCCGTGATGAAAGCGGTCGTTCGATGCCAGCAACCGGCGTGCGAACTCGCCGCGGCCGACGCCGCGCGAGGTCCAGAACAGCCGCGTGCTGTCGCGAAAGCGGTCGTTCCACTCGGCGAATCGACCCGGAAAGCGGCCGGGCTGGTAACCGTGCGGGCCCACGTCCCACGGCTCGGCGATCAGCTTGCAGCGCGCCAGCACCGGGTCCTGCAGCAGCGCGGTCAGCAAGGCGCTGCCCGGCTCGAAGTCGCGCTCGACCCGGCCCAGCACCGGCGCCAGGTCGAAGCGGAAGCCATCGACACCGTACTCGCTGACCCAGTGGCGCAGCGAGTCCAGCACCAGCTGCAGCATGCGCGGGTGAGACAGCTTCAGCGTGTTGCCGCAGCCGGTGTAGTTGTCGTAGCGGCTGCGGTCTTCCGTCGTCAGCCGATAGCAGGCAGCGTTGTCCAGGCCGCGCAGGCTCAGCGTGGGCCCGTCTTCGCCGGCCTCGGCGCTGTGGTTGTAGACGACGTCGAGCAGCACCTCGATGCCGGCCGCATGCAGCGCCTGCACCATCGCGCGGAACTCATGGCGCGTGGCAGTGGGATCGTCGGGCGTGGCCGACAACCGCCGATCGGGCGCGAAGAAGCCCAGCGTGTTGTAGCCCCAGTAGTTGACGAGCCCGAGCTCGGCCAGCCGCGCCTCGTCGATCGCGTAGTGCACTGGCAGCAGCGAAACGGCGGTGACCCCCAGGCGATTCAGGTGCTCGATCGCCGCCGGCTGCGCCAGCCCGGCATAGGTGCCGCGCAGTGCTTCCGGCACGCGGGGATGCAGCTTGGTGTACCCCTTGACGTGCAATTCGCAGAGCACGCTCTCGGCCAGCGGCGTGTGCGGCGCGGGCTCCGTCGACGGCGGCAGCGGAGCGGCCACGCGGGCCTTCAGCATCCACGGCGCGTTGTCGCGGCGGTCGAAGGAGAGGTGCCCGTCGGGGTGGCCACACTGGTAGCCGTAATGCTCGTCGCGCCAATGGTAGCGCCCGACGATCTCCTGCGCATACGGGTCGAGCAGCAGCTTGTGCGGGTTGTGGCGCAGGCCCTGGTCGGGCGCGTAGCGGCCGTGGGCGCGCAAGCCGTAGACGAGCCCGGCACCGGCACCAGCAAGGAAGCCATGCCAGACGCCGTCGTCGCAGTGGGTCAATGCGTGGCGGGTCTCGTGGCCGGCTGCATCGAACAAGCACAAATCCAACGCACTTGCATCACCGGCGAACACCGCGAAGTTGACGCCGCCGTCGCGCAACGAGGCGCCCAGCGGATAAGGGCGGCCGGGTGGCAGCGCGGCCGCATTCACCGTTGATGATGTCGTGGGCCGCGCGCTCATGTCGGCTCGAAGGCCACCACGGACAGCGGCGGCAAGGTCAGTGACAACAACTGGCTGCGTCCATGCGCGCCGGGTGTCTGCGTCGCGAGCGACTGCGCACCGTTGCCGAGGTTGCCGCCGCCGTAGAAGCACGAATCGCTGTTGAACACCTCGCGCCAATGCCCCCCTTGCGGCACGCCAACGCGGTGCCCGTGGCGCGGCACCGGCGTGAAGTTGCACACCACGAGCAGCACGCCACCGGCATCGTCCTTGCGCAGGAAGGCCAGCGTCGAGCCGTCGGCATCGTTGGCGTCGATCCATTCGAAACCGCTGCCGTCGTGGTCGCGGCGGTGCAGCGCCGGCCGGCTGGTGTACAGGCGGTTCAGATCGCGCACCAGCGACTGCACGCCGCGGTGCTCGGGCGCGGCCAGCAGGTGCCAGTCGAGCGACTGGTCGTGATTCCACTCCCGCTCTTGCGCCAACTCGCAGCCCATGAACAGCAGCTTCTTGCCCGGGTGCATCCACATGTAGGCGAGCAGCAGGCGCACATTCGCAAACTGCTGCCAGCGGTCGCCCGGCATCTTGCCGAGCAGCGAGCCCTTGCCGTGCACCACCTCGTCGTGCGAGATCGGCAGCACGAAGTTCTCGTCGAAGGCGTAGAGCAGGCTGAAGGTCAGCTGCTGATGGTGCCAGCGCCGGTGCACCGGCTCCTTGCTGAAGTACAGCAGCGTGTCGTGCATCCAGCCCAGGTTCCACTTGTAGTGAAAGCCCAGGCCACCGCCCGAGGTCGGGCGCGACACGCCGGGCCATGCGGTCGATTCCTCGGCGATCGTCACACTGGCCGGCACCTCGGCACCGGCGACCTCGTTCATACGCCGCAGAAAGGCAATCGCCTCCAGGTTCTCGCGGCCACCCAGCGCGTTGGGCACCCACTCGCCGGGGTTGCGGCTGTAGTCGCGGTACAGCATCGAGGCCACGGCATCGACCCGCAGGCCGTCCACACCCCACTGCTGTAGCCAGTACAGCGCATTGCCGATCAGGAAGTTGCGCACCTCGTGGCGGCCGAAGTTGTAGATCAGCGTGTTCCAGTCGTTGTGGAAGCCTTCGCGCGGATCGGCGTATTCGTAGAGCGCGGTCCCGTCGAACTGCGCCAGGCCATGGGCATCGGTCGGGAAATGCGCCGGCACCCAGTCGACGATCACGCCCAGGCCCTGCTGGTGGCAGGCATCGAGGAATCGCGCAAAGCCCGCTGGATCACCAAAGCGCGATGTCGGTGCAAACAGGCCGATCACCTGGTAGCCCCACGAACCGTCGAACGGGTGCTCGGCGACCGGCAGCAGTTCGACGTGCGTGAAGCCGAGGTCGGCCGCGTAGGCGGGCAGCTGCTCGGCGAGAGCATCCCAGTCGAGGAAGCCGCCATCGGCCGCGCGCCGCCATGAGCCGAGGTGCACCTCGTAGACCGACATCGGCCCGTCGTGCCGGTTGGCCTCGGCGCGGGTGGCAGGCAGGCTGCGCTGCGCGGGCGACGCGACGATGCTGGCGGTCGATGGCCGCCGCTCCATCGCGAACGCATAGGGGTCGGCCTTCAGCGGCATCACGCGGCCATCGCGCGAGCGGATCTCGTACTTGTAGCGATCGCCGGGGCCAACATGCGGCACGAAGATGTCCCAGACGCCCGAGCCATGGTGCACGCGCATCGGATGGCGGCGACCGTCCCAGGCATTGAAGTCGCCGACCACGCTGACGCGGCTGGCGTTGGGCGCCCACACGGCGAACCGGGTGCCTGCCACATTGCCGAGGGTCATCGGGTGCGAGCCCAGCACCTGCCACGGCCGCAGGTGCGAGCCTTCGCCGAGGTAGTGGATGTCCTGCGCACCGATCGCCGAGCCGAAAGCGTAGGCATCGGCGTAGGCGCCCACCGCGCCGTCCTGCCACTGCACGCGCAGCCGGTACTCGGGGCAACTTGCGCCGATGGGCGCCTCGAAGAAGACACCGGGCACACGCGCATCGAGCATCGCCAGCGTCTGGCCGGTCGCAGCGTCGATCGCCTCGACCTGACGCGCGCCCGGCAGCAGTGCCCGCAGCCAGACGCGGCCGGTGCCGTCCGGGTGCGGCCCGAGCACGGCGAAGGGATCGCCATGACAGCCCGCGAGCAGCGCGTCGAGCTCAGCCTCGGAGATCATCGCGAAGGGTGCGGTTCGAAGTCAGGTGGCAGCAGCGCATCGACCTCAAGTGTGGGCGCATTCCGGCGACGGCGGCTCACTGCACGTTGACATTCCAGATCATCCGCGCGTAGTCGCGGATGGTGCGGTCTGATGAGAACGCGCCCATGCCGGCGATGTTGCGGATGGCCTTGTCGGCCCAGGCCTCGGGCGTCGCGTACAGCGTGTCCACGCGCTGCTGCTCAGTGGCGTAGGCGGCGAAGTCGGCCAGCAGCATGTAGGAGTCGCGGTGCAGCAGCGAGTCGACCAGCTCGCGGTAGCGGCTCCGCTCGCCGGGCGAGAAGTCGCCGCCTGCGATCGCGTCAAGCACCGCCTTCAGCTGCGCGTTCTCCTCGTAATGCAGGCGCGGGTCATAGCCGAGTGCTCGCACCTGCTTCACTTCCTCGGCCTTCAGGCCGAAGATGAAGAAGTGCTCCGGGCCGACCGCCTGCGCCATCTCGATGTTGGCGCCGTCCCAGGTGCCGATGGTCAGCGCGCCGTTCAGCGCGAACTTCATGTTGCCGGTGCCCGAGGCCTCGGTGCCGGCGGTCGAGAGCTGCTCGGACAGGTCGGCCGCCGGGATGATCGTCTCGGCCAGCGACACCCCGTAGTTGGGCAGGTAGACCACCTTCAGCCGGTCGCGCACGCGCGGGTCGCTGTTGACGGTGCGCGCGATGTCGTGGATCAGCCGGATGATGGTCTTGGCCGTCAGGTAGGCCGATGCCGCCTTGCCCGCGAAGATCACCGTGCGCGGCTGCCAGTCGGCGTTCGGATTGGCAACGATCGCTTGGTAGCGCGCGACCACATGCAATGCGTTGAGCAGCTGCCGTTTGTACTCGTGGATGCGCTTGATCTGCACGTCGAACAGGCTGGCTGGGTCGATCGTGATGCCGAGATCGCGCCGCACCAGCAGCGCCAGTCGCTCCTTGTTGGCGCGCTTGGCGGCCTGCACCTCGCGGCGCAGCCCGGCATCACCGGCGAGCGGTGCCAGCTGTGCAAGCTGGTCGAGGTGGGTGCGCCACTGCGGGCCGAGCCGCGCATCGAGCGTCGCCGACAAGGCCGGGTTGGCCTGCGACAACCAGCGGCGTGGCGTGACGCCATTGGTGACATTGCAGAAGCGGCCTGGAAACACCCGCGCGTAGTCGGCGAAGATGGTTTCGACCATCAGGTCCGAGTGCAAGCGCGACACGCCGTTGACCCGGTGGCTGGCCACGATGGACAGCGCCGCCATCTTGACGCGGCGCTCGCCGTTTTCGTCGATCACCGAGGCGTGCCGCACCAGCGCGTCGTCGCCCGGAAAGTGCAGCCGCAGGTATTGCAGGAAGCGATCGTTGACCTCGTAGATGATTTCCAGATGCCGCGGCAGCCAGTGCTCCAGCATCGGCACCGGCCAGGTCTCCAGCGCCTCGGGCATCAGCGTGTGGTTGGTGTAGCTCATCACCTTCTGGCACTGCAGCATCGCGGCGTCCCAGCTCATGCCGTGCAGGTCGATCAGGATGCGCAGCAGCTCGGGCACCGCCAGCGCCGGGTGGGTGTCGTTCAGGTGGATCGACACCTTGTCGCCCAGGCTGTCGAGGCGGCCGTAGTCGGCCAGGTGGCGGGCGACGATGTCCTGCACCGACGCGCTGACCAGGAAATATTCCTGCTTGAGCCTAAGCTCGCGGCCGGCGTGGGTCGAGTCGTCGGGGTAGAGCACCCAGTTGATCACCTCGGCGGAGAACTTGGCGCCGCCAGCGGCCGCGAAATCGCCGCGCGAAAAGGCAGCAAAGTCGATCGGCCGGGACGGATTGGCCTGCCACTGACGCAGCACCGCGACCCGCTCGGTGGCGTGGCCGGGCACGATGAAGTCGTAGGCGTCGGCGAACAGCTGCTCCGCTGGCAGCCAGCGGCGACCGGCGCCGTCGGTGACCACCCGGCCACCGAGCCCGACGGGATAGCGAATCTCAGGGCGCTCCAGCTCCCACGGGTTTCCGTCGCGCAGCCAGTCATCGGGCTCCTCGACCTGCTGCCCGTCGTGGATGCGCTGCGCGAACATGCCGTAGCGGTAGCGCAGGCCGTAGCCGAACGACGGCACACCCAGCGTGGCCAGCGAATCGAGGAAGCAGGCCGCCAGCCGCCCCAGCCCGCCGTTGCCGAGCGCCGCATCGGGCTCGACCTCGAGGATGTCGCCCGGCTGCTTGCCGGCGGCGCGGGCCGCTGCCTCGAACTCGCCATGCAGCCCGAGCGCCGCCAGCGCATTGCCGAGAGCGCGGCCCATCAGGAACTCCATCGACAGGTAGTGCACCCGCTTGGCTTCGCTGCGGCGGTCCTCCCGCAGGCTGCGGTTCATGCGCTCGGCCAGTTGCGCCCGGCTGGCGTGGGCGGCAGCGCGCATCCACATGTAGGGCGAGGCGTGCGCCGGGGTCATCCCCGATTCGCGCTCGACACGGGCGCGCAGTGCATCGGAGCCTGTGGCCGAAGCGGATCCTTCGGGTGGCGGGGAAAGGCCCTCGCCGGCGTCGTGCGCTGGTCGCGTGGTCATGGAAACTTCCTTCTCTCTCGAGGGGTTCTGGTGGCGAGCGCGGCCTCGCGTTGCCTGTGAACCCGTCATGCAGGTAGCGTGCCTGCACATCGAACCCGACCAAGCTTAACCGACAGCTTGCGGCGTGAATCTTGCTGATGGGATCCCCTGAATTCGAACCCTCTCGTTGCCGATTACCGATTGCCGAGGGCATAGGCGATGAGCGGGCCGACCCGTCAAGGAGCAAGCGCATGGGCAGTGTCATCGACTTTCATCCCTCGGTCGCAAGCCTGGCGCCCTTGCTGGCCGACCTGGCCCGCATCGGCAGCCAGCCTTTGGAGCAGGCACAGACCTTTCCACCGGCGGCCTACACGCACCCGGGGCTGTTCGCGCTCGAGTGCGAGCAGATCTTCAAGCCGGGCTGGATCTGCGTCGCCCATGTCAGCCAGCTGCGCAACAAGGGTGACTTCCAGACCCTGAACCTGCTCGGCGAATTGATGGTGATGGTCAACGACGGCGAGCGGGTGCGGGTGCTCTCGCGCATCTGCCCGCACCGCTGGGCGCCACTGGTCGAAGGCTGCGGCAATGCGCGCAGCTTCGTGTGCCCGTTCCACAAATGGACCTACGCGCTCGATGGCCAATGCCTGAACGCGCCGCTGATGGAAGAAGCGCTTGATTTCGATGCTGCCGACTACCCGCTGCCCGAATACCGCAGCGAGATCGTCGGCGGCTTCGTCTACGTCAACCTCGACGGCCAAGCAGAGCCGCTCGCGCCCCAGCTCGCCGGCATGATCGAGAACCTCACCCATTGGGAGACCGACCAGCTCCATGTCGCCATCGACCTCGAGTACGAGTGCCAGTTCAACTGGAAGATCGTGGTCGAGACCTTCATGGAGTGCTACCACCACCTGGGCGCCCATTCCGGCACCTTCGAGACCAACTTCCCGGCGCGCATGAGCTGGGTCGAGGACTCGCGCGGGGCCTGGACGCTCGGCCACGCCGCGCCGCGCCCCGGCCGCGAAAAGGTCGCATTCGAGTACGGGATGCCGCATTTCCCGGGCCTGGTCACCGGGTCTGAAAAGCAGGCCTTCCGCCTGTTCAACGTCTACCCCTTTCACCTGATGCACGCGATGCCCGATCGCCTGATCTGGTTTCGCCTGCAACCCGTCGCCGCCGATCGCACGCTGCTGCGCACCTACGTGCTGCTGCACCCGACTTCCAAGGACATGCCCAACTACGACGCCGTGATCAAAGAGCAGACCGAGATCCAGCACGTGATCAACTTGGAGGACATCGGCGTCAATGCGATGCAGCAGATCGGCGCGCATTCAGGCAAGGTGCGCCCTGGCCGCCTGAGTCACCTCGAAAAGGCGATCTGGCAGCTCAACTGCTACGTTGCGGGCAAGGTCTGCGGCTCGGCCGCCGCATGACGGTTGCCGCACTGGCCGGCCGCTCGGTGATCGTCACCGGCGCCAGCCGCGGCATCGGCCGGGCACTCGCGATCGGCATCGCCCAGGCCGGCGCGAGCGTGGGCATTGCCGCGCGGTCTGCGAACGATCTGGCCGACACCGTCCGCGCGATCGAAGCGCTCGGCGCGAAGTGCGTGGCCATCACACTCGACGTCACCGACCACGCGGCGGTGGAAGCCGCTTTCGCCGGCTTTGCCGAGGCGCTGGGCGGCTTCGATGCGCTGATCAACAACGCCGGCACGGAGCAGGTCTGTGCCTCGATCGATGTGGACGAAGCCCTCTGGGACCGCATCGTCGATACCAACCTGAAGGCGCCCTTCTTCTGCGCCCAGGCCGCCGCCAGGCTGATGCTGAAAAGCGGCACGCCGGGCAGCATCATCAACATCGGCTCGGTCGCATCGAGCCTGGGCATTGCCACCGCCGTGCCGTACACCACCAGCAAGCATGGCCTGCTGGGCCTCACGCGCGCGCTGGCCGCTGAATGGGCACCGCTGGGCCTGCGCGTCAATGCCATCGGACCCGGCTATTTCCGCACCGCGATGACCGATGCGTTCTATGAGAGCCCGGGCTGGCAGCAGGCCATGCTGCCGAAGATTCCGGCGGGGCGCTTCGGCGAGCTCGACGATCTGGTCGGCGCAACGGTCTTCCTGTGCAGCGACGGTGCGCGCTACGTCAATGGTCAGATGCTGTATGTCGATGGCGGGCTGACTGCCGCGCTGTGAAAGTGCGGACGCGGCGTGCGCCTACACGGCGGCACGCATCGCGCTGACAGGCCGCACGGCCGCGCAACGCGCGCCGCCCCTAGCATCGTTTCTGGTTTGTTCATCTCCCCTTTCCCCTTCCACGTTCCCCATCCCTCGTCCCATGCGACCCGACCGACGCTTCTCGCACCGCAAACCAGCGCTGCTGCACCCTCTCGCGCTGGTCGCTGCCTGCCTGCCCGCTCTCGCCATTGCACAAACTGCGGGTCAGGCCGGCGCGCCAGCGAGCATCGCACCCGCGCTCGAACACTGCGCCGCGATCGGGGCGGCGGCCGACCGCCTGATCTGCTACGACAAACTCGCCGGCCGCGCGCCCGCGCCGACGGAGCCGGTGGCCGAGCAGGCCGCCCCCGGTGCCGCGGCGGTGCCGACCACGTCACGGCTGGTGCCGAAGGACGCGCCGCTGCCCCACACCGCCCCCCCCCCCGAAGCCTGACACCGGCAACCTGTCCAGGTACTGGGAGCTGGAGCCCTCGGACAAGCGCGGCATCTTCAACTTCGTCGGCTACCAGCCCAACTACGTGATGCCGCTTCATTACTCCACACGCATCAACCGCTCGCCGCGGTCGCCGACGCAGGCGGCCGCGCCCAAGTCCGACTACCGCCACGAAGAAGTCAAGTTCCAGTTCTCGCTGCGCACCAAGGTCGCACAGGATGTGCCGCTGATCGGTGGCGACGTGTGGGTCGCGTTCACGCAGCAGGCGATGTGGCAGGTCTACACTGGTGCCGGTTCCAAGCCCTTCCGCAACATCGATTACCAGCCCGAGGCGATCTATGTGCTGCCCGCGCCGCAGGGCCTGCGCGACCTGCCGCTCGGCTGGCGCTGGAGCTACACGCAGCTCGGCATCGCGCACCAGTCGAACGGGCAATCCGACCCGCTCTCGCGCAGCTGGAACCGCGTCTACCTCGGCGCCGGCGTCGAGCGCGGCGACTGGTCGCTGACGGCCAAGTTCAACCAGCGTCTGAATGAGTCGATCCACACCGACAACAACCCCGACCTGGTCAGCCACCGCGGCCGCGCGGAGTTCCAGCTGAACTGGTCGCACGGGCTGCACACGGCCTCGCTGCTCTACCGCAGCACGCTGCGAAACACCAAGTACGGCGCCTTGCAGGCCGAATGGTCCTACCCGATCTTCGACGACCACCCGAACGGCCTGCGCTGGTTCGTGCAGGCCTTCAGCGGCTACGGCGAAACGCTGACCGACTACAACTTCCGCCAGACCAGCCTGGGCGTGGGCGTGACCTTCCTGCAGTTCTGAGTGGCGCAAGCCGATGGTGACCTTCCCACCAACGCCGACAATTCCGGCGCATGAACGATTTGCAATCGATCGGTCTGGAGCTCCCCAGCGCCGCCTACATCATCGGCTCGATCCTCTTCGGGCTGATCGGCTTCGTCGCGTTCCGACACGGCCGAAAGCGCGAGCACCCACCCAGCCTTTGGTTGGGCGTGGCGCTGATGCTGTATCCCTACGCCATTTCGAGCACCTGGCTGCTTTACGTGGTGGGGGTGGGCCTGTGCGTGGCCCTCGCCCTGCTTCGCGAATGACCTGCCCATTGACAAGCCCCGTCACCCAAGGAACCCCCACATGCAACGCTTGCTGCTCACGCTTGTACTGGCCGCCTCCACCGCAGCGCATGCCGAGCACATCGGCTCGGTGGACACGGCTTTCGTGCTCATTGGGCCCGACCACAAGATCGTGGTCGAGGCCTACGATGACCCGGGCGTGAGCGGCGTGACCTGCTATGTGTCGCGCGCCAAGACCGGCGGCGTCAAGGGCGCGCTCGGCCTGGCCGAGGACAAGTCAGAGGCATCGATTGCCTGCCGACAGGTGGCCCCGATCTCAATCCCGAAGGCCTTGCCCGAGCAGGAAGAGATCTTCAACGAACGCATCAGCCTGGTCTTCAAGAAGCTGCGCATCGTGCGCATGGTCGACAGCAAGCGCCATGCGCTGGTCTACCTGACCTATACCGATCGACTGATCGATGGGTCGCCGCAGAACGCCGTCACGGCGGTTGCCGTGGACCGGAGCTCGGCCATCCCGGTCAAGTGAGGGCAAGCGTCGCCTCGGCGCATCCATCGATAACATCTGCGCTGCATCAAACTACACCATGGTCCACGGATTTGCCCTGCTGCTCGTCTGCCAGCTGGTCGGCGAGGTCGCGGTGCACGTGCTTTCGCTGCCGGTGCCGGGCCCGCTGGTCGGCATGCTGCTGCTGTTTGCCGGCTTGCTGGCGCATGGTGGGTTGCCCGATGCGGTGCGTGACGCGGCGAGCGCGCTGTTGCGCCACCTGATGCTGCTGTTCATCCCAGCCGTCACTGGCGTGATGATGTACTTCGACCGCATCGCGCAGGAGTGGCTGCCGTTCATGGCTGCGTGCATCGGGGGCACGGCGGTGACGATGATCGCCACGGCCCTGACGCTGCGCTGGATGCTGCGCGTGACGGGCACGCCCCGCGACCCGGAGTAGCCGATGGCCGATGTCGGGCTGTTCCGGGTCTGGGTCTTCCTGTCGAGCTCGCCGCTGCTGTGGTTGACGGTGACCGTGCTCGTGTACCTGGCGGCCTTGTGGCTGTATGCGCGCAGCGGCGGGCACTCGCTGGTCAATCCGATCCTGCTGTCGGTGGCGGGGCTGGTCGGCGTGCTGCACTTCACCGCCACACCGTATCCCGTCTATTTCGAGGGCGCGAAGTTCGTGCACTTTCTGATCGGCCCGGCCACGGTGGCGCTGGCCGTTCCGCTGTACGCGCAGCTCGACCGCCTGAAGTCCATGTGGCTGCCGATCGGCGTGGCGGTCGTCGTCGGCTCGACGGTGGCGATCGTGTCGGCATTGGCCATCGGCCGCGTGCTCGGCGCATCGCACACCACGTTGATGTCGCTGGCGCCGAAGTCTTCCACCCTGCCGATCGCGATGAGCATGGCTGAGCGGATCGGTGGCGTGCCGGCGCTCGCGGCGATGGCGGTGGCGATCACTGGCATCAGCGGCGCCATGATGGCGCGGCCTTTGCTGAACCTGCTGCACATCGAAGACCCGGCAGTGCGCGGCTTTGCGGTCGGCATCGCGGCGCATGCGGCCGGCACCGCGCGGGCGATGCAGGTCGGCACCGTCAACGGCGCTTTTGCGGCACTGGCGCTGGCACTCAACAGCATCGCGACGGCGTTCCTGATTCCGCTGCTGGTCCGGGCGCTGCGGCCGCTGCTGTGAAGGCCTTCAGACTGGGAGGCGCACACGTGGCTCCCGAGCGTCGAGAGTTCTCCATCAAGCACGGCTGCAGTCTCAAGCGAACCGATCGGATAACTTGCTCGCCCATCACCCATGACCTGGACGCGGTGGCCGATACCAAAGCAGCCGTTCGTCACCGGCAGTTGCTCGACCCCACTCATTGGTGAGCAGCAGCCTTCGACCCTCTCTCGACATTCGTTGGTCGAATGTAAAGCTCCGCAGCAGACACTCTGCGATCTTGTCGGTGAATGTCAACGTCTCCCGACCGTAGTCCTTTCCCGAAACGCTACTGCTACTACTGCAGGCGCAGAAAGCAGGAACCCCGCCGAAGCAGGGTTTCCTGAGTACCAGGGCGACGCGCTTGTCGTTTCAGACGTTCTTGCGACGAGCGCCCATGAAGCCGACAACGCCCAAACCTACGAGCATCAGCGCGTAGGTTTCAGGCTCCGGAACTGTCGGCACCACCACGCCACCGCGCACTTCGAAGTTGTACTGACCTGAGATTCCTGAATTCAACGAGTTGCTGACCAGCGCATTGGGGCCACCGTCTACGAGCGCACCATTCACGAGCGAGCCGGGCAACGTGTACTTGGAGGTGCTGCTGGTCCAATATCCTGCGAGCGCAGACGTACCGCCAAGGCCACCCGCAGGAGCACCGCTTGCGGTCGAGGCTTCCCAGCGGATCTTGTCGTAGTTGAACTGAATATCGAAGTCGCCCGCGGCCACGTCGGAGCGGTCGGTCAGGATCACTTGAAAGCTGTTCAGGATGTTCTGTTGGGAGTACACACCAACGTTGATGTAGTCCACACCGAAAACGTGTTTGCCGCCAAGCATGGAGCTACCGTACGTGACGGGCATACCTATGCCACAAGTGTCCACGTCGCCAAAAAACGGCGCGATGATCGGGCCAAATGTCCCGCTAGTGATCGCCGCAGGCGTGTAGATAGGCAAAGCGCTATCGAAGGTGATGTTTCCGTTGTTGTTGACGTACGCCTGCGTGTAGGTCGTGCCGTTGATATTGGTCGCGAAGCCAAAGGTGATCTGGCCAGTCGAGTCGTCGTCATTTGCGGGCAGCACCGTGGAGAAGAGGCCGGCATCGTGAATTGCAACCGCATGGGCACCAGATGAGAGGGTAGCGACCACAGCGAATACACCAGCTTGAGCAACAAGTTTGAGCTTCATAGTCTTCCTTGAGCGACCAACACGATCGGTCAAGCCCGGTAGAGAGTTTCTGTCCGCGCGTGTTTTTTATTGAGCAAATAACGGGCTGGACTGAGTATGGTTGGTAGCGAGCTCTGCCCCTGTGCGGTGGCCCACGGACAGTAGAGCGTCACACGCTGTAGTACTTTGGGCCGCATCATGCCCATGAGCGAGAACTAGTAGCTGTCGTACCTACGCTCGAATCACGGCGCGGCTTGGACACTTGAGGTATGTCCCACTCACCGTGCGGGATTCCGGGTGTCTGACGTGTCAACAGAATGAGCAACCATGAACCTGCCGATCGTGAAGGCCCGCTTCTGACCGATAGGATCAGTACGCGGTAGCGGCATCACGCTGACCTTTGACCGTCGCCTGTGGCTTGAGGCTGGCCCGCCGGGCTTGCTAGAACCACGCTGCCTGCTGGGCGATGCCGGCAACCGCTGGTTCGCAACGACGCAGCGCCATCTCCCGCGTCAGGGCTGTGCGATGGCTTCGACCTGGATGCGCAGGTCGACGTTCATGTTGAAGCCGTAGTCCTTGCCCGCGCTCAGGCCGAAGTCCTCGCGGTTGAAGCTGCCGCTGGCGTCAGCGCCGCAGTAGTCGCGCTTGAGCATCGGATGCTGAATGCACTTCAGCGAGTGGACCGCAAGCGTCAGCGGGCGCGTCACGCCGTGCAGGGTCAGCTCGCCCACGAGTTACGTCGGCACGCCGTTCACCGGCGACTGCAGGTTGCCCTTGTAGAGCGCGCGAGGGTACTTCTTCAGTAAGCGCGGCCTCAAGGCCCTCTTGACGTCGGCCGATGCATGAGGCCGACGAAGCTCAGATGTCGAGCACGTGGCGCAGCATGTGGAACGGTACGCGC
>JAYVEB010000180.1:0-3736 GCA_043749095.1 Burkholderiales bacterium | reverse complement strand
TGCCGCGGTGTAGCGCCATCCAGACAAGGATGATCAAAAAGAGCAGCCAGGACAGGCGTACAAAGGTTTTCCAGCGACGCGAGGTTTTTTGTTCATTCAGCGCTGCAAACGCCAACTTTTCCAGCGTGGCGCGCTCCCAGACTGGATCGCCAGAAAGGTCAGTGGCAGCAGATTTTTTAGCTCTCATTTCAGGAGCCATGTCCGCCCGAGTTGATTCTATTTCTGCGTGTTTTTGTTCCACAGCAGGATTTTCGGATGGCTTGGCTAGAGGATCAGTTGGTTCGGGGCGGTTTGAATCAGTCATGGGCGGTAGTTTAGACAGGTATTAGAACGTTAGCGGTTTGAGGTTGTAAGCAGCATGCCAGTAAACGACACCGTCATTTTCTGAAAGCTTGATTTTGACCAGCCCGCCACGGCAGGGACCGCCCGCACACTGGCCAGTATCGGGCAGGTAGGAAGCACCGTGGGTGGCGCACAGCAGCCACTGACCAGTGTCGTCAAACATCTGGTTGGGTTGCCAATCGAGCTCCATCGCCACATGCGTGCAGCGGTTCAGATAGGCGTGCACCAGCCCCTTGAAACGGACGGCAAAGGCGCGGCAGCTCTGACCCGAGTAGTTAACGTCAAACGGCACCGCTTGCGCACCATCGACCAGATCACGGCTATTGCAAAGAGGTAGTAATTGGTTCACGGCCAGGGGATCCATGGCTAGGCGCTGGCTAGCAGCCACTCATGCAGCGCAAGCACCGAATGCGCCACATAGCGCGGTGCCAGGGCCACAAACGCATCCGGCTCATGCGCCCCGTAGCTGACACCCACACTGGCGCAAGCTGCGTTAATCGCCATCTGCAAATCATGCGTGGTGTCGCCCACCATCAAGACACGCCCAGCCGGAATATTGAACTGCGCCATCAGCTCATGCAACATGCGCGGGTCGGGCTTGCCCGCCGTTTCGTCAGCGGTGCGGGAGCCATCAAACAGGCCTTTGAGTTCAACACTTTGCAGCGCGTCGTCCAGGCCGCGCCGCGATTTTCCGGTGGCTACTGCCAACAAATAACCCCGCGCCTTGAGGGCGTCCAGCATTGGCAATACGCCTTCAAAAAGGCTCAGATCATTGCCGTGGACTGCATAGTGGTGGCGATAGCGCTCGCCCAGCGCCGGATATTTTTCAACTGGCACATCCGGCGCGGCATAGGCCAAAGCATCCCTCAAGCCCAAGCCAATGACATAGCCCGCCGCCGCATCGGTGGGGACCGTTCCACCCACATCACGCACTGCAGACTGAATACAGCGCACGATAAGTTTTGTGGAATCAAACAGTGTGCCGTCCCAGTCGAAGGCAATCAAGTCGAAGGATCTAGTGTGCATCAGCGTATTGTCGCTGGGCTGCAAGACCGCTGCACGACAAGGTCAGCGCAAATCTGCGGGCGCAGGCTCGTGGACACGAGAAGGCAAAAACTGCTGCAATTCGTCAGGCAGCGCGGCCTGAAGGTGAATCGCTTTGCGGGTCTTCGGATGATTGAACTTCAAGCTCCAGGCATGCAGAAACATGCGCTTTAAAGCAGGCCCGCCAACAACCGACTTTTGCAGCGCTTTGTTCAGCTCAAAATCACCGTATTTGTCGTCGCCAGCAATTGGGTAACCCTCACTGGCCAGATGCACCCGAATCTGGTGCGTGCGGCCGGTTTTGATGGTGACTTCCAGCAGGCTGAACGGTATACCGGGCGCTGCAGGGTTGGCGGCTATAACGGACTTTACCTTGACCAGCGTGACCGACCGCATGCCGTCGGGATGGTCATTCGCCACCACCTTGACCCGTCTTTCGCCATTGTCCAGAAGGTATTTATGCAGCGCCTTGTCAATCACCCGTTGGTTGGCTGGCCATTGGCCACTTACCAAGGCCAGATAAACCTTGTCGGTTTCACGTTCCCTGAACTGCTCTTGCAGCAGTTTTAAGGCCATGCGCCGCTTGGCAATCAGCAATATGCCGCTGGTTTCGCGGTCCAGCCGGTGCACCAGCTCCAGAAAATCGGCCTCAGGTCTGGCCATGCGCAGCTGCTCAATCACGCCAAAACTCACGCCGCTGCCGCCGTGGACCGCCACACCGGCAGGTTTGTCTATGGCCAGCAGAAAGTCGTCTTCAAAAAGAATCGAAAACTCGCGCGATGGCGCGTAACCGCCGACGGTAGAACTGGCGCCATGCCGAACGATCTCCTGAAACGCACTGATCGCCTGGGCTTTTTGCTCAGCCCGCTCTGAAGTGCGTACTGGCGGCAGGCGCACGATGTCGCCGGTTTCTACGCGGGTATCAGCCTGCGCCCGGCCCTTGTTGACCCGCACTTCGCCGCTGCGAATAATGCGGTAGACATGGGTTTTCGGCACACCCTTGAGCTGGCGAATCAAGAAATTATCAAGCCGCTGACCGGCGTAGTCTTCATCTACCGTCACAAAGCTGGCTTGAGCGGTGGCCGAGGCGTCAGGCGTCTCAGCGACCGCTACCGCGCGGATTTCCGGCTTTGGGAAGGCTGGGAGATTGGGACGGGCAGCGGATGCCGCGGGCCGCGCTTGGGGTCGTGTTCCAAGTCGTCTTGTCTTGCCTGAAGGTGGCCCTATAATGTGTTTCACTAGCGATGCGCTGTAAGTGGTTGATTTGTCTGGATTTTAGTCCACACAAGCAAGGTTCCGGTCAAAAGACCCAAACCCCAGACTGCAAACGGCCGTGCTGGAAGGTCGATGCCCACGCCGGTCATTGCCCGCAAGTCAGGCGTGCCAAGCACCCTGATTGACGGGCGTATTGCACGGCAGACAAGTCGACGTTTTGCGAACACAACAACGGAATACCATGCCTGCAGCTCCTCGGGCTGCAGGCGGATCCAGCTGAGACCAAGTCTTAAAACAGGCAGCCCTCGAATGACAACGCCAATAAGTCTGATTTACCTGTGCCTGCAGCGCCTTCTGGCATTGCTTTGTGGCACAAATCAGCCTGCGGCCCTTGTACAACTTGCGCAAGCAGCTACTCTTTCAGTAGCAAGCACCTGTTTGACCCCTGCTCGCTCCATCCACGCGCCTACGCTCAAGAACCCCTTCGCTGACTGATTTTTCAGTCGGCCAGGGTGCGTCAAAAGCTCTCCGGCAATTCCCCACGTTCGCACGGCGTCCTCTTTGGCATCGTTGGCCCATTTTTGGGTTGTAGAGACAACGAATGATTGAAGGAACACCCGATGAAACGGATGCTGGTAAACGCAACGCAGTCAGAAGAGCGCCGTCTGGCGATTGTTGACGGACAAAAACTCCTCGACTACGAAATTGAAATTGAAGGGCGCGAACAGCGCAAGGGCAACATCTACAAGGCCGTCGTCACCCGCGTTGAGCCCTCGCTTGAAGCCTGTTTTGTTGACTACGGTGAAGACCGCCACGGCTTTTTGCCGTTCAACGAGATCTCCAAAATCTACTTTGCGCCCGGCGTGCCGGTCAGCCAGGCGCGCATCAACGATGTGATCCGCGAAGGCCAGGAACTGATGGTTCAGGTCGAGAAGGAAGAACGCGGTAACAAGGGGGCGGCCCTGACCACGTTTGTGTCGCTGGCAGGCCGCTATGTGGTGCTGATGCCGAACAACCCGCGCGGTGGTGGCGTGTCGCGTCGTATCGAAGGCGAAGATCGGGCCGAGCTTAAAGAAGCCATGGACCAGCTCGAATACCCGGCAGGCTCCAGCATCATTGCGCGCACCGCCGGCAT
>JAYVEB010000179.1:0-3743 GCA_043749095.1 Burkholderiales bacterium | reverse complement strand
CGCTCCATCCTTGAGCGACTGGCACGAGCTGCCTGTCAGGCAACGCCAAGTCCGCTTCACGCACTTCGCGCGGCTGAGCTTCCTTGCTGATCAGGAAGGGCGTTGCGTTCGCCGCAGGACTGGCCGACAAGTTTCAGCGGCTTGGGCAAACGAATGCTGGTCTGAATGGCCTCGGCGATCAATTCAAGGTAGTTCCATTCCTTCAACTTCAGCAACCCGCTTTCGGACGACGGTGAGTCCGCAGGAAAGTAAGTCACCTCGACCTTTGTGTTGGCAGCGGCGTTGGCGGGTGATGTGCTGGCAAAGCGCTGGGCGGGCGCAGTTTCCTTTTTGTCAGCTGACAGCGCAGCGCCGGCAAAGGCCAGCGCCATCAATGCGCCACAGAAAATCTTCATCGCTGGTTCCCACTAAATATGTATGCGGAGATTCCAACAGGGACGCACTTCCGGCGTCAAGAGGATTCCACTTGACGTGAGCGGTAAAGGAAGATGAAAGTGAGCTCTTCGTACAGCCGCAACGCCACACGGCGGGCGCATGGTGGTCTGTGAAGCGAAGTCAAGGGGGAGACGCCAGCCAAAGGCTGGCGACGAAGGACATGAGCGCAACAGACTGCCGTGTGTGCCTGCTCAGGCACCACCTGCGCATGAGTTCTCGGGCGGTTTGGACTGCGCCGAGCGATGCGCCCAGCGATACGCGCCACACCCTTCGCGCGTCGACCGCCTCAATGGAACATGCCCAACATCCGCTCCAGCGCGGCGGTGAACGGCATCTGCATCAGCGGCAGCGTCAGCGTGACGCCGACCAGGCCGACCGACATCGTGATCGGAAAGCCGATCGCGAAGATGTTCATCTGCTGCGCGACGCGGGCGATGATGCCCAGCACGAGATTGGTAAAGAGCAGCATCGCGATCAGCGGCAACGCGATCCACAGGCCGAGGCTGAAGATCTCGGCGCCCCACAGCTCGGGCCGCACGGCCTTCAGGAAGGCGAACGGCGCCTCGCCGACCGGAAATGCCTCGAAGCTCTGCGCCACCGCGGCGATCAGCAGCAGGTGGCCGTTGATGACGATGAACAGCCAGCTGACGATCGCGCTGAAGAAGGAGCTGAGCGCGGTGCTCTGGCCGCGGGTGATCGGGTCGAAGAAGCCGGCGAAATTGAGTCCCATCTGCAGGCCGCCGATCTCGCCGGCGAACTCGACCGCGGCGAACACGATGCGCACTGCGAAGGCGATCGACAGACCGATCAGCACCTGCTGCACCACCAGCATCAGCGCCAGCGACGAATCGAGCGCGACCACCGGCATCGCCGGCATCGAGGGCTGCATGACGAAGGCGATCAGGAACGACAGCGCCACCTTCAGCCGCATCGGCACGCTGCGCTGACCGATCACCGGCATCGTGCCCAGCATCGCCAGCACCCGCAGGAAGGGCCACAGCAGCGGGCTGACCCAGGCCCAGACCTGTGCCTCGTTGAAGGTCAGCATGGCAGCGTGAGATCAACCGACCACAGAAGGGATAGCCTGGATCGTGCGTTGCAGGTATTCGACCAGCGTGGTCAGCATCCACGGCCCGACGATGGTCAGCACGCCGACGGCCGCGAGGATCTTCGGCACGAACGACAAGGTCGGCTCGTTGATCTGCGTGGCCGCCTGGAAGATGCTGACCAGCAGGCCGACGCCCAGCACCGTCAACAGCAGCGGCGCCGAGACCATCAGCAGCATGTGCAGCGCCTGCTGGCCGAAGGTGAAGACTTGTTGTGAGTCCATGAAGCCCCTTTCAGGCGAAGCTGGCAGCGAGCGATCCGAGCAGCAGAGTCCAGCCATCGGCCAGCACGAACAGCATCAGCTTGAACGGCAGTGCAATCAGCACCGGGCTGAGCATCACCATGCCCAGGCTGGTCAACACGCTGGCCACGATGATGTCGATGACGAGGAAGGGCACGAAGATCAGGAAGCCGATCTGGAACGCGCTCTTCAGCTCGCTGGTGACGAAGGCCGGCACCAGCACCTTGAACGGCACGCCGGCCGACTTGACGGACGGGTCGATCTTGCCCAGCTTCGCGAACAGCATCACATCGGCCTGGCGCGTCTGCTTCAGCATGAATTCGCGCATCGGCACCTCGCCGAGCTTCAGCGCTTCGTCGAAGGCGATCTGGTTGGTGTTGAAGGGCTCGTAGGCTTCGGTGTAGACGCGGTCGATCGTCGGCCCCATCACGAAAAATGTCAGGAACAGGCTCAGGCCGACCACCACCTGGTTCGGTGGCGCCGACTGCGTGCCCATCGCCTGGCGCAGCAGGCTCAGCACGATGACGATGCGGGTGAAGCCGGTCATCAGCAGCAGCACCGCCGGCAGGAAGCTGAGCGCGGTGAAGAACAGCAGCGTCTGGATCGGCACCGAGTAGCTGGTGCCCTGCGCGCCCTGCCCGATCACCAGCGGCAGGTTGGCGCCGGCGCTCTGCGCGAACGCCGCGCCGCCGGCAAACGCCAGCAAGATGCCGGCGAAAGCGGTCAGCACGCGCGCTCGGATGGGGGCTCCCCGCGTGAAACGCAGGGCCTCAAGGCGCACGGTCGGCTCCCGCAGCCGGGCCGCGCAGACGCCCCAATACCTGCGCGAACGAACCGGCCACACCGCCAGCCGGTGGGATTGGCGCAGCGGCATCGGCGGCGGGCTCCATCGTGTGCAGCGTCGTGATGCTGTGCGGCGTGACGCCGAGCACCAGCCAGCGACGCTGGTCGCCCTGCCCGACCTCGACGGTCAGGATGCGTTGCGAGGTCGACAGCGGCAGCGCCGCGATGCTGCGCATCATGCCGCCCGAGGCGGCGCCACCCAGCGGCGTGCGCTTGAGCAGCCACAGCGCCAGCGGAATCATCACGATGATCGCTGCGAACCACAGCAGCGAGGTCCAGGGCATGGTGCTCATCGGTGCGGCCGCGTGCAAGCGGACATCAGCCGCCGCGGCTCAGGCGCCGCATGCGTTCGCTCGGCGTGACGATGTCGGTCAGGCGGATGCCGAACTTGTCGTTGACGACCACCACCTCGCCCTGCGCGATCAGGTAGCCGTTGACCAGCACGTCCATCGGCTCGCCGGCCATCGCTTCGAGCTCGACCACCGAGCCCTGTGCCAGCTGCAGGATGTGCTTGATCGGGATGCGGGTGCGACCCAGCTCCACGGTGAGCTGCACGGGGATGTCCAGGATCATGTGGGTGTGGTTGCCCGCCACCGCGCCCGAATCATTGGCGAAGTTGGCGAACTTCGCAGGCGCGACCGAGTCGACGGTGTTCTGCAGGGCCGAGGTGAACGGGTCGTCGGCCGGCACCGCGGTGGCTTCGGGTTTCGATTCGGCGAGTGCGGCGGCCCACTCGGCGGCCATCGCGTCTTCTTCGGCTTGCTTTTGTGCGGCGGCATCAGACATTGCTTGCTCCCAGCCAGCCCGTGTTCGAGCTGGTCAACAGTTGATCGACCTTCAGCGCATAGCGCCCG
Organism: Burkholderiales bacterium; assembly: GCA_043749095.1. Lineage (GTDB taxonomy): Bacteria > Pseudomonadota > Gammaproteobacteria > Burkholderiales > Burkholderiaceae_C > PBB1. The sequence continues at coordinate 263 of JAYVEB010000179.1, read as the reverse complement.
TTCGAGATGCCGTAATGGCACTCCAGCACCGGCACCCCGGAAATCTTCGCCTCGATGCCCGGCTGCAGATCGAGCTCGATGAAGTCACCGACCTTGAACGACAGCAGCTGTTCGACCGTGGCCGGCGCGGTGGCGAGTTCGGCCACCAGTTCCACGTCGGCGGACTTGATCTGCTCTTTCAGCAGGTCGACCCAGCGTCGGTCGGGCTCGGCGCTGTCGCCTTGTATCGTCGAATACAGCACGTCGCGGATCGGCTCCAGCGT
>JAYVEB010000178.1:0-11979 GCA_043749095.1 Burkholderiales bacterium | reverse complement strand
CGGTTCATCTTCATGGTTCACCTCCTGACACGGTGAGCCCATCTTCCACCCTCGCTAGCTCACCACGTGAGCCTGCTGAGGTTTGTCACTAATCAGGAAGCGACTTGGGCGGTTGCGACGATGCGTCTCCGCGTCGCTCGCCTCCGGAGCGGCCGTCTTGCAAGGAAGCCCGCCATGAGCAACCCCACCTTGAAACCTGCGACGGCAGCTGTGCAGTTGCGCACGGTGAACTGCACGCACGACATATTCAACCGCACCAATGCGGCGGTGCCTGTTCTGCTGGCCCAGGTCTATGACGTCGCACCACCGCCCGAGCGGACGCGGCTGCTCACGCAACTGATGCAGCCGCTGGGCGTGCTGTCGCTGGTCGCGGTGGCGGGCGGCGTGTTCGCCGGACTGCGCTTTCGGGATGCCCCTGGGCCCTTGAACCTGCGCATCGAAGACACGCTGCTCATCGGTGCCGAGGAGGTGCGGGCACTGGCCGAACACGCGCAGCAAGTCAGCGTCGAGACGGTCGATGCGCTGCGACTGCGGCTGACCCAGGGTCCGGTGCTGGCCGGCTCGGCCGCCGCAGTGCTGCTGGTGCAACTGCTCAAGCGCCGGGCGGCGCAGCGACGCGGCGCGCACGTCGAACCACCGGAACAAGGCTGATCGATGTCGCAGGCCAAGGATCTGTTTCAGTTGTCATCGAGGAGCGGGCAGTTCGAAACAACAGCTTGCATGTGGCCCCAGACACTGACCTAACGGCGAATTCGTATCGCCTGAAAAGTTGTACGGAGAACCACACCATGGACACAGAGTCATCGTCATCTGACACGCTGCCCCACGGCAACAGCACCGCGTCGTCAGCCAATGACACCAGCGCCTACTTGATCGTTCATGCCGAATCGAACGACCACAGCGGTCGTCGAGGTCGACACGGCCTGACGCCGCTGCAGCGACTGCGTGCGCTGTACTGGTCTGGCTCGGGACCAGCACCCCAGGCCGCGCTGTCGCTGACCCTGGCCGATCGGCATGGCCGCACCGTGCTGTCGCTGGCCGACGCCGACCCGGTGCTCGGCATTGCGCTGGTTCCGGGCACCTATCACCTGACCGCCACGCGTGGCGACACGCGACGCGGCTACACGGTGTCGCTGCCAGCCGGTTCGAGATTCGACCTGCACCTGCGCTTTTCGACGCCGGAGCGACCGGCACAGGCCGCGCCGATCGCGCCCTGCTCTGCCCGTTCGGTCAGCTGAAGCGATACACGCCCACACCTTAGCAAGCTTCACCCTTCCAACCCATTCCTCGAAAGCACTGCCATGACTGCCATCACCTTCCTGCCCCGCCGCACTGCCATCGCCCTTGCCACCGTCGCCGTCCTCGGCTTCGGCGCGGCCGGCACCTACCGCATGGTCCACGCCGAAAACAGACCCAGCCTGCAGGCGCCGGTCGCCACGGCCGCCGCCCCGACGCCGGCCGGTCTGCCGGATCTGGCCAGCATTGCCAAACGCTACGGCTCAGCCGTGGTCAACATCAGCGTCAGCGGCACCCGCAAGGTGTCGATCAATGGCGCTGAAGACGACGGCGAAGACGATGGCGCCGACGACGGCAATGACGCATCCGGCAACACCGCACCACCGAACGGCGCCTACCAGGACTTCCTTCGCCGCTTCCAGAAGCAGTTCGGCGGCCTGCCGCCCGGCATGGCGCCGGGCACCCGGGTGCCGATGCGTGGCGAGGGCTCGGGTTTCATCGTCCAGTCCGACGGCGTGATCCTGACCAACGCCCACGTGGTGCACGGCGCGCAGGAAGTGGTCGTCAAGCTGACCGACCGCCGCGAGTTCCGCGCCAAGGTGATCGGTGCCGACGCCAAGACCGACATCGCGGTGCTGAAGATCGACGCCAAGGACCTGCCGACCGTGGTGCTGGCTCCGGCCAAGCAGCAGCCGCAGGTCGGTGAATGGGTGCTGGCGATCGGCTCGCCGTTCGGCTTCGAGAACACCGTCACCGCGGGCGTCGTCAGCGCGGTCGGCCGCTCGCTGCACGACGACAGCGCGGTCCCCTTCATCCAGACCGATGTGGCGGTGAACCCTGGTAACTCGGGCGGCCCGCTGTTCAACACGCGCGGCGAAGTGATCGGCATCAACTCGCAGATCTACTCGCGCTCCGGCGGCTACCAGGGCCTGTCGTTTGCGATCCCGATCGACGTGGCACAGCACATCGAACGCCAGGTGCTCGACACCGGCCGGGTGCGTCATGCAAGGTTGGGCGTCGCGGTGCAGGAGGTAAACCAGACGCTGGCCGAGTCGTTCAAGCTGCCGCGGCCCGAAGGGGCGCTGGTCGCCAATGTCGACCCGAACAGCCCGGCCGCGAAAGCGGGCATCGAATCGGGTGACGTGGTGCTGGCGGTCAACGGCACGCCGATCGTCGACTCGGTCGACCTGCCCGCGATGGTGGGCCTGGCCCTGCCGGGCGACAAGCTGACCCTGCAGCTGTGGCGCCAGGGCTCGCAGCGCACGGCGAACGCGACGCTGACCGATGCGAAACCTGACGCCAAGGTCGCCAAAGTGGAATCCGAGGCGACCACGCCACACGGCCGCCTCGGCCTCGCGCTGCGCCCGTTGCAGCCCGAAGAGAAGCGTGAGTCCGGCCTGGCCAGCGGCCTGGTGATCGAAGGGGTGACGGGCGCCAGCGAGCGCGCCGGAATTCAGCCGGGCGACGTGTTGTTGGCCGTGAACGGCAAGGCCGTCGGCAGCGTCAACGAGGCCCGCGAGGCGGCTGCGAAGTCAGAGAAATCAGCGGCTTTGCTGGTGCAACGCGGCGAGATCAAGATCTACGTGCCGGTGCGGCTGGGTTGAAGCCGGGCGCGCGTTGAAAGGTGCGCGTCATGCCGATTCTCAAGAAAACGCCGGGCCGCCCCAAGTTTTCTTGCTCCCCCTCGGGGGGCGGAAGCCGGATGGCGGCGGCCTTGGGGGCAATCAATAGAGCGTCTCGACGTCGCTGACCAATTGATACCCTGCCCCGCGCTCGGTGAGGATCATCACCGGGCGCGTCGGGTCAGGCTCGATCTTGCGGCGCAACCGCAGGATCTGCACGTCGATCGTGCGGTCGTAGACCTCGGCTTCGTGCAGGCGCGACATCGACAGCAGCTGGTCGCGCGACAGCACCCGGCGCGGTGCACTGCACAGCGCGGTCAACAGGCTGAGTTCACCGTTCGAAAGCTCGACCACCACGCCCGACGGAGAGGTCAGGCGCCGCGTGCGCAGGTTCAGCTCCCAGCCCGAAAAGCGGAACGCACGCCGGGTGTTGTCGCGCTCGGGCAGCGTCGCCTGCACCTGATAACGACGCAGCACCGCCCGCACCCGGGCCAGCAGCTCACGCGGGCTGAAGGGCTTGGTCACGTAATCGTCGGCGCCGAGTTCAAGGCCCATCACGCGGTCGGCCTCCTCGTTGCGTCCGGTCAGCAGCACGATCGGCACGGTGGCGCGTTCCCGAAGTCGACGCGCGAGTTGCATGCCGTCTTCACCGGGCAGCTTCAGGTCCAGCAGCACCAGGTCGATCGCCTCGCTGTCGATCAGAGCGAACAGATCGCTGCCCGAGGCGCCGACGCTGACGCGCATCTCGTTGCCCTCGAGATACTCGCGGACCAGATCGCGGATACTGGGATCGTCATCGATAACGAGGATGTGCGGAGCCGTGTGGGAGGTCATGAATTCGGCGCTGTGCCGCTTGGGAAATGCAACGCAAGTGATCGTAGCGCGGCGGCGCCGATCCGAAACACGACCCGCACGACGACCCATGACGCGCCGGGCCGATGGCCCCTGTTCCGATGACTGACACCACCGTTCCCGCCCCCGCCCTGCCCCGCATCTGGCTCGTTGCCGGGCTGGCTGCACTGTCGTTGATCACCGTCACCGCAGCCAGTCTGTGGCACCTGCGCCGTGAAGCGCTGACCAGCCAGGCGCGTGAGCTGTCGGTGCTGTCACTGGCACTGGCCGACGAGCTCGAGCGCGGGTTGGAGAGCGTCGAGATCGGCCTCCAGGCGGTGCGGCTGGAGCTGCGCATCGGCGAGTTGCTGCCCGAGACCGGCGAGATCGCGGGCAAGCGCTATCCGCACGATCTGAAGCTGCCATTGGCCAGCCAGCTGTGGGTCATCGACCGGCGCGGCCGGCTGCTCGCAGCATCGAGCCCGGCGCTCGCGCCCAACCCCGGCAGTTTCGTGCCCGGCCTGCCGACACTCAGCGACACCGACACATCGCTGAGCCCGCCCTTCCCGGACATCGCCACCGGCGCACCATCGGTCGCGCTGGCGGTGCGCTACAACGACCACGAAGGCGAGCTTGGCGGTTGGCTGATCGCGGCGCTGCCGGTCGAGGCCTTGCGCGGCGCGTTTTCCAAGGCGGCACCAACCACCGACGCGCGGATGGCGGTGTTCCGTGCCGATGGCGTGCGGCTGGCAGGCTCGTTGTCACACCTGCCCGTCCTCGGCGTCGCCGAAACGCTGCAGCCGCCCGGACCCGAAAGTCACCACGATGTGCGGCTGCTCAGCGACGGCCGCGAGCGCCTGATCGCCGAGCGCGTGCTGCCGCGCTTCGGGCTGACGCTGGTGCTGACGCGCGATGTCGAGGCCGCGTTGGAGCCGTGGCGCGACGTGGCGTGGCTCGCCTCGTCGGGGGTGATGTTGCTGCTGGCTGGGCTGGCGGCCGCGGCCCACCGCATCGCGCGCGCCGAACAGCGTCGGCAGGACTCACAGGCGGCCTTGCAAACCCAGCTGTCGCGCACCAACAAGCTTGAATCGCTGGGCACATTGGCAGGTGGCGTGGCCCACGACTTCAACAACGTGCTGGCCGCCGTGCTGGGCTATGCCGAGATGGCGCGACAGGGCGCGGCCGATGACAGCCGACAGGCGCGCCAGCTCGACCAGGTGCTGCGCGCCGCGCTGCGTGGCAAGTCCTTGGTCGAGCGCATCCTGTCGTTCAGCCGCAGCGGCGCGCGCAGTGCAACGGTGTTCGAGGTCCAGCCCATCATCGATGAGGTGCTGGGCTTGCTGGCCGCCTCGCTGCGGCACGGCGTGGTGCTGGAGAGCCGCTTCGACGCGCCCGGCATGCGGCTGCGCGGCGATGCGACGCAGGTGTTCGAAGCGGTGATGAACCTGTGCACGAACGCCATGCAGGCGATGCCCGATGGCGGCACGCTGACCGTCTCCACCGCGCGCCATGCGGTGCGTGAGGTGCAGGCGGTGTCGCATGGCCAGCTCGAACCCGGCGACTACCTTGCCCTGAGCGTGGCCGATGAAGGCGCAGGCATTGCCGCCGACGTGATGGACCATTTGTTCGAGCCCTTCTTCACCACCCGCCGCGAGCACGCCGGCACCGGCCTGGGCCTGGCGGTGGTACACGGCGTGGTGGCCGAATTCGGCGGCGCGATCGATGTGCAGAGCACGCCGGGAACACCCGGCGCCGGCGCGCGCCTCACGCTGTACCTGCCCGAATCGCACGATGCGCTGGCCCCCGAAGCCACAACGCCTGCCGACACACCGATCGGCCGCGGCCAGACCTTGATGATCGTCGACGACGAACCGGCGCTGGTCGAGCTGGCCGAAGAGTTGCTGGCCGAACTGGGCTACGAACCCATCGGTTACACCGACCCGAAAGCCGCGCTGGAAGCCCTGCGCAGCGAGCCGGAGCGCTACGACGCACTGCTGACCGATGAGGTGATGCCCGCGCTGACCGGCACCCAGCTCACCGAAACGCTGCGCGCGTTCGCGCCGCAATTGCCGGTGCTGCTGGTCAGCGGCTACGGCGGCCCTCAACTGGCCGCCCGCGCCGCCGCAGTCGGCGTCACCCGCGTGCTGTCCAAGCCGCTGCAGCGCGGAGAACTGGCACAGGCGCTGGATCAGCTGTTGAGTTCAACGAAGACCGGTTGATGCGGGGCTGAAACCCATCACATCACCGTCGCATGCGGATGCTGCGGGTGATCGAGCGTGTCAGCGATCAGGCGCAGCGCGGCGTCGCAGTCGTCGCGAGTGAGCGCGCCGCCCAGGCAGATGCGCACCGCATCGGGCGGGTCGCCATCGGTCGAGAACGCGGCACTGGCAACCACCGCTACGCCCTCGCTGCGCAGGAACGAGGCGAACTCGACCACACCCCAGGTCGACGCGACCGGCAGCCACAGGTGGAAGGCTTCGGGCTGGGCCTGGACGTCGTGGTGCGCCAGGTGGCGGGAGGCCAGCGCCTGCCGCGCGGCCGACTCGGTGCGGATGAACTGCAGCACTGTCTCTGCGGTGCCATCGGTGATCCAGCGGGTGGCCACCGCGTTGGTGATCGGCGAGGCCATCACCGTGGTCGCGCGCAACGCGCCGGACAGGCGCTGCGATTGCCGCTCGTTCGGTGAGCAGACGAAAGCGGTGCGCAGCCCGGCGCCCAGACATTTGCTGAGGCCACTGATGTAGTAGGTCAGGTCGGGCGCCAGCAGCGCCAGCGGGCGGGCAGCGGTGCGCGGCAACATGCCGTAGGCGTCGTCCTCGATGATCGGGATGCTGAAGCGGAGTGCGATGTCGGTCAGCGCTTCGCGGCGCGAGCGGCTCACCGTCAGCGTGGTCGGGTTCAGCATCGTCGGGTTGCAGTACAGCGCCTTCGGCTTCAGCGTGTTGCAGGCCTGCTCGAAGGCGGAGGCGCTGGGGCCTTCATCGTCCAGCGGCAGCGCATGCAGCACGACGCCGAGCTGGGTGGCGATCGCCTTCAGGCCGGGGTAGGTCAAGGCCTCGACGCAGATCAGTTCGCCGGGCTGCGCCAGCTGCGACACCAGCGCCGCCAGCACGCTGTGGATGCCCGGGCCGACCAGCACGCGCGACGCATCGCAGTGGGGCAGCAGCGGGCGCAGCCAGTGCACCGCGGCGGCTTTGTCCTCGGGGCTGCCGCCAAAGTCCTGGTAGCGCAGCAGCGCATTCAGGTCAGCCTGCGTCAGCACCTCGGCCGCGCTGGCGCGCATGCGCGCCAGCAGCGCCGTGTCCTGCGGCTCGGGCGGCAGGTTCATCGTCATCTCGGCCGCGCTGCCGCCGCGCAGCGGCAGCGTCGGCGCCGAGCCGCGCACCGTCGTGCCCATGCCCGGGCGTGAGGTGATCAAGCCGCGTTTTCGCGCCTCGGCGTAGGCGCGCGCCACGGTCGTGTAGTTCAGGCCGAGGTCACGGGCCAATTCACGCAGCGTGGGCAGCCGGTCACGAGCGGCCAGTCGGCCGGTGCGCAGGTCTTCGGCGATCAGATCGGCGATCTGCAGGTAGGCCGGCTGGTCGCTGGCCTGCATGCGTCGCAGCCAGTGGCTGGTCGGCTTGTTCATTGCCAAGGCGGTGGCTGATGGCAAGGCATGGGCTGTGTTGATCGCATCCTCCGTGCCACCTTGGACCGATCTGCGGCGCAAACTCCGCCCGCAGTCGGTGCATGCAGGCCCATTGATCGGATGCGTTGATTGCAGACAGCGGCCCCGCCGTGGTGCCATCAACCTCGCTCTGGCCGAGGTCACGTGCGCACGCCGAACCGTGTCGCAAAAAAACTTTCGATCGCCAACGCGCACCACCGCGGATTGATTGCAAGTTGATTGCTTTTGAACCCCAGGCTGATGGCACGGCTCATGCACTGAGGACGCAGCGCGCAATGGTTGCGCTGCATCCAACCTGCGGAGAATCCCAATGCCCAAAGTCACCCAACCCGCCAACGCCAAGGGCGATTTCCTCGTCGACTACGAGGAGAAAGTCTTCGAGGACGTGAAGGCCGAACCGGGCGAGAAGGCGCTGGTCACCTTCCACACCCTGGCCTTTGAGGGCTCGATCGGTTTCGTCAACATGCTGCAAGCCACCCGCCTGCAGCGCAAGGGCTTCGAGACCTCGATCCTGCTGTACGGCCCGGGCGTCACGCTGGGGGTGCAACGCGGCTTCCCGAAGCTGGGCGACGAGGCCTTCCCCGGCCACGGCAACTTCAACAACACGCTGACCACGTTCATGGCCGAAGGCGGCAAGGTCTACGCCTGCCGCTTCGCGTTGCAGGCGCTGTACGGCCACGGTGAAGGTGCGCTGATCGAAGGCGTGCGCCCGATCAACCCGCTGGACGTGCTCGACATCATCCTGCTGCACCGCAAGGCCAACGCGTTCATCCTGAACACCTGGACGCTGTGAAGCTAGCCCGGCGAACACCATGAACAGCACGCCCCCCATCGTCCGCGCGGCGGCCGTCCAGATCGCACCCGATCTCGTGCGGCCTGCGGGCACGCTCGAGCGCGTGCTGGGCGCCATCGACGAAGCGGCCGACAAGGGCGCGCAGCTCGTGGTTTTTCCCGAGACCTTCGTAGAGTACTACCCGTACTTCTCCTTCGTGCTGCCGCCGGTGCTGCAGGGCGCCCCGCACCTGCGGCTGATGGAACACGCGGTGGTGGTGCCCGGCCCGGTCACACAAGCGGTGTCCGATCGCGCGCGGGCGCGCAGCATCGTCGTCGTGCTGGGCGTCAATGAACGCGAACACGGCAGCCTCTACAACACGCAGCTGGTGTTCGATGCCGATGGATCGCTGATCCTGAAGCGCCGCAAGATCACGCCGACGTACCACGAGCGCATGGTCTGGGGCCAGGGCGACGGTGCCGGGCTGAAGGTGGTCGACAGCGCCGTGGGCCGCATCGGTGCTCTGGCCTGCTGGGAGCACTACAACCCGCTGGCCCGCTATGCACTGATGGCGCAGCACGAAGAGATCCATTGCGCGCAGTTCCCGGGCTCGATGGTCGGCCAGGTCTTTGCCGACCAGATGGCGGTGACGATCCGCCACCACGCGCTGGAATCGGGCTGCTTCGTCATAAACGCCACCGGCTGGCTGACGGATGTGCAGATCGCCTCGATCACACCCGACATCGGGCTGCAGAAGGCGCTGCGCGGCGGCTGTCACACCGCCATTGTCTCGCCCGAAGGCAAGGACCTGTGCCTGCCGCTGACCGAGGGTGAAGGCATCGTCTATGCCGACCTCGACATGAGCCTGATCGCCAAGCGCAAGCGGATGATGGATTCGGTCGGCCACTACGCGCGCCCCGAGCTGCTGAGCCTGTTGATCAACGACCAGCCGGCGGCGGCGATGCGCTCGATGACCGCAGGCCCGACGCCCGACGCAGCCGCGGACACCGATGACCATGCGTCACTGTGGGCGACAGACACCGACTCCCCACGCAGAGGTGCGCCATGCGTCTGACGCCGCCATTGGAATCGTCCAGCACCACGCCATCGGCCGCCAGCCGGCAGCTGATGACCGAGCTGCAATCGTTCGGCCTGCGCCTGGCCGACCCGACCGCGGCGAACGGCGGTGTCGCCAGCCGCAAAGGCGGCGCGGGCCCGTCGGACCACAAGGCCGTCACCGTCGATGGCCACACGATCATGGTGCCGGTGCACACCGCCAGCGCGTGGAGTTCGCCGTTCGTGGCGCTGGCACCTGACGCGCAGGGCCGCAGCGCGCTGATGCGCGGCGCCATTCCGATCGCCCGCATCGAATTCCCGAAGTCACCACGCTTCTACGAGCTGAGCACCGCGGACGGCATTCCGTACTCGCACATCGCGACGCTGCACGGCTCGGATGTGCTGGCGACGACCGTGCTGCAGAACTGCATCCGCTACGAGAGCCGCAAGAAGACCTGCAAGTTCTGCGCGATCGGCCAGTCACTGGCCGCAGGCCGCACGATCGCGCACAAGACACCGGCGCAGCTGGCCGAGGTGGCCGCCGCCGCGGTTCGGCTCGATGGCGTGAAGCACATGGTGATGACCACCGGCACGCCGAACGCCACCGACCGCGGCGCGGCGGTGCTGTGCGACAGCGCGCGCGCGATCAAGGCCGCCGTCGATCTGCCGCTGCAGGCGCAGTGCGAGCCACCCGACGACGACATCTGGTTCGAACGCATGCGCGATGCCGGCATCGACACGCTAGGCATGCACCTGGAGACCGTGACGCCCGCCGTCCGCGAGCGTGTGATGCCAGGCAAGGCCAGCGTGCCGATCGAGCGCTACCTGCAGGCCTTCGAGGCGTCGGTGCGAGTGTTCGGCCGCGGGCAGGTCAGCACCTACATCCTGGCCGGTCTGGGTGACACGCCCGAGGCGATCCTGGCTATGTCTGAGCAACTGCTGGCGCTCGGCGTCTACCCCTTCGTCGTGCCCTTCGTGCCGATCAGCGGCACGCCGCTCGAAGACCACCCGGCGCCGTCTTCCGACTTCATGAAGCCACTGCTCGAACAGCTAGGCAAGAGGGTGTCGGCTGCGGGGCTGCGCTCGGGCGACATCAAGGCGGGCTGCGGCAAGTGCGGCGCGTGTTCGTCGCTGTCAGCGTACGAGACCGCGGGCGCCTGAATCGCTGGCGTTTCAACGGAGCAACCACCATGCTGACCCTGGGCCGGATCTGCGACGAGACACAGGCCTTCGTGCCCTGCGACTACCGCGTCAAATGGGCCGACGGTGCCTGGGAACGGGAAGAGGCTCGCAAGCTGCGGCGCGCGGTGTTCTGCATCGAACAGGGCGTCTTCGCTGGTGACGACACCGATGCGATCGACACCCATGCGCAGCCGCTGGTCGCGGTGTCGCAGGTGGGCGGTCAGCCGGACCAGGTGGTCGGCACGGTGCGCATCCACACGCATCCCGACGGCGACGAGCCCGGTCTGTGGTGGGGTTCGCGGCTGGCGGTGCACCCGGCCTTCCGGCAGCAGGGCAAGCTGGGTGCGACGCTGATCCGCCTGGCGGTGTCGAGCGTCCATGCGCGCGGCGCGAGCGTGTTCCTCGCCCATGTGCAAGGGCAGAACGTGCCGCTGTTCCGGCGCCTGCACTGGCACCTGCTGAAGGAAGAAACGCTGCACGGACGGCCGCACGCGCTGATGCAGGCCGACCTGGATCACTACCCGCCGTGCCACGACCCGCTGTGGGGCTACTCCACCCAGAGCACACCCAGGAGCCCGGCGTGACGCGACAGGCGGTGCCGATGGTTGACGAGCTGTCGCTCGACGACATCACCGCCGCCCTGCTGCGCGGCCGCGGTCTCGCCCACAAGCGAGACATCTCGGACGTGGTCGAGGTGCTGCAGCAGGCGTTGCCTGTTGCGGCAACCGGCAGGGCCGAAACGGTGCCTATCGGCGACGACTGCGCGGCCATTCCCGATGGCGACGGCTTTTTGCTGTTCGCGATCGAGGGCTTCGTCAAGGACTTCGTTGCCCGCATGCCCTGGTTTGCCGGCTACTGCGGCGTGATGGTCAACGTCAGCGACATCTATGCGATGGGCGGCCGGCCGATCGCGGTGGTCGATGCGTTGTGGAGTCGCGGCAGCGAGTCGTCGCAACCGCTGCTCGAAGGTCTGAGCGCCGCTTCGGCGCGCTATGGCGTGCCGATCGTCGGTGGCCACACCAACAAGCAGAGCGCGCACGGTCAGCTGGCGGTGGCAATCCTGGGCCGCGCGAAGAAGCTGCTGACCAGCTTCAACGCGCGGCCCGGTGACCGCCTGCTGATGGCGATCGATCTGCGCGGCGCCTACGAAGAGCCGCACCCTTACTGGAACGCTTCGACCCGCGCACCGGCCGAGCGGCTGCGTGCCGATCTGGAGGTGCTGCCGGGGCTGGCCGAAGACGGCCTGTGCGATGCAGCCAAGGACATCAGCATGGCCGGTGCGATCGGCACCACGCTGATGCTGCTCGAATGCTCGCAGGTCGGCGCGGTGATCGACATCGATGCGATTCCGCGGCCCGACGCCGACACGCCATTGCTGCGGTGGCTGCAGGCCTTTCCGAGCTACGGCTTCGTGCTCAGCGTGCGGCCGGAGCAGGTCGATGCGGTGCTGCAACGCTTTGCCGCGCGAGGCATTGCCAGCGCCGTCGTCGGCACCGTGACCCGCGACCCGCAGGTGCTGCTGCGCCGCGGCGACGAAACCTCGCTGCTGTGGGACGTGTCCACGCAGGCCTTGATCCTGCCGCAGCGCGCCGCGGAGGCTGCGCATGCGTGAG
>JAYVEB010000177.1:0-3761 GCA_043749095.1 Burkholderiales bacterium | reverse complement strand
GAACTACGGCGTGCAGTCTAGTTTAGCGCATTCTGCTGCAAAGGGACGTGCACATGAGCTGTCCGACACTTTGTCAGGCTGCGCAACAATCTGTACCGCTGAGGAATGTGGACGTTGCCCTTGTAGATGGATGCATGAGCAGCGAATCTGTGCAGAAGGTCTTCGAGGATGAGTCGGAAGAGAATGTGGCAGTCACTAGCAGCAGGACACAATGTGTCCACTGAAGTTCTGCACAGGGCGGAGCATGCCCATACTGCTTGGAGTTCAGCTGCCGGATTGTTCGCGTCAGTATGACAGCTCCAAGCCACGTTGCAGCAGCTAAGCTCCAACTTGGGAACATTGACCCCTACCTCGGTGCGAATCTGAAGCAGTAGCAGCAAAGCAAGGCTACAGAGTTGGCAATGATTGATGACTGCGCTCCTCAACACAATGCAACCTCGACAGGCATTTAGATAGCTATAAAGCGCTATAGGATGAATTGAGTGTGTATTAGCCGTATGGGTTGTAATAATAATGACAACAACAACAGCGTCTTGCTTATTCAGGTTGTAAAACAGGTCGTTCGGTATCATTTGTACACACAGTGTCATGCAGGCCCTTGTACTACAGGACATCGCGTATAACAAGTTCTTGCTCAACATTGTGCTGCGAAACATCCACAAGCTCAGCGATCTTCAAGGCTTCATGCCAATGCTTGCAAACCGACTAACCTATGGTTGTCACAATTCTTTTCTATGGACAGTCCTGTGGGTTCCGACAATTAGCCCTCATAGTCCACAGTTGTCTGTACTGCTGCTCGACAGATGCAACACTTGTTCATGTTCTCCACGCCTTTTGCACATGCACAGAAGTGGCCGCACACAAACACCACAGTAGCAGGTCTATCCATGCAGAATACGCGCTCTGTTGATGACTCATAGATTCCTGCGACTGAGGCGGTGGCTTCAGAGATTACACTGATCACTGACGTAATTACACTGTAAAAGGGCGCCTTGCCATCTCCACCTGCCATTTTAACACTGGTGTCCGGCACATGGTACTCTCTGCCCTTGACTCTCAATTTCTTTGGAAACCTGCAATTGTAGGCATCACTGTACAGTGGTCGTATCTCTTTCCTGAGTCAGCATACGTCTGTATCAGTGCCCGATAATGATGCAGTCACAGCGACGCAGTCCATGATGGTGATGAGTACCCCCGAGTTGTGGCGACTGCCTCCTACACTCATACAAACACAGCAGTCCGAAGGGACATGCATACGCTGATGAGACCGTTGATAGTGTTTAGGATTAGGATTACACGTTTCACCTCTGTCCTCCGCCTAAGCGCCGCTCGCATAACACACCACACAAGCGCTCAGTTCATCACTGCAACCTGCGCCCTGATCTTGAACCTATATGCGACCAAGTCTTCAAGGTGTGCAAGCCAGACAAGACAGCAACTGAGGCCTGCCAAAACGCAGCAAACAGCTACTGTGGTACTGCTGGCGGTGACCCTTATCAGCAACGCTGTGCAGACTTCAGTTACGAGGTAGCTAAGCTCATCGCTTACGGTAACTCCAACTTTCCGTAACAACAGTGCCGACCTACAGGTACTGCAAAGCGAACAGACTGTTGTCCTACAAGCCTGAGACCAGCAAGACGCAACAGCAGCAGTCAAGTGTGTCGCCGAAGGCATCAGTCCTGATCAGATTACGAGCTTTTCTTCCAAACGCATACAGAGCTTTGTGTCACGACCTGCTCCCCTCTGAAGTGATTCCGGTGCTTTATCTAACAGTAAATGCAACACTGGTGCTGGCGTACAGACATCAGACAAGATCCGCTCGCACCAAAGTTAAGATGTGGCTTCCTGTTATGGCTATGTTGCTGGAGGAATGATGCACAAATCACCTCTATAACCAGCGAGTTCACTGTCGCTTCCGAAGGCCGAAAGACTCTCAAATCAATACAACGAAAAAGTATCTCCGTGTCGATTGATGCACTGCTGCTGATTTGTTGTCGTTCTATTCGTCGTCAGACTTGACCTAGATGAGCTTTGAGTCAGCCTTGGTGATGTAGGCTGTGAGGTCGCTAGACGCACCTCCTGTTTTACTAGTAGTCTACGGTCTGCTGATGTTCAGGGATGCTCCAGGAGAAACCACTGCTATCGTGCTGCTATTGCGCTCTGCTACCTACTGACTTGTCTAATCGTGTCTAGAATGCTGTTGTGTCCTCAGGCCACTGCAGCGCACCTCCAGGGCCGTAACTGCAATCACAGCGTACTAGCTGCTGTGGGCCTGTCAGATGCAGTTTATGGCATACCTAAACTATGCCTGCATGTCCAAAGAAGGCCAGCTGGACCCTGCTCAAGCTCCTTGTTTCTTATTATCTATACTCATTGAGATGGCGTTTGACCTCGTTGGACTGGATGCGAACTACGTATACGCGGGTGACCTTGATGATGCCTATCAGCACAGAGCTGCCAACAGGTCACTCGTCCACCAAACCCAAGCGGCTGCCGCTGCGATAAACCCTGCGTGGTCAAAACCGGAGCATTACTACTGCTGTCCCCACCCGATCGGAGGCTCATCAGAGTCGTCTGACCGCAACACTTGACTTGCATATATATTTTATTCAGGGTCCTCGGCCCCGAACGGCCGGTGCGTGAGCCTAAGCTTACAGCTACTTGACTTGCATCCGTATTTGCGCGACTGATCTGAGGGAGGCTCAGAGGAGTCCTTGCTCAGAAAGGCTTCAGGCTCAGTGAAGCTCCACGTTTAACGATTTGCGTCCACACCGTAAAACGTAAACCATAATATCAAAATTTGGAACTGGGTATAGTCCCCGATTGGTCTGACCCAGGGTGACTGAGGATTCACAAGCTCACATTTCAGCACTTTCCAAGCAGGGTCCAGTGTGCGCCCTGAGCAACTGATGTTATCCACTTGCTCGCTACTGCAGCCGCACGGATGAGGATGGTAGTTCACCCAGGCCTCTGTCTCACACACTTCCAGGCTTGAATAGACAGCAGCGGCGCGCAGCATACCGATGGGCTTTACAGTAGCTGCAATGTCTGATCTGGACGTTAAGAAAGCAGTGAAATACTCGAACCTTTGGATCGTGTTGAGTCCTCGTCACGACACAGCTGCTGCACATCGTACTGCCAAGACGTTGTCAGACTACCTCTCAAACAAGTACAAGACCATATCAGCGATTGGACTGCAGACAGCGTTCGTGGTGCACACACAGAGCACAGTTGTGCTGTTGTACATTCAGTGCCACAGACATCGCGAGATCTGTGACAATAGCGTCGAGAGAAGCGTTACTGCCACAAAGGTGCATGAACTGGTCACAGCTTATGGACTGATCCCAGCAGTCCCACGCTGTCCAGTGGATTGTGATCTGTTTGGCGAAGTGCAGCAAAGGGTGCCCGGTTCCATCCAGACAGGCTGTGGTGCTTCTGACGATGATGACGACATAGACAAAGGTGGAGACAGCGAAAACCTTGGAGCGCTCAAGCCTGCACAGTTGCGTGCTCTGGTTGTGAAGTTACGGCGTCACAATGAGAGTTTACAATCAGAGGTTGCGAGATTGGAGGAATGCACAGCGATGCATGAGCGTTGCTATTGGGAGAGGGAATATGAAAAGCTGCCCGACCGTAGCCCATGTGAGGACGATAGCGACGAATTTAGACGCTGGCGATATATTGTGCTCCACGGATTTTGGGAAAGTCGGGAAGGGTTCGAATATCCTGCACAGCTTGAGATGGGGTCAGAACGGTTCTGC
>JAYVEB010000176.1:0-3764 GCA_043749095.1 Burkholderiales bacterium | reverse complement strand
ATCGCGCAGGAGCGATTTTCTCGAGCGTGCCAAGGGGTAAGGAACCCCTGGAATCACGAGTTTTCACGACAGCGGCCTTCTGCCGCCCAGACTCCTAGTGGACACAAAGGCGCCCCGGGGTCGGGGGCGCTTCGGTGCTGGCAAGTCGCAGGAACTGCAGCCCCAGGATGAGGCCGCGCAGGATGTGCGCTCTGGAGGGGCGCGTCTCGCCGGGTGTTGCGCCCAGCGCAGAGCATGGGCGGCGCGCGATCGCGCCGCGATGCTTACTGCTTGATCGCTTCGATCTGGATCAGCAGCTTGATGTCGTCCGGAATGACCGGCATGCCGTAGCTCATGCCGTAGTCGGTGCGCTGGATCGTGGTCTCGAAATCGCCGCCGCAGACCTCGCGCTTGAAGAACGGGCTGTCGTAGCAGTTGTAGTTCGTGGCCGTCAGCGTGACCGGCAGGGTCTTGCCCAGCAGCGTCAAGGTACCGGCAACAGCGGTCACCTTGCCGCCGTCGAAGCTGAACTTGTCGCCGACGAATTTCGCCGTCGGGAATTCTTTGGACTTCAGGAAGTTCTCGCCCTTCAGGTGGCCGTCGAACAGCGCCAGGCCGGTGTTGATCGATGCGGTGTCGATGGTGATGTCGGCCTTGCCGGTCTTGGTGGCGCGGTCGAGCGTGATCGAGCCTTCCTTCTTGTCGAAACGACCACGGTTGGTGGAGGTGCCGAAGTGGCGCGCCTCGAAGGTCACATAGGTGTGCGTGGGGTCGAGGTTGTAGGTGGCGCTTTCAGCGCGCGCGATGCCGGTGGCTGCGAGCAACGCGGTGGAGAGTGCGAGGAGGGTGTGGGTTTTCATCAGGAGGTTCCGGTGGTGGAAGTGTTGGAAGAAAGCTGAAATTGGGTGGGGCTCACAGCCTGGCGACGCCAGTGAGCGTCAGCTTGAAGCGGACCTGTACTTCGTTGGCGACGACTGAGGTGTCTTTCCAGTCGCCGTCGCCGATCCTGAAATCGAGCCGCTTCAGCGTGAACGAGCCGGTGGCCGTGGTCAGGCCTGCCGTCTGAGCGAGCAGCACTTGCACCGTCACCGGCTGGCTGTTGCCCTTGATGCTGAGCGTGCCGGCCACTTCGAGCTTGCCCGCGCCGGCCTGCTTGACGCCGGTCGAGGTGAAGGTGGCCTGCGGAAAGTTCTGGGTGTTGAACCAGTCGGGCTTCAGCAGCTCGGCCTCGGTTTCGGCGGTGCCGATGGCGGCGCTGCTGAGGTCGATCGTGAAACTGATCTTGGCGGCGGTCGGTTGCTTCGGGTCGAACGCGACCTGCGCGTCGAATTTTTTGAATCGGCCGTCCACCGGCACGCCCATCTGTCGCGTCAGGAAGGCGATCTCGCTCTGCGCCGGCACCAGCTTCTGCTGTGCCTGCGCGGGTAGCGCGGTGACCAGTGCGATCAGCGCCAGGGCGGGGGAGAAGTGAAACAGGCGCATGGTGTGGTGCTCCCCCAATTGATCGATGCTGTTGCAGATCAAGCGCCGGCGCGGCCCGGCCACATGCGGGCGATCAGCCCGTCGCGCTCGATGAACTGGTGCTTCAGCGCGCCGGCCACGTGCAGCGCGACGACCACCATCAACGTCCACGCCAGCCAGCCGTGCACTGGCTTGATCGCCTCGGCCAGCGCCTTGTCGACGGGCAGCAGATCGGGCAATGGCAGCACGCCGAACCAGACGATGGGGAACCCCGCCGCCGAACTGTAGGCCCAGCCCGCAAGCGGCACCGCGAAAAACAGCAGGTACAGGCCTCGATGGGCCAGATGCGCGGCGCGCTGCTGCCAGGCGGGCATCGGTGCGTCGGCGGGTGGCCGGTGAGTCAGGCGCCACAGCAGCCGCAAGGCCGACAACGCCAGGATCGTGACGCCGGCCCATTTGTGCCAGTTGTAGAGCTTGACCCGCTGCGGAGAGAACGGCAGGTCGGCCATGTACAGGCCGAGGCCGAACGCGCCGACGATCGCCAGTGCCAGCAGCCAGTGCAGCGCCATGGCGGTCGAGGTATAGCGCACAGGGCTGATCGGATTCATGGAGGTGCCTGAGTGAGGTGCCAAGCGGTCAGGTGTACTGTATATGCGCAGTGCTGCACAAGGCTTCAGTCGGCTTGACGCGCGCATTCAAAACCGTGGATGCCCAGCCCTAGACTCCGTCCGCATGCCATCCCGCCGTCGCGCCCTGCTTCAACTGGTTGCCGCCGCCACCGGCGTGGCGCTGCCTGTGATGGTGCGGTCAGCGCAGCGCCGGTCTCTGGACGACCCGTTCCGTCTGGCGGTCGATGAGGCATTGGCCGATTCCGGACTCGCCGCTCAGCTGCAGCGCCGCTTCGGCCGCGACACCGGTGTGGCCATCCTGCTGCTGCCGGGGCCGGCGCGCGAGTTGCTGGACGCGCTGGGGCGCGGCGAACACGATGGCGCCCTGATGAACACGCCGCAGGCCGAGGCCGCGCTGGATCAGCTCGGCCTGCTGCGCGGCCGGCGACAGGTCGCCACGTCCGACTTTGTGATCGTCGGGCCCACGCTGCTGCGCCCAGCCCTGGATGCGCTGGGGGCGAGAACGCAGGCGGTGCCGGCCCTGGCTGCCCTGGTGAAGGCCGGCGCACCCTTCCTCGGCGCGACACCGGGCTCCGGCACGCAGGAGCTGGAAGCCGATCTGTGGCGGGCTGCGAAGGTGGCCCCGCTGCCGCCGTGGTACCGGCATTCGCCGGGCCACGATGCGCTGGCCGCTGCCCATGCCCGGCTGGCCTGCGTTCTGGTCGAGCGGGGTGTCTGGGCTGCGGCCGACGCTGCGCTGCGGCGCGCCCGCGATTTCGGCGTGCTGGTCGAGGGCGACCCGCTGCTGCGCGTGCCGGTGCACCTGATGCGGTCGTTCCATCTCGATCACCCGGCGGGCAAGCTGTTCAGCGACTGGCTGGCGAGCCGGGCGGGCCGGCAGGCGATCGCCGCGCTGCCGGCCTACCGCCCGGTGATCCTCTGAATCGGCCTGGCGCCCGTGGGCCCTGAGCCGGCCTGGAAACTGCATGCCGCCGTACATCGCAGATCGCATATGCAACCGCCCCAGGCCTCACACACCATGCACGTGCTCAGCACCAACATCGCCACCGCCCGCGAGATGGAGATCAATGGCCGCCAGGTCCTGACCGGCATCAACAAACGCAGCGTCAGCGGCCCGATCGAGGCGCAACCGCTGGGCCTGGTTGGCGACGAGCAGGCCGACCTGTCGGTGCATGGTGGCCTGGGCAAGGCCGTCTACGCCTACCCGATCGAGCATTACGCCTTCTGGCAGACGGTGCGCGCCCAGGCCGAGGTCGCCGATTGGAACGAGCCGCTGCGGCACGGCTTCATGGGCGAGAACCTGACGATCAGCGGCCTGCTGGAGAACCAGGTCTGCATCGGCGATGTGCTGCGCTTCTCGAACTGCGAACTGGCCGTCAGCGAGCCCCGCTTCCCGTGCTTCAAGTTCAACGCGGTGATGGGCTTCAACCAGGCCGCCAAGCTGATGGTCGCCAATGCCTGGTGCGGCTTCTACCTGGCCGTGCGGGTGCCCGGCACGGTGGCGGCCGGCGAGACTTTCGAACTGATCCACGGCCCGCGCGAGGTCGGCATCACCGAGCTGTTCAGATCGACGCTAGCGTCGAAGAAGAACTGACGGCCCACCGTGGGCCGCCTTCGTGTGGGCCCCAATTCAATCAGCGGCTGGCTCCAGCGCCGGGTAGTCGGTGTAGCCCTCGGCACCGCCGCCGTACAAGG
>JAYVEB010000175.1:0-11993 GCA_043749095.1 Burkholderiales bacterium | reverse complement strand
TGGGATGAAGCCGCGAACGCGGGTGTCAACGATCCCGGCGTGAAGTCGGTGGCGCACATCTACCGCCACTACAAGAAATTCGGGATCGCGACCGAGGTGATGGGTGCGAGCTTTCGCAACGTCGGGCAGATCGTTGCGCTCGCCGGCTGCGACCTGCTGACGATCAGCCCCGAACTGCTCGCGAGCCTGCAGGCCAGCGAGGCGCCGGTGACTCGCATGCTCGACCCAGCCGAGGCGCGCGTCGCCGCGCTCGAGCCGGTCAGCCACACCGAGGCGAGCTTCCGCTATGCGCTGAACGAGGATGCAATGGCCACCGAGAAGCTGGCCGAAGGCATCCGCGCCTTCGCGGCCGATGCAGGCAAGCTGGATGGTTTGATTCAGGCCCTGTGAAAGCTTTCTCGACATGATCCGTTGTGATCGCACCGCCGCCTGGGCTGCGCTGAAGGGCCACTTTGAAGCGCATGGCCGCGACTTCGATCTGCGCGAGGCCTTCGCGCGCGATCCGGGTCGGTTTGCAACGCTCAGCTTCGAGGCGCCTGAGGTCTTCGTTGACCTGTCGAAGAACCTCATCGATGCGGCCACGCTGCATTTCCTGCTGGACCTGGCGCGCGAATGCGGCCTCGAAGCGCAGCGCGGCGCGATGTTCGCGGGCGAGGCGATCAACACCACCGAAGACCGCGCGGTGCTGCACACCGCGCTGCGCGCGCCACGCGGCCACGGCCCGCACAGCGAAGAGGTCCACGCGGTGCTCGACGCGATGCTGGACTGGGCCGAGACGGTGCGTGACACCGCGGCGAGCGGCATCCGTCATGTTGTCAACATCGGCATCGGCGGCAGCGACCTCGGCCCGCAGATGGCCGTGCCGGCGCTCGATGCGTTCGTGCACCCCGGTCTGCAGTTCCATTTCGTCTCCAACGTCGATGGTCACGACGTCAGCAGCGTGCTGCGTCGGCTGAAGCCCGCCGAAACGCTGTTCATCGTCGCCAGCAAGACCTTCACGACCCAGGAGACGATGGCCAATGCGCAGCTGGCGCGGGCCTGGTTCGAGGCCGAGGGGGGCACCGACATCGCACGGCATTTCGTCGCCACCACGACGAACGTCGAAGCGGCGGCCGCCTTTGGCATCACCACCACCTTCGGCTTCTGGGACTGGGTCGGTGGGCGCTATTCACTGTGGTCGGCCATCGGGTTGCCAATCGCGGTCGCCATCGGCGCCGACCATTTCCGCGAACTGCTGGCCGGTGCGCATGCGATGGACCGGCATTTCGTTTCCGCGCCACTGGCTGCCAATGTGCCCGCGCTGCTGGGCTTGCTCGACGTCTGGTATCGCAACTTCCACGGCGCGGCCAGCCGCAGCGTGGCGCCGTACCACCACGGCCTGCGGCGCCTGCCGGCCTACCTGCAGCAGCTGGAAATGGAAAGCAATGGCAAGCGGGTCGACCGCGACGGCGAACCGCTGCCATATGCCACCAGCCCAGTGGTCTGGGGCGAGCCAGGCACCAACAGCCAGCACGCCTACTTCCAGATGCTGCACCAGGGCACCGACCTGATCCCGGTCGAATTCGTGCTGGTGCGCCGACCGACCTTCGGCAGTGCCGGGCTCAATGACGATCTGATGTCGCGCCTCGAACGCCAGCAGACGCTGCTGCTGGCCAATGGTCTCGCGCAATCGCAGGCATTGATGTGCGGCAAGACCGTCGAGCAGGCGCTTGCCGACCGGCCGCTGCCGACCTCGGCACAGGCTGATGCGTTGACGCTGGCCCGCCACCGCAGCTTTCCGGGCAACCGGCCGAGTACCACCTTGCTGCTCGATCGCCTGACGCCGCACAGCCTCGGCGCGCTGATCGCGCTGTACGAGCACCGCGTGTTCACCAGCGGCGCGTTGTGGGGCATCAACAGCTTCGATCAATGGGGCGTGGAATTGGGCAAGGTGCTGTGCCGTGACCTGCTGCCGAGGCTCACTGCGGGCGGCACCGGCACTGATCTCGATGCGTCGACGGCCGGCCTGATCGCGCGCCTGCGTGCATGACGGCGGGGTTGAACGGGCCGCGGCAGACGACCCTCGTCTGGGATTTCGGCGGCGTGCTGTTCCGCTGGGACCCGGCCGCGTTGATGGCGCGCGCGCTGCCGCACCGAATCAGCGTCGCGCACTCGGCGCAGCACTGGAAACATCAGTTCTTCGGCCTGCCGGAAGGCGAGTGGATTGCGTTTGATCGCGGCATGCTCGGTGTGGACGACGTGGTGACCGGTATCGCGCAACGCCTGGATTGGTCGCAGGCCGAGGTGCGCGCCGTCGTCGATGCGGTGCCTGCCGAGCTGCAGCCGATCGAGGGCAGCGTCCGATTGCTGCAGGCCTTGCATCAGCGTGGGCACCGCCTGCATTTCCTGTCGAACATGCCGGCGCCGCTGGCCGATCACCTGCAACACCAGCACGCGTTCCTGGCGCTGTTCGACAGTGGCATCTACTCCTCGCATGTGCACCTCGCCAAGCCCGAGGCTGCGATCTACGCGCTGGCGCAGCAGCGTTTCGGTGGCGATCCCGCCACGCTGCTGTTCATCGACGACCACCCGGAGAACATCGAGGCCGCACAGCGCCACGGCTGGCAAGCGCTGCTGTTCACCGGGCCGGACGCGTTGGCGGCTGAGTTGCTCGATCTTGGTCTGATCGACTGAAGAGCCGACGGAACATCAGCGTGATCAGCGGCGCGGCTGTGTCAGCCACTGCTCGGCCATCCGCACCCACAGCGTCGCGCCCAGCGGGATCAACGCGTCGTTGAAGTCGTAGTTCGGGTTGTGCAGCATGCAGGGGCCGAGGCCGTGGCCCGACTGTCGATGGTCACCGTCGCCGTTGCCCATCACGAAATAGGCGCCGGGGATCGCTTGCAGGTAATAGGCAAAGTCCTCTGCACCCATCGTCGGCTCGAACTCGAGCACCTTGTCGGCGCCGACCAGATCGGTCATCACGCCGCGGACAAACGCAGTCTCGTCAGCGTGGTTGATCGTCGGCGGGTAGTTACGGCTGAACTCGAATTCGCAACCGACACCGAAGGCCGCGCAGGTGTGCTGCGTGATCTGCTGCATGCGGCTCTCAATCAGGTCCAGCACCTCCAACGTGAAGGTGCGCACCGTGCCCTGGATTTCACAGCTGTCGGGCACCACGTTGGTCGCCTCACCGGTGTGGATCATCGTCACCGAAATCACGCCCGCGTCGATCGGTCGCTTGTTGCGGGTGATGATGGTCTGGAAGGCCTGTACCAGCTGACAGGCGACCGGCACCGGGTCCAGGCCCAGGTTCGGCATCGCCGCATGCGAGCCCTTGCCACGGATCGTGATGCGGAACTCGTTGCTGCTGGCGAAGCACGGGCCGTTCTTGATCGCGAACTGGCCGACGGGGAGGCCGGGCCAGTTGTGCACGCCGAAGATCGCCTCCATCGGGAACTGGTCGAACAAGCCGTCGGCAATCATCTTGCGCGCCCCGCCGCCGCCCTCTTCGGCCGGTTGAAAGACAAGGTAGACGGTGCCGTCGTAATTCCGGTGCCGGGCCAGGTGCTGTGCCGCGGCCAGCAGCATCGCGGTGTGTCCGTCGTGGCCACAGGCGTGCATCCTGCCGGCGTGGCGGCTGGCGTGCGCGAACTGGTTGTGCTCGGTCATCGGCAGCGCGTCCATGTCCGCGCGCAGGCCGACCGCGCGATCCGATGTGCCGTGCTTCAGGATCGCGACGACGCCGGTGGTGCCCAGGCCGCGATGGATCGGAATGCCCCAGTCGGTGAGCTGCCGTGCGATCACGTCCGCGGTGCGCTGCTCGTTGAAGCACAACTCCGGGTGCGCATGCAGGTCGCGCCGCAGCGTGGCCATGGCAGGCGCGTCGGTGACGATGGAGTCGATCAGGCGCATGACGAGGCGGTGTTCAAAACGGGCTCCAACCAGTGTAGCGAAGCCGTCTGTATGCCTGCCGGGCCCAGGGCTGTGCAATCATCGATCGACATGAGCCCCCGGACCCTTCGTGTCGCCGTCGCCGGTCTGTTGCTGGGCCTCGCCACCGGTTGCAGCAGCCTCGGCTATTATGCGCAATCGGTCAGCGGGCATCTGAAGCTGTTGAATGCGGCGCGGCCGGTGCCCGAGGTGCTGGCCGACCCGGCGACGCCCGACGCGTTGAAAGCGCGGCTCGAATTGACCCAGCGCATCCGCGACTATGCGGTGACCGCATTGCAGCTCCCCGACAACGACAGCTACCGTCGCTATGCCGATCTGCAGCGCAACGCGGCGGTGTGGAATGTGGCGGCGGCCCCCGATCTGAGCCTGACGCTGCGCACCTGGTGCTTCCCGGTCGTCGGCTGCGTGGCCTACCGCGGCTACTATGAACGCGAGCAGGCCGAGGCCTATGCCAAGCAGTTGCGCACAAGCGGGCTCGATGCCGGCGTCTATGCCGTGCCCGCGTATTCGACGTTGGGCAAGATTCCCGGCAGTTACTTTGCCGATCCGCTGCTCAACACCTTCGTGCATTCAACCGAAGGCGAGCTGGCCCGGCTGATCTTCCATGAGCTGTCGCACCAGGTGGCTTTCGCGCCCGACGACACCGTCTTCAATGAGTCGTTCGCGACCACCGTCGAACGCGTGGGCACGGCGCGCTGGCTGGCCGAGCACGGCAGCGCTGCGGCCCGCGAAGCGCTGGTGATGCAGCAGGCGCGTCGGGCCGATTTCCGCGCGTTGACGGCCAGCTACCGCGAGCTCTTGAACGCGCTGTACCAAAGCAACGCGTCGGACGACGACAAGCGCCGTGGCAAGGCCCAGTTGCTGGCACAACTGCGCGCCGACCATGCTGCGCTGAAGGCCGGTGCCTGGCAGGGCTACACCGGCTATGACGGCTGGTTCGACCGCGTCAACAATGCGTCCTTCGGTGTGCTGGCGGCCTACACCGAACTGGTGCCGCAGTTCGAGCGCCTGCTCGCCGCGCAGGGCGGCGATCTGCCGCGCTTCTATGCCGAGGTGCGGCGGCTCGCCGCCTTGCCAATGGATGAGCGTCGGCGTGCTTTGCGTGACGTGCCAATGGCCGCGCCACCGCCCTGAGCACCGTCGCGCGCGGCCTTCACCCTTACGGACTCTGTCGAGAATGACCCAATTCACCATCCAACGCCACCACGCCCTCGGTATCGACGGCGCAAGACAGCTGGCACAGCACTGGGCCAACCACGCGCGACGCCAGCACGAGATGGACTGTTGCGTCCAGGCCGAAGACGACTGCGAGCGTGTGAGCTTCGAGCGTGCCGGCGTGCAGGGTGATCTGGTGGCCACTGCCGACAACTTTGCGCTGACCGTGACGCTGGGCTTCCTGCTGTCGGGTTTCAGCGATCGCATCCGCGGCGAGGTCGAGAAGAACCTCGACGCGGCGATTGCCAAGGCCATGGCTGCGTCAGGCGGCCACACCGAAGAAGCGAACGACTGACCAGGCGAGCCCCGCCTGTCCGTTAGGCTACTGCGCGACGCGGCTGCTGGCGGCCGCTACCGTCGACGTGGCGCGGCGTGGAGCCGAGGTCGCAGGCGAGGGCGGCTTCGAATAGGCTTGCGCCAAGCCCAGTAGGTGCTGCTTCTGCGCCGGCTCGAAATACGGTGCCAGCAGGCTCAAAACGTGGGAGGCCCCGCGCAGCAAGGCCGCACCGGCGTTCTCGGGTTCCAGCGCGTGGCGCGGGTCCCGCACGTACTCGTAGCTGAGCCAGTAGGTCGACACCACGACCATCGCGGTGGCCACTGATTCGGCCTCTGGCGCGCTCAGGCGCACCGCATTGCCTCGGCCGAGGCCGGCCAGCACGCGCTGCACCGCCTGCTTTTTTTCCGTCAGCACGTACTGGAAATGGGTTTCGATCCGCCGGTTCTTGCTGAGCAGGTCGTTCAGGTCGCGGTACAGGAAGCGGTACTGCCAGATCAGCTCGAACAGCATGTGGAAGAACAGCCAAGCGTCCTCGACATCGTGCACGTCGTCGGCCGCTTTCAGCAGCGCGTCCAGTGAAGCTTCGTAGCGATCGAACAGCCGATCGACCAGAAGGTCCTTCGCCGGGTAGTGGTAGTACAGGTTGCCGGTGCTGATGTGGAGTTCGGCCGAGATCAGCGCGGTCGACACGTTGGGCTCGCCGAAGCGGTTGAACAGCTCCAGCGTGACGTCGAGGATGCGCTCGGCTGTGCGGCGTGTCTTCTTGACGGGAGTCGCCATGGCATCTGCTTTCATTGCAGTCGGACTGTCAATCAACTTAGCACCAAGTCGGCGCGTGTCCAGCGGCATCTGCCCTAAAGCAGCGCGGCGGTCCGCGGGCGATGACACGGTGCCGGCGCGCAGCAGCCGCACTGCCTACAATCGCGCGCTCCATGAGCCTCACTCCCCCCGGCCCTGCCAATTCCGCCGTCTCCTTTCGCAGCGTCAGCAAGTGCTACAGCGGCTTCCGAGGCAGCGTGCAGGCGCTGGATGACGTCAGCTTCGACATCGAGCCCGGCGAATTCTTCGGCCTGCTCGGGCCCAACGGCGCCGGTAAGACCACCCTGATCAGCATCCTCGCCGGCCTGTCGCGCGCCAGCGCGGGCCAGGTGCTGGTGCACGGACACGATGTCGTCACCGACTACGCCGCCGCCCGCCGAAGCCTGGGCATCGTGCCGCAGGAGCTGGTGTTCGACCCGTTCTTTACGGTGCGCGAGACGCTGCAGATCCAGAGTGGTTACTTCGGCGTGCGCACCGACGCCCGTGCCAACGACGCCTGGATCGACGAGCTGCTGGAGAACCTGGGCCTCGCCGACAAGGCCGATGCCAACACCCGGCAGCTGTCGGGCGGCACGAAGCGCCGGGTGCTGGTGGCGCAGGCGCTGGTGCACCGTCCGCCGGTGATCGTGCTCGATGAGCCCACCGCCGGCGTCGATGTCGAACTGCGGCAGACGCTGTGGCAGTTCGTTGCGCGGCTGAACAAGGAAGGTCACACCGTGCTGCTGACCACCCATTACCTGGAAGAGGCCGAAGCGCTGTGCGGCCGGCTCGCGATGCTGAAGCAGGGCCGCGTGGTGGCGCTCGACCGCACCTCGGCGCTGCTGGCCGGGCGTGCCAGCACGATGCTGCGCTTCAAGCTCGACACGCCGTTGCCGCCCGCGTTGCAGGCAAACGCGCGGGTGACTGGCCGCATCGTGCAGATCAAGACCCGCAACGCGGCCGAGGTCGAATCGGTGCTCGCCACCTTGCGCGCTTTCGGGGGCCAGCCGGAAGACCTGGAGATCGGCCGCGCCGATCTGGAAGACGTGTTCCTTGAAATCATGCACGGCGAGCCGGCGCTGGTGCCGTTGCAAGCGCCGTTGCAGCCGCCGATGCAGGTGTCGGCATGACGCCGTTGGCAGTACCGCCCGCGATGCACATGCTGTCGGGCGCCCGCACGCTGTTCTACAAGGAGGTGCTGCGCTTCTGGAAGGTCAGCTTCCAGACGGTGGCGGCGCCTGTGCTCACTGCCGTGCTGTACCTGCTGATTTTCGGCCATGCGCTCGGCGACAAGGTGCAGCCGTTCGATGGGGTCGGATACACCAGCTTCCTGGTCCCGGGCCTGGTGATGATGAGCGTGCTGCAGAACGCTTTCGCCAACAGCAGCTCGTCACTGATCCAGAGCAAGATCAGCGGCAACCTGGTGTTCCTGCTGGTCACACCGCTGTCGCACTGGGCCTGGTTCGTGGCCTACGTCGGCGCCTCGCTGGTGCGCGGCGTGGCGGTGGGCGCCGGGGTGCTGGCGGTGACGATGTGGTTCGCGCCGCTGCACCCTCTGCAGCCGGTGTGGATCGCGGTGTTCATTCTGCTGGGCGCGGTGCTGATGGGGGCGCTGGGCTTGATCGCGGGCCTGTGGGCGGAGAAGTTCGACCAGATTGCGACCTTCCAGAACTTCGTCATCATGCCGATGACTTTCCTCTCCGGGGTGTTCTATTCGGTCAGCAGCCTGCCGCCGCTGTGGCTGGTGGCCAGCCACCTGAACCCGTTCTTCTACATCGTCGACGGCTTTCGGTTCGGCTTCTTCGGTGTCAGCGATGTGTCGCCGTGGGTCAGCCTGGGCGTGGTGGCGGCCGGGCTGGTCGGCGTATGCGGTTTGTGCCTGCGCCTGCTGCGCACTGGCTACAAGGTCCGGTATTGAGCCGCCTGAGCGATAATCTAGAGATGTCTGAACCCACGCCAAGCGACGTGCAGCGCTTCATCGCGCAAGGCCTGAATTGCGAGCATCTGGAGGTGCAGGGCGATGGCCAGCACTTCTTTGCCACCATCGTCTGCGCCGCTTTCGACGGCGTCAGCCGAATCAAGCGCCATCAGATGGTCTACCAGGCCCTGGGCGACAAGATGCGCGCCGAGATTCACGCCCTGTCGATGAAAACGCTGACCCCGGCCGAGTGGGCCGTCAGCGCAGATCAAGCCCCACTGCAACATCACTGAAAGTCGCTGCGGCATGTGCTGCGGCGTTTGAATCCGCGCAGGCGGGTTCGACGGCGGTGCAGGTTTCCTTCCGACGCACACGCGCACGCTCATGGACAAACTTCTGATACGCGGCGGACGGCCTCTCGAAGGCGAGGTCACGATCTCGGGTGCCAAGAACGCGGCATTGCCCGAGCTGTGCGCTGCGCTGCTGACGGCCGAGCCAGTGACGCTGACGAACGTGCCACGCCTGAACGACGTGGGCACCACGTTGAAGCTGCTGCGCAACATGGGCGCGGCCTGTGATCGCAGTGAGACCCAGCTCGACTCGGTCACGCTCGACACGTCCACCGTGACTTCGCCAGAAGCGCCGTACGACCTGGTCAAGACGATGCGCGCATCGATCCTGGTGCTGGGCCCGCTGCTGGCGCGCTTCGGCCAGGCCCGGGTGTCGCTGCCCGGCGGCTGCGCGATCGGCTCGCGGCCGGTCGACCAGCACATCAAGGGCTTGCAGGCGATGGGCGCCCAGATCATGGTGGAGCACGGCTACATCATCGCGAAGGCGCCGGACGCCTCAGGTGCGCACTCGCAGCGCTTGCGCGGCGCAAAAATCACCACCGACATGGTCACCGTCACCGGCACCGAAAACCTGCTGATGGCCGCGACGCTGGCCGATGGAGAGACGGTGCTCGAGAACGCGGCGCAGGAACCCGAGGTGGTGGACCTGGCCGTCATGCTGATTGCGATGGGCGCGCGCATCGAGGGCCACGGTACCCGCCGCATTCGCGTGCAGGGCGTCGAGCGTCTGCATGGGCTGGCGGGCGCGGCCAGCCACCGCATCGTGCCCGACCGCATCGAGGCGGGCACCTTTCTGTGCGCGGTCGCTGCCACCGGTGGTGATGTCGTGTTGCGCCGTGCGCGCGCCGATCACCTCGATGCGGTGATCGAGAAGCTGCGCGAAGCGGGCACCACGATCGAATCGGGTGACGACTGGATCCGCGTTCGCAGCCAGCGACGCCCGCAGGCGGTGAGCTTTCGCACCAGCGAGTACCCGGCGTTCCCGACCGACATGCAGGCGCAGTTCATGGCGCTGAACTGCATCGCCGAGGGCACCGCCAAGGTCACCGAGACCATCTTCGAGAACCGCTTCATGCACGTCAACGAAATGGTGCGGCTGGGCGCGCGCATCGAGGTTGACGGCCACCTGGCCGTCGTGCACGGCGTGCCGAAGTTGTCTGGCGCCGCAGTGATGGCCACCGACCTGCGTGCCTCGGCCAGCCTGGTGATTGCCGGCCTGGTCGCCGATGGCGAAACCTGCATCGACCGCATCTACCACCTCGACCGCGGTTATGACCAGATGGAAGCCAAGCTGCGCGGCATCGGCGCCGACATCGAGCGCGTCCGATGAAGCGGGCTGCCGCGCCGGGCCGCCCCAAGCAAGGCCCGACCCTCTCGGAGGGTCGATCGACGTACCCGGCGATCGGGGTGCTCACATGTTGACCCTCGCGCTGTCCAAGGGGCGCATCTTCGAAGAGACGCTGCCGTTGCTGAAGGCAGCGGGCATCGAGGTTTCGGAAGATCCAGAGAAGTCGCGCAAGCTGATCATCGGCACCAACCGACCCGACGTGCGCGTCGTGCTGGTGCGCGCCAGCGATGTGCCGACCTATGTGCAATACGGCGGTGCCGATCTCGGCGTCACCGGCAAGGACACGCTGATCGAGCACGGTGGCTCGGGCCTGTACCAGCCGTTGGATCTGCGCATCGCCAAGTGCCGAATGAGTGTCGCGACCCGCGCCGATTTCGACTACGCCAGCGCGGTGAAGCAGGGCTCGCGCATCCGTGTGGCGACCAAGTACACGCTGATCGCGCGCCAGCACTTTTCCGACAAGGGCGTGCACGTCGACGTGATCAAGCTCTACGGTTCGATGGAGCTGGCGCCGCTGACCGGGCTGGCCGACGCGATCGTCGACCTGGTGTCCAGCGGCAACACGCTGAAGGCCAACCACCTGGTCGAGGTCGAGGAGATCATGCAGATCTCGGCCCGCCTCGTCGTCAACCAGGCCGCGCTGAAACTCAAGCGCGAACCGATCCGCGCGATCATCGGCGCGTTTGCGTCGGCCATCCCAGCCTGAGCAGCTCGTTCATGACCGTCCGCATCCGTCATCTGTCCACGTCTGCTGCCGACTTCGCTGCCGAGTTCGAGCGCGTACTGCACTGGTCGGCTGAGACCGATGGAGCGATCGAAGAGCGCGTGGCCGCGATCCTGGCCGACGTTCAGCGGCGCGGCGATTCGGCGGTGCTGGAGTACACCGAACGCTTCGACGGCTTAAAGGCCACATCGGTCGCCTCGCTGGAAATCGGTCATGCCGAATTGCAGGCTGCGCTGGCCGCGATCACGCCGGCACAGCGCAGCGCGCTGGAATTCGCCGCCGACCGGGTGCGCGACTACCACCAACGCCAGCTCGAAGCCTGCGGCCGCTCCTGGACCTACCGTGACGCCAATGGCACCTTGCTCGGCCAGAAGGTCACGCCGCTGGACCGTGTGGGCA
This sequence comes from Burkholderiales bacterium, assembly GCA_043749095.1. Lineage (GTDB taxonomy): Bacteria > Pseudomonadota > Gammaproteobacteria > Burkholderiales > Burkholderiaceae_C > PBB1. The sequence continues at coordinate 1,031 of JAYVEB010000175.1, read as the reverse complement.
TCTATGTGCCGGGCGGCAAGGCGGCGTACCCGTCCAGCGTGCTGATGAATGCGCTGCCCGCCAAGGTGGCCGGCGTCGGCGAGATCGTGATGGTGGTGCCAACCCCCAAAGGCGAGAAGAACCTGCTGGTGCTGGCGGCTGCGGCCGTCGCCGGCGCCGACCGCGTGTTCACCATCGGCGGTGCGCAGGCCGTGGCGGCACTCGCTTACGGCACGGCCACAGTGCCGGCGGTCGACAAGATCACCGGCCCGGGCAACGCCTATGTCGCCAGTGCCAAGCGCCGCGTGTTCGGCAAGGTCGGCATCGACATGATCGCGGGGCCGAGCGAAATCCTGGTGCTGGCCGATGGCAGCACGCCGGCCGACTGGATCGCGATGGACCTGTTCAGCCAGGCCGAGCACGACGAGCTGGCGCAAAGCATCCTGCTGTGCCCCGACGCGGCCTACATCGAGCGGGTGCAGGCGGAGATCGACCGGCTGATCGACACCATGCCGCGCCGCGCCGTGATCCGCGCCTCGCTCGAAGGCCGGGGCGCCTTGATCCACACGCGCAGCATGGAAGAGGCCTGCGAGATCAGCAACCGCATCGCGCCCGAACACCTGGAAGTCAGCTCGCGCGAGCCGCAGCGCTGGGAGCCGCTGCTGCGCCACGCCGGGGCCATCTTCCTGGGGGCCTTCAGCAGCGAGAGCCTGGGCGACTACTGCGCCGGCCCGAACCACGTGCTGCCCACCTCGGGCACCGCGCGCTTCTCGTCGCCGTTGGGGGTGTACGACTTCCAGAAGCGCAGCAGTTTGATCGAGGTGAGCGAGGCGGGGGCGCAGACCTTGGGTGTCATCGCTGCCGAGCTTGCGTATGGCGAAGGCCTGCAAGCGCATGCGCGCGCGGCAGAAATGCGGCTCAGACGCGACTGATTTGTTGACACGAACTTCGTGTTGCACGAAAATAGTGCATTTATTTTTCGAGTTTTGCCATGAAGAATGTCACCGTCAGCATGCAAGAAGGTGTTGCCGACTGGGCTCGCATCGAAGCTG
>JAYVEB010000174.1:0-12010 GCA_043749095.1 Burkholderiales bacterium | reverse complement strand
CCCGCCCACGGCCGAAGCGCTGTTGTATGGCATCCTGCAACTGCAGGCCAAGATCCGCCGTGAAAACACCATCGCCCGCTGATCGACACCTGCTGCATCGCGCCCCATGACCCACCTCGAAGCGCTACAGCAGGCCCTGGAGGTCACACTGGGGTCACGGCTGAAGACGCTGGTTGCCGATCGCGGCGAAATCACCATCACCGTGTCGGCCGCCGATTACCTCGAGGTGGCGCTCGCGCTGCGCGACGACCCGGCCTTGCGTTTCGAGCAACTGATCGATCTGTGCGGCGTCGATTACTCCGAATACCGTGACGAACCATGGGACGGCTTGCGCTTTTGCGTTGTTTCGCACCTGCTGTCGGTGAGCCTGAACTGGCGATTGCGTCTGAAGGTGTTCTGCACCGATGACGAGGTGCCGGCCATCGCCTCGTTGACCGATGTGTGGAGTTCGGCCAACTGGTTCGAGCGCGAAGCCTTCGACCTGTACGGCATCATCTTCGACGGCCACCTCGACCTGCGCCGCATCCTGACGGACTACGGCTTCATCGGCCACCCGTTCCGCAAGGACTTCCCGACCTCGGGCCACGTCGAGATGCGCTACGACCCCGAGAAGAAGCGCGTGATCTACCAGCCGGTCACGATCGAACCCCGCGACGTCACGCCGCGGATCATCCGTGAAGACAACTACGGCGGGCTGAAATGACGATCACCCCCGTTGCGGCTTCGCCGCTCTCCCTCAAGGGGGCGCCACTTGCGGCCCGGCAAAGCCGGTCCCGCGGCGTCCGCTTGATCAATTCCGGCGTGCTGTTGTCTGTGAGCAATTGACATGGCGGACATCAAAAACTACACGCTGAACTTCGGGCCGCAGCACCCGGCGGCGCACGGCGTGCTTCGCTTGGTACTCGAGCTCGATGGCGAGGTGATCCAGCGTGCCGACCCGCACATCGGCCTGCTGCACCGCGCGACCGAGAAGCTCGCCGAGAGCAAGACCTACATCCAGTCGCTGCCGTACATGGACCGCCTCGACTACGTGTCGATGATGTGCAACGAGCATGCGTACTGCCTGGCCATCGAGCGGCTGCTCGGCGTCGACGTGCCGGTGCGCGCGCAGTACATCCGCGTGATGTTCAGCGAGATCACGCGGCTGATGAATCACCTGATGTGGCTCGGCGCACACGGCCTGGACTGCGGCGCGATGAACATCTTCATCTACTGCTTCCGCGAGCGCGAAGACCTGTTCGACATGTACGAAACGGCGTCGGGCGCGCGCATGCACGCGGCCTACATCCGCCCGGGCGGCGTCTACCGCGACCTGCCCGACACTATGCCGCAGTACAAGGCCTCGAAGGTGCGCAATGCGAAAGTGATGTCGGCCCTGAACGACAACCGCCATGGCACGCTGCTCGACTTCATCGACGACTTCACGAAGCGCTTCCCGAAGTGCGTCGACGACTATGAAACACTGTTGACCGACAACCGCATCTGGAAGCAGCGCACCGTCGGCATCGGTGTGGTGTCGCCGGAGCGTGCGCTGAACCTCGGTTTCACCGGCCCGATGCTGCGCGGCTCGGGCATCGAGTGGGACCTGCGCAAGAAGCAGCCCTACGACATCTACGAACACCTCGATTTCGACATCCCTGTGGGCGTCAATGGCGACACCTACGACCGCTACCTGGTGCGCATCGAAGAAATGCGCCAGTCGAACCGGCTGATACAGCAGTGCGTGACCTGGCTGCGCGCGAATCCGGGCCCGGTGATCACCTCGAACCACAAGGTGGCGCCGCCGTCGCGCGTCGACATGAAGTCGAGCATGGAAGAGCTGATCCACCACTTCAAGCTGTTCACCGAAGGCTTCCATGTGCCCGTCGGTGAAGCCTATGCGGCGGTGGAGCATCCGAAGGGCGAGTTCGGCATCTACATCGTCAGCGATGGTGCGAACAAGCCCTACCGCTTGAAGATCCGTGCGCCGGGCTTCGCGCACCTCGCCGCGCTCGATGAAATGGCGCGCGGCCACATGATCGCCGATGCGGTCGCGGTCATCGGCACGATGGACATTGTTTTCGGAGAGATCGACCGGTGAGCGAATCCGTGCAGGCTGCGGCCCTCTTTTCCGCCGCCACGCTGGAGCGCTTCGCGTTCGAGGTGGCCAAGTACCCGGCCGACCAGAAGCAGTCGGCGGTGATCGCCTGCCTGTCCATCGTGCAGCAGGAGCAGGGGTATGTGTCCGCCGACACCGAGAAGAGCGTGGCCGACTACCTGGGCATGCCGCCGATCGCGGTGCACGAGGTCACCACCTTCTACAACATGTACAACCAGCGGCCGGTGGGGCGCTTCAAGATCAATGTCTGCACCAACCTGCCGTGTCAGTTGCGCGACGGGCAAAAAGCGCTGGAGCACCTGTGCCGCAAGCTGGGCATCGAAGAAGGCGGCACCAGTGCCGACGGTCTGATCACGCTGCAGCAAAGCGAATGCCTCGGCGCTTGCGCCGACGCGCCGGTGCTGCTGCTCAATGACCGCACGATGTGCAGTTTCATGACCCACCAGCGGCTGGATGCGCTGGTGGATGTTCTCCAGTCGCAAACCGACGTGTCCTGCTAAGTTGTCCAAGGGCCTGCCATGCTTGATCTTTCCCAATTCCACTCCGACGGAGAAGCCAGCTGCTTCCACGGGCGCCACATCGGTGCGCAGATCTATGCCGACCTGAACGGTCGCAACTGGCGCCTGGCCGATTACGTGGCGCGCGGCGGCTATCAGGCACTGCGCAAGATCCTCGGGCAGGATGGTGACACCGGCATGACGCCGGAAGAGGTGATCGCCGAGGTCAAGACCTCCGGCCTGCGCGGTCGTGGCGGCGCGGGCTTCCCGACCGGGCTGAAGTGGAGCTTCATGCCGCGGATGTTCCCCGGCCCGAAGTATCTGGTCTGCAATTCGGACGAAGGCGAGCCCGGCACCTGCAAGGACCGCGACATTCTGATGTTCAACCCGCACATCGTCATCGAAGGCATGGCGATCGCCGCCTATGCGATGGGCATCGGTGTGGGCTACAACTACATCCACGGTGAAATCTTCGATGCCTATGAGCGCTTCGAAGCGGCCTTGGCCGAGGCCCGTGCCGCGGGCTACCTGGGCAACGGCATCCTCGGCTCGAACTTCAATTTCCAGCTGTACGCCTCGCACGGCTTCGGCGCCTACATCTGCGGCGAGGAAACTGCCTTGCTCGAATCGCTGGAAGGCAAGAAGGGCCAGCCGCGCTTCAAGCCGCCGTTCCCGGCCAGCTACGGCCTGTACGGCAAGCCGACAACGATCAACAACACCGAAACCTTTGCGGCGGTGCCGTGGATCATCCGCAACGGCGGCCAGCCCTACCTCGAAGTCGGCAAGCCGAACAACGGCGGCACGAAGATCTATTCGGTGTCGGGCGATGTGAACCTGCCTGGCAACTTCGAAGTGCCGCTGGGCACGCCGTTCCCGGTGCTGCTCGAACTGGCCGGTGGCGTGCGCAACGGTCGCAAGCTGAAAGCGGTAATCCCGGGCGGATCGTCGGCCCCGGTGTTGCCGGCAGACATCATGATGAACTGCACGATGGACTACGACGCCATCGCCAAGGCGGGCTCGATGCTGGGCTCCGGCGCCGTGATCGTGCTCGATGACAGCCGCTGCATGGTCAAGAGCCTGATGCGCCTGAGCTATTTCTACACCCATGAAAGCTGCGGTCAGTGCACGCCATGCCGGGAGGGCACCGGCTGGCTGCACCGCATGGTCAATCGCATCGAACACGGCCACGGCAAGATGGAAGACATCGACCTGCTGAACTCGGTGGCCGACAACATCCAGGGCCGCACCATCTGCGCGCTCGGTGAAGCCGCTTCGATGCCGGTGCGCGCGATGATCAAGCACTTCCGCCAGGAATTCGTCCATCACGTCGAGCACAAGACTTGCCTTGTGCCGGCTTACGTCTGAATTGACGGACCGCCACCCTTGCCATGATTGAAATCCAGCTTGATGGTCAGAAGGTCGAGGTTGTCGAGGGCAGCATGGTCATGCATGCCGCCGACAAGCTCGGGACCTACATCCCGCACTTCTGCTACCACAAGAAGCTGAGCATCGCGGCGAACTGCCGCATGTGCCTGGTCGACGTCGAGAAGGCGCCGAAGCCGATGCCCGCCTGCGCGACGCCGGTGACGCAGGGCATGATCGTGCGCACCAAGAGTGCCAAGGCGGTGCAGGCACAGCAGTCGGTGATGGAATTCCTGCTGATCAACCACCCGCTGGACTGTCCGATCTGCGACCAGGGCGGCGAATGCCAGCTGCAGGATCTGGCAGTCGGCTACGGCGGCTCGGCTTCGCGCTACCACGAGGAAAAGCGCGTCGTCTTCCACAAGGACGTCGGCCCGCTGATCTCGATGGAGGAGATGAGCCGCTGCATCCACTGCACCCGCTGCGTGCGCTTCGGCCAGGAGGTGGCCGGAGTGATGGAGTTGGGCATGATCCACCGTGGCGAGCATTCCGAGATCACCACCGTCGTTGGCGACACCATCGATTCCGAGCTGTCGGGCAACATGATCGACGTCTGCCCGGTCGGCGCGCTGACCAGCAAGCCGTTTCGCTACAGCGCCCGCACCTGGGAGCTGTCGCGTCGCAAGTCGGTGTCGCCGCACGACAGCACGGGTGCCAACCTGATCGTCCAGGTCAAGTCGGGCAAGGTAATGCGCGTCGTGCCGCTGGAAAACGAAAACGTCAATGAATGCTGGATCGCCGACCGCGATCGTTTTTCGTACGAATCCGTCAACAGCGAATTGCGCCTGACGACGCCGATGCTCAAGCAGGGCGGCGATTGGAAGTCGGTCGACTGGACCACCGCGCTGCAATACGTTGCCAATGGCCTGGCACAGATCAAGGCCGACCACGGTGCTGCCAGCATCGGGGCGCTCGGTTCGACGCACAGCACCGTCGAGGAACTGCATCTGCTGGCCAAGCTGGTGCGCGGGCTGGGCAGCGACAACATCGACCACCGGCTGCGGCAGTCGGATTTTTCGCTGTGCGGCCAAGGCGTGCGCTGGCTTGGTACCTCGATCGCTTCGCTGTCGACACTGCAACGCGTGCTGGTCGTCGGCTCGTTCCTGCGCAAGGACCACCCGCTGTTCGCGCAGCGCCTGCGGCAGGCGGCGCGCCGTGGCGCGCGTATCCACAGCCTCCACGCGGTGCATGACGACTGGCTGATGCCTATCGCCACCACGATGACTGCAGCGCCGAGCGGGTGGGTGTCGGCCCTGGCCGAGATCGCAGCCGCGGTGGCGGTGACGAAGGACGTCGCGCCACCGGTCACTGGGGTGGAACCCTCGGTGCAGGCGAAGGCGATCGCCGCGTCGCTGCTGACCGGAGAACGCAAGGCCATCCTGCTCGGCAACGCGGCCGTTGCGCATCCTGCTGCCGCCAGCCTGATGGCGTTGGCGCAATGGATCGGCGAGCAGACCGGTGCGTCGGTCGGCGATCTGACGGCCGATGCGAACACTGTCGGCGCCCAACTCGTCGGCGTGCAGCCGGCTGCTGGCGGTCTGAACGCGGCGCAGATGCTCAATGGTGCGCTGAAGGCCTGCCTGCTGCTGAACGTCGAACCCGACCGCGATGCCGCCAACCCGGCCACCGCGGTGGCCGCACTGCAAGGCGCCGAGATGGTCGTCGCGTTGACCTCGTTCCGCGACGCCGCACTGGACTGCGCCGACGTGCTGCTGCCGATCGCGCCGTTCACCGAAACCTCGGGCACCTTCGTCAATGCCGAAGGCCGCGTGCAAAGCTTCCACGGCGTCGTCAAGCCGATGGGCGAGACCCGCCCCGCGTGGAAAGTGCTGCGCGTGCTGGGCAACATGCTGAACGTGCCGGGCTTCGATTTCGAGACATCCGAAGATGTGCGCACCGAAGCGCTGGGGGACGTCACCGCCATCCCGGCCCGCCTGAACAACCGTGTCGATTCGCCGGTCGTCGTGAGCGCAGCGCCCGCCGGCCTGGAACGGATTGCCGACGTACCGATCTACGAAGCCGATCCGCTGGTGCGCCGTGCCACATCCCTGCAGCTGACCGCCGATGCCCGGGCGCCGTCGGTCGGCATCCCGGCTGCGCTGTGGGCACAACTCGGCCTGCACGCCGGTGACGCGGTGCGGGTGTCGCAAGGCCTGGCCACGGCTGATCTGCCGGCCCGTCTGGACGACACGCTGGCTGCGAACACCGTGCGCGTGCCCTCAGGCACCGCACAGACCCGCACGCTCGGCGCGATGTTCGGCGCCATTTCCCTCACCCCTGTCCTCAGGGGCTGAGACTGACCATGTTCGACACCGTCCACACCTTTGGAACCTCCTTGTTGGGTGGCGCCTGGCCGGTCGCCTGGTCGCTGATCAAGATCTTCGCGCTGGTCGTGCCCCTGATGCTCTGCGTCGCCTACCTGACCTTGTGGGAACGCAAGGCGATTGCCTTCACGCAGGTGCGCCCCGGCCCGAACCGCGTCGGTCCGCTGGGTCTGCTGCAGCCGGTTGCCGACGCACTGAAGCTGCTGCTCAAGGAAATCATCGTTCCGTCAGCCGCCAACAAGGCACTGATTTTCCTCGGCCCGGTGATGACGATCATGCCGGCGCTGGCCGCCTGGGCGGTGGTGCCGTTTGGGCCCGACGTGGCGCTCGCCAATATCAACGCCGGCCTGCTGTTCCTGATGGCCGTCACCTCGATGGAGGTCTACGGCGTGATCATTGCCGGCTGGGCCTCGAACTCGAAATACGCTTTCCTCGGCGCTCTGCGGGCCTCGGCCCAGATGGTCAGCTACGAGATCGCGATGGGCTTCGCGCTGGTCGTCGTGCTGATGGTGTCAGCCAGCCTGAACATGACAGAGATCGTGCTGTCGCAAGGCCGTGGCATGTTCGCCGACCGGGGTGTCACCTTCCTCAGCTGGAACTGGCTGCCGCTGTTTCCGATCTTCGTTGTCTATGTGATCGCTGGCATCGCCGAGACCAACCGCCACCCGTTCGACGTGGTCGAGGGCGAATCAGAAATCGTGGCCGGCCACATGGTCGAGTACTCGGGCATGGGCTTTGCAATTTTTTTCCTGGCCGAGTACGCCAACATCATCCTGGTGTCGACGCTGGCCTGCGTGTTGTTCCTCGGCGGCTGGATGTCACCGATCTCGTTCTCGGCGCTGGGCATGAGCACGCCAGACTGGATCGCGCAGACGATGTGGTTCTGGAACTGGTTCTGGCTGTTCAGCAAGACCTTCGCGGTGTGCACGCTGTTCCTGTGGGTGCGGGCGAGCTTCCCGCGCTACCGCTACGACCAGATCATGCGCCTGGGCTGGAAGATCTTCATCCCGCTGACGCTGATCTGGCTGGTCGTCGTGGGCCTGTGGATCGAATCCCCATGGAACATCTGGAAGTAGGGACACACATGACCGCCCCCACGCTCATTTCATTCACTGCCCCCAGGATTCCGCAGGGTCCCCTGCGTGGCCCTTGGGGCGCGCCATCGCCTTCGGGCGGCCGGGCGGCACTGACATGACCACTGCCACGCCGATCAAGGACTTCGTGTCGAGCTTCCTGCTGCTCGAACTGCTGAAGGGTTTCAGACTTACCGGGCGTCACTTCTTCCAGCGCACGATCACCGTGCAGTTCCCGGAAGAAAAGACGCCACAGAGCCCGCGCTTCCGCGGCCTGCACGCGCTGCGCCGTTACGAGAACGGCGAGGAACGCTGCATCGCCTGCAAGCTGTGCGAGGCGGTGTGCCCGGCGCTCGCGATCACGATCGAGAGCGAGGTGCGCGATGACGGATCACGCCGCACGACGCGCTACGACATCGACCTGACCAAGTGCATCTTCTGCGGCTTCTGCGAGGAAAGCTGCCCGGTCGACTCGATCGTCGAGACCCACATCTTCGAGTACCACGGTGAGAAACGCGGCGATCTGTACTTCACCAAGGACATGCTGTTGGCGGTCGGTGATCGCTATGAACCCGAAATCGCAGCCAACAAGGAGGCAGACGCTCGCTACAGGTGAGAACGCCTGACGGCTGCTCTTTCCGACGAGTGCCGCTCGCCTGATGCGCTGGTTTGCAGCGGATCTGCGACGAGCCCCAAGACCCCATGATCACGACTCCTGCGCTTTTTTATCTCTTCTCTGCGGTGCTGCTGTTCGCGGGCCTCCGCGTGATCACCGCCCGCAGCCCGGTGTATGCGGCGCTGTTCCTGGTGCTTGCATTCTTCTCGGCGGCCTGCGTGTGGATGCTGCTGCGCGCCGAGTTTCTGTCGATCGCGCTGATCCTGGTCTATGTCGGCGCGGTGATGGTGCTGTTCCTGTTCGTCGTGATGATGCTGGACATCAACGTCGATACTCTGCGTGAAGGCTTTTGGAAGCACGCGCCGATCGCCGGTGCCGTCGGTCTGGTCATCGTGCTGGAAATGGCGGCGGTGCTGATCCCCGGCTTCAACCTGCCCAGCGCGCCGGCGCCGGATGCCGGTGATCTGAAACTCGGCAACACCAAGCTGCTGGGCATCGAGATCTACACCCAGTACCTGTACCCGCTGGAAATTGCGGCAGTTCTGCTGCTGGTGGCGATCATCGCGGCGATCGCGCTGACGCTGCGCCAGCGCAAGGACAGCAAGCACACCGACGCGTCCGATCAGGTCAAGGCGAAGAAGATCGATCGGGTGCGGCTGGTCAAGATGCAACCGACCGTCGAACGCCCCGATGCTGCGGCTGCGAAGGCCGCCGGAGAGTCGTCATGAGCGCGCCGGGCCGCTCCCAAGCGCTCATCCCGCAACGCGCAGCGCGGAGGGTAGTCCAATGAGCGCGCTGTTCCTCGGGCCGATCACGCTCGGCCATTACCTGTCAGTGGGCGCGATCCTGTTCGCGCTGTCGGTGATCGGCATCTTTTTGAACCGCAAGAACCTGATCGTGCTGTTGATGGCGATCGAGCTGATGCTGCTCGCGGTCAACCTGAACTTCATCGCTTTCTCGCACTACCTGGGCGACATGGCGGGGCAGGTATTCGTCTTCTTCATCCTCACCGTCGCAGCGGCCGAATCGGCCATTGGTCTGGCGATCCTGGTGGTGCTGTTCCGCAACCGCGCCACGATCAACGTTGACGAGCTCGACAGCCTCAAGGGCTGATCGCCCTAGCCCGCCCGTACCCGCAGACCGCACACGACATGTCCGCACAACTCTCTCCTCACCTGCTGCTGGCGGTGCCCCTGGCGCCGCTGGTCGGTGCCATCGCTGCCGGCTTCTTCGGCAAGGTCATCGGTCGCAGCGGAGCGCACACCATCACCATCCTCGGCGTGCTGATCGCTTTCATCCTGTCGGCGATGACGCTGCAGTCGGTGGTCGTCGATGGTGCGCACTACAACGCCACCGTCTACGAGTGGATGCGGGTGGGCGGTCTGAAGATGGAGATCGGTTTCCTGATCGACGGCCTGGCCGCGATGATGATGTGCGTAGTGACCTTCGTGTCGCTGATGGTGCACATCTACACGATCGGCTACATGGCCGAGGAAGACGGCTACCAGCGCTTCTTCAGCTACATCTCTTTGTTCACCTTCTCGATGCTGATGCTCGTGATGAGCAACAACATGCTGCAGCTGTTCTTCGGCTGGGAAGCGGTCGGCCTGGTGTCGTACCTGCTGATCGGCTTTTATTTCAAGAAGCCGACGGCGATCGCCGCGAACATGAAGGCCTTCCTCGTTAACCGCGTCGGCGACTTCGGCTTCATCCTCGGTATCGGCCTGATCGTCGCCTATGCCGGCACGCTGAACTACGCCGAAGCGTTCGCGAAGGCCGACGAACTCGCCAAGCTCAATCTGCCGGGCACCGACTGGATGCTGATCACCGTGATCTGCATCTGCCTGTTCATCGGCGCGATGGGCAAGAGTGCGCAGTTCCCGCTGCATGTCTGGCTGCCCGATTCGATGGAAGGCCCGACCCCGATCTCCGCGCTGATCCATGCGGCGACGATGGTCACCGCCGGCATCTTCATGGTGACGCGGATGTCGCCGCTGTTCGAGCTGTCGGACACCGCGCTCAGCTTCATCATGGTGATCGGCGCGATCACCGCGCTATTCATGGGCTTCCTCGGCATCATCCAGAACGACATCAAGCGCGTGGTTGCGTACTCGACGCTGAGCCAGCTCGGCTACATGACGGTCGCACTCGGCGCATCGGCGTATTCGGTGGCGGTGTTCCACCTGATGACGCACGCCTTCTTCAAGGCGCTGCTGTTCCTGGCGGCGGGCAGCGTGATCATCGGCATGCACCACGACCAGGACATCCGCAACATGGGCGGCCTGCGCAAGCACATGCCGATCACCTGGATCACCTCGCTGCTGGGCTCGCTGGCGCTGATCGGCACACCGTTCTTCGCCGGCTTCTACTCCAAGGACAGCATCATCGACGCCGTCCGCGCCAGCCACCTGTGGGGCTCGGGCTTCGCCTATTTCGCGGTGATCGTCGGCGTGTTCGTCACGGCTTTCTACTCTTTCCGGATGTACTTCCTCGTCTTCCACGGAAAGGAGCGCTTCCACGACAAGCCGTTCCCGGGTGAGCACGACGCCCATGACGGGCACGGCGAGCACGATGAACACGACCACGGCGATGCGCAGGATCACGTCACTGCGCATGCGCACGGCGACGCCCATGGCAGCCACGATCCCACGCCGCACGAGTCGCCGTGGGTGGTGACGCTGCCGCTGGTGCTGCTGGCGATTCCGTCGGTGGTGATCGGCTACCTGACCATCGCGCCGATGCTCTACGGCGATTTGTTCAAGGGCGCGATCGTCATCAACGCCGAGAAGCATCCGGCGATGGAAGAGCTGGCGCATGAGTTCCACGGTGCCACCGAGATGGCGCTGCACGCCTTGGGCACCTTGCCGTTCTGGCTGGCGCTCTCAGGCGTGGTCGTGGCTTTCGTGTTCTATCGGCTGAAGCCCGAGATCCCGGCCGCTTGCGCACGCACCTTCGCGCCCATCGTCACCGTGCTCGAGAACAAGTACTACATGGACTGGTTCAATGAACATGTGCTGGCCGCTGGCGCCCGCATGGTTGGCCGCGGGCTGTGGAAAGGCGGTGATGTCGCCTTCATCGACGGCTTACTGGTCAACGGGTCAGCACGTGGGATCGGCGCGCTGGCATCGGTCGTTCGTCTGGTGCAGACGGGCTACCTCTACTGGTATGCGCTGGTGATGATCCTGGGTCTGATGGGACTGATGACCTGGCAGTTGTGGCCCTACCTGGGCCATCTGGTCGGGCGCTGAGCTCGAGCAGCACACACAGGGCACGGAGAAAACAAGAACATGGGTTTGTTGAGCCTGGCCATCTGGCTGCCAATTCTGTCGGGTGCGGTGCTGCTGGCGATCGGTCGTGAGAGCCAAGTCGCCGCCGCCCGCTGGTTTGCGCTGATCGCGGCGGTCGCCTCCTTTCTCGTCACGCTGCCGCTGATCACCGGCTTCAACATCGGCACGGCGAACATGCAGTTCGTCGAGAAGCTGGCCTGGATCGACCGCTTCAATGTGATGTACCACCTGGGCGTCGACGGCATCTCGGTGTGGTTCGTGCTGCTGACGTCGTTCATCACCGTCATCGTGGTGATCGCTGGCTGGGAGGTGATCACCGACCGCGTCAACCAGTACATGGGTGCGTTTCTGATCCTGTCGGGGATCATGATCGGCGTGTTCGCCGCCCTCGACGGGCTGCTGTTCTACGTCTTCTTCGAGGCCACCCTGATCCCGATGTTCGTCATCATCGGCGTCTGGGGCGGGGCCAACCGGGTTTACGCAGCGCTCAAGTTCTTCCTTTACACGCTGTTCGGGTCGCTGTTGATGCTGGTTGCGCTGCTCTACCTGTACAACAAATCCGGCGGCAGCTTCGCGATCCAGGATTGGTGGAAGCTGCCGCTGCCGCTGGACGCCCAGCTATGGCTGTTTTTCGGCTTGCTGTTCGCGTTCGCCGTAAAGGTGCCGATGTGGCCGGTGCACACCTGGCTGCCC
>JAYVEB010000173.1:0-3789 GCA_043749095.1 Burkholderiales bacterium | reverse complement strand
CGGCACCGCTGTCGCATGCGCAGATTTCAAGCCCCGACCGCCTCATTGGTGGCAGGAGCGCTGCGCCGGGCCGCTGTGTGGAGTGAAGTCAAGGGCCGGCGGGACTTGAGCCGAAGCGAACCACTGGTGAACTGGCCCGGGGGACATGAACGCAACACAGTGGCCTGGCGCAGTTCTCGCGCAACAGCCCTGCAGGTTCAGGAAGCCATCGCCTCACCCATGCGAATCGCACCACCCGGTGCCCAGTCTGGGTTGAACGACAGCGGTCCAGGCGGAAACAGCATCACCACTGTTGACCCCAACAGGAAACGGCCCATCTCCTGGCCACGCGACAGGCTGACATCGCCCGGCGCGTAACTCCATTCGCGCAACTGACCTGACCGCGGCGAGTTGACGACACCGTGCCACGTCGTCGCCATGCTGCCGACGATGGTCGCGCCGACCAGCACCATCACGAACGGAGCGTTCTCGCTATCGAACACACACACCACACGCTCATTGCGCGCAAACAGCCCGGGCACGCCACGCGCCGTCGTCGGGTTGACCGAGAACAGCTCACCGGGCACATGAATCATGCGCCGCAAGCGCCCGGCCGTGGGCATGTGGATGCGGTGGTAATCGCGCGGGCTCAGGTACAGCGTCGCGAAGTGGCCATCTTGAAATTCACGCGCCAGCGCGGCGTCACCACCGACCAGCGCGGTGGCGGTGTAGCTGTGGCCCTTGGCCTGCACCAAGCGTTCGCCATCAAGCGGCCCGATCTGGCTGATGGCGCCATCGACCGGACACAACCATTCGGCCTCGGCCAGCGGGCGCGCCCCGGGTTTGAGCGCGCGGGTGAAGAATGCGTTGAAGCTCGCGTAACGCGCGATGTCGGGCTCGGCCGCTTCGGTCATGTTCACGCCGTAGCGGCCGACGAACCAACGGATCAGCCGGATCGTGAACGCACGGCCCTCGGCGCTGGCGATGCGACCGGCCAGGCGCGTCATCGCCTGCTTCGGTAGCAGGTATTGCGGCAGTACCGCCAGTCGATCCGACATCAATGGAGACGAGAAGAGAAGGTCGCTGAAGCTCAGTGAATGCGGCCGATGCCGTTCAGCGCGTGGACCGCACCCGCACCGATCGACGCGCCGAAACGTTTGGCCAGCCGCTCGGCGACGTTTTCCTTCGGCGTGTAGTCGATGATGTCTTCGGCGTGCACCACCTCTCGCGCGACATAGTCGAGGTTGCCGAGGTGGTCGGCCAGGCCGAGCTTGATGGCCTCCTCGCCGTTCCAGAACAGGCCCGAGAAGGTTTCTGGCGTTTCTTTCAACCGACTGCCACGGCCTTCCTTGACCACCGCGATGAACTGATGGTGAATCTGGTCCAGCGTGGCCTGCAGGTAGGCGCGCTGCGGGTCGGTCAGCGGCGAGAACGGATCGCCGATGCCCTTGTTGGCGCCGGCGGTCAGCAGTCGCCGCTCGATGCCGTACTTTTCCATCACGCCAGTGAAGCCGAAGCTGTCCATCAGCACACCGATCGAGCCGACCACGCTCGCCTTGTCGGTGTAGATGTCGTCGGCCGCGGCGGCGATGTAGTAGGCCCCCGAGGCACACATTTCCTCGACCACCGCATACACCTTCTTGTGGTGCAAGGCCTTCAGGCGCTTGATCTCGTCGTACACGATGCCAGCTTGCACCGGGCTCCCGCCGGGCGAGTTGATGCGCAGCACCACCGCCCGCGCGCCATCGTCCTCGAAGGCGTTCTTCAGCGCAGAGACCAGCAACTCGGCGCTGGCTTCGGTGTCGGAAGCGATTTCACCACGCACCTCGACCAGGGCGGTGTGCGGGCCGGATGGCGCGCTCGCATGCAGGCGGTCGCTGAGGAAGGTCCACGCCAGCCCGGCGAACACCGTCAGCCACAGCAGCCGGAAGAACACGCGCCAGCGGCGCTCGCTGCGCCGATCCTGCAGGTACAGGCGCAACAGCTGTTCCGCTGCGCTGTCCCAACCGCTGCGCGCGGGCGGGCCAGCAGCCGGGGCACGCGAGGCGGACAGGTCGTCGTCGGAACTCATGGGGGGCTTTCGTTGCAGATACCAGCGGCGTCGCCGTCGCGAAGCTCGGGCGCTGGCGCTGGTCTGGTGTCTGAGGAAGGATACCAATACACCTGCGCATCACGTTCCTCGACGCGCAAGGCAGTGAGCCGGCCGCCGACGCACGGGCCGCCGACGCAGCGCCCGCTGAGCGGGTCATAGGTGGCGCCATGGATCGAGCAGATGATCAGCTCACGGTCGCCATCGAGGAACTTGCCGTCCTGCCAGTCCATCTCGGTGGGCACGTGGACGCAGCGGTTCAGGTAGGCGACGACCCGGCCTTCAAACCGCATCACGAAGGCGCTGGCCTTCTGGCGCCACTGCTGCACGTCGAACACGACGGCATCACCGCGCTCGACCAGCGCCTCGGACGCACACAAGGGCACGGGCGCGGCGGAAGTTTCGATCTCGGGCATGACGTTCGAGCGCGCAGGTCAGGCCGACTGCGCCAGCCAGGTGTCGAGCTCGGCCACCGAGTGCGCGATGTGCAGGGGCGTGAACGCGGCGAACGATGCCGGCTCGTGCGCGCCATAGCTGACGCCGACGCTCGGCACGCCTGCGTGCATCGCCATCTGCAGGTCGTGGGTGGTGTCGCCGATCATCAGCGTGCGTTCGGGCGCGATGCCGACTTCGGACATCAGCTCCTGCAGCATCTGTGGGTGCGGCTTCGAGCGGGTTTCATCGGCGGTGCGGGTGGCATCGAACAGGCCCTTCAGTTGCTCCGTGTGCAACACCTCGTCCAGGCCGCGCCGGGTCTTGCCCGTGGCTATGCCCAGGCTGTGTTGGCGCGCCCTCAACGCATGCAGCATCGGCAGCGTGCCTTCGAACAGGCTCAGGTTGTTCTGCCGCGCCACGTAATGGTGCTTGTAGCGCGCGCTCAACTCCGGGTAACGCTCAGGCGCCAGGCCGGGCGCGGCGTGCTGCAATGCTTCGCTCAAGCCCAGCCCGATCACGTAGCTGGCGTCCTGCACGCTGGGCACCGCCAGCGCCAGATCGGCGCACGAAGCCTGGATGCAGCGGGCGATCAACGCGGTCGAGTCGTACAGCGTGCCGTCCCAGTCGAAGACGATCAAATCGAAACGGCGCGGTCGGTTCATGGTGTCGGGATCACAGGGGTCGGCCGACGCGTCAGCGCCTGCAGCAAAGCCGCGCATTCTGGGGGCAGCGGCGCCTGCAGTTCGATGACCTCGCCGCTGTCGGGGTGCCGGAATTTCAAGCGCCTCGCGTGCAAAAACATCCGGCCGAAGCGCACGCCGGGGATCGCTGCGCCACGGGCCAGCGCCCGGTTGGCGTCGTAGTCGCCGTACTTGTCGTCGCCGACGATGGCGTGGCCTTCATGCAACAGGTGAACCCGGATCTGGTGGGTGCGGCCGGTCTTGATCGTCACATCGAGCAGCGTGTGCCCGGTGTAGGCCTGCACCACCTTGACCAGCGTGATCGAACGGCGACCATCGGCATCGTCCGCATCGACCGCGCGAACGCGCCGCTCGCCGTCGGTCGACAGGAATTTGTGCAACGCCACATCGATCACCTTCTTCGATACCGGCCACGCCCCGAGCACCAGCGCCGCGTAGGTCTTGCCGGTTTCACGCTGGCGGAACTGCTCCTGCAGCGCCAGAAGCGCCGACCGCTTCTTGGCGATCAGCAGCAGGCCGGAGGTTTCCTTGTCCAGCCGGTGCACCAGTTCCAGGAACTTGGCATCGGGCCGCGCGCGGCGCAAT
>JAYVEB010000172.1:0-3802 GCA_043749095.1 Burkholderiales bacterium | reverse complement strand
CGGCCTCGATCGAATGCTCCCCCTTGACGATGGATTCGTACACCTTGGTGCGCCCGTTCACGTCGTCGGACTTGACGGTGAGCATCTCCTGCAGGATGTAGGACGCGCCGTAGGCTTCGAGCGCCCAGACCTCCATCTCGCCGAAACGCTGTCCACCAAATTGCGCCTTGCCGCCCAGAGGCTGCTGCGTGACCAAGCTGTAAGGCCCGGTCGAGCGCGCGTGCATCTTGTCGTCCACCAAGTGGTGGAGCTTGAGCACGTGCATGTAGCCGACCGTGGTGGGGCGCTCAAACGCGTCGCCACTGCGGCCATCAAACAGCATGGCTTGCGTGCGAGCAGCCGTCAGACCTTTGGCCTTGACGATGTCGTCCGGGTAAGCCAGCTTGAGCATGCCGCGAATTTCTTCTTCAGACGCACCGTCAAACACCGGCGTGGCGAAGGTGACGCCTTCCGACAGGTTCCCCGCCATCTCCAGCACTTGTTCATCGCTGAGTTTGGACAGATCTTCCTTGCGGCCCGAGGTGTTGTACAGCGAATCCATGAACTTGCGCAGGTCGGCCAGTTTGGATTCGGCTTGCAACATGTCGCCAATGCGCTGACCAATGCCTTTAGCGGCCCAGCCCAGATGCACTTCAAGCACCTGGCCCACGTTCATGCGCGATGGCACGCCAAGCGGGTTCAGCACGATGTCGCACGGTGTGCCGTCGGCCATGTAAGGCATGTCTTCGACCGGAACGATCTTGGACACCACACCCTTGTTGCCGTGACGACCGGCCATCTTGTCACCCGGCTGCAAGCGACGCTTGACGGCCAGATAGACCTTGACCATCTTGAGCACGCCCGCTGGCAGCTCGTCGCCTTGCGTGAGCTTCTTGCGCTTCTCTTCAAAAGCCAAGTCAAAGCTGTGGCGCGTTTGCTCCAGTGAGTTCTTGATCGATTCCAGCTGGTTGGCGATCTCGTCGTCGGCCGGGCGGATGTCGAACCAGTGGTAGCGCTCGACGCCGGCCAGGTAGGCCTTGTCGATGGCGGTGCCCTTGGCGATCTTGTTCGGGCCGCCGTTGGCGATCTTGTCGGCCAGCAGCTTCTCGATCCGGTCGAACGCGTCAGCCTCGACGATGCGCAGCTGGTCGTTCAAGTCAAGTCGGTAGCGCTTGAGCTCGTCGTCGATGATCTGCTGCGCGCGCTTGTCGCGCACGATGCCTTCGCGGGTGAAGACCTGCACATCGATGACGGTGCCGTTGGTGCCCTGGTCGACGCGCAAGGACGTGTCCTTCACATCGCTGGCCTTCTCGCCGAAGATGGCTCGCAAGAGCTTCTCTTCCGGCGTCAGCGTGGTCTCGCCCTTCGGCGTGACCTTGCCGACCAGCGTGTCGCCCGGGTTCACTTCTGCACCGACGTAGACGATGCCCGACTCGTCCAGACGCGACAGTTGCTGCTCGCTCAGGTTCGGGATGTCACGGGTGATTTCCTCGCTGCCCAGCTTGGTGTCACGCGCCATCACCACCAGTTCCTCGATGTGGATCGAGGTGTAGCGGTCTTCGGCGATCACGCGTTCGCTGATCAGGATTGAGTCTTCGAAGTTGTAGCCATTCCATGGCATGAACGCGACCAGCATGTTCTGGCCGAGGGCCAGCTCACCGATGTCGGTCGACGCGCCGTCGGCGATGATGTCTTCGGCCTCCACCTTGTCGCCGCGCTTGACGATCGGGCGCTGGTGGATGTTGGTGTTCTGGTTCGAACGCTGATACTTGATCAGGTTGTAGATGTCGACGCCGACTTCACCGGCCACCGTTTCCTTGTCATTGACGCGGATCACGATGCGGTTGGTGTCGACGTAATCGACGATGCCGCCGCGCTTCGCAGCGACCACGGTGCCGCTGTCCTTCGCGGCCACGCGTTCGACGCCGGTACCGACCAGCGCCTTTTCAGGGCGCAGCGTCGGCACGGCCTGACGCTGCATGTTGGCGCCCATCAGCGCACGGTTTGCATCGTCGTGCTCGAGGAACGGCACCAGCGATGCGGCCACCGAGACGATCTGCGTCGGCGCCACGTCCATGTACTGGATGCGCTCAGCCGAGGTCAGGATCGACTCGCCGTTGTCGCGGGCACTCACCAGCTCGTCGATCAGCTTGCCTTCGGCGTCGAGCGTGGCCGACGCCTGCGCGATCACGTACTTGCCTTCCTCGATCGCCGACAGGTAATCGATCTGCATCGTCACCTTGCCGTCGGCGACCCGGCGGTACGGCGTTTCCAGGAAGCCGTATTCGTTCAGCTGCGCATACAGCGCGAGCGAATTGATCAGGCCGATGTTCGGGCCTTCCGGCGTTTCGATCGGGCAGACGCGACCGTAGTGGGTCGGGTGCACGTCGCGCACTTCGAAGCCGGCACGTTCACGCGTCAAACCGCCCGGGCCCAGGGCCGAGACGCGACGCTTGTGCGTGATCTCGGAAAGCGGGTTGGTCTGGTCCATAAACTGCGACAGCTGGCTCGCACCGAAGAACTCCTTCAGCGCAGCGCTGATGGGCTTCGAGTTGATCAGGTCATGCGGCATCAGGGCTTCGGTCTCGGCCTGGCCCAAGCGCTCCTTCACAGCCTTCTCGATGCGCGCCAGACCGCTGCGGTACTGGTTCTCGGCCAGTTCGCCGACACAACGCACGCGGCGATTGCCCAGGTGGTCGATGTCGTCGACTTCACCGCGGCCATTGCGCAGCTCAACCAGGATCTTCACCACATCGAGGATGTCGTCGTTCGACAGCGTCATCGCGCCTTCGGCCGAATGGCGGCCGACGCGGGCGTTGAACTTCATCCGGCCGACACGCGACAGGTCGTAGGTGTCGGCGTTATAGAACAGGCGGTGGAACAGCGCCTCGACCGCGTCTTCGGTTGGCGGCTCGCCAGGACGCATCATCCGGTAGATGGCGACACGCGCGGCCAGCTGGTCGGCGGTTTCATCCGCAGCCAGTGTCTGCGAGATGTAGCCACCTTCGTCGAGCTCGTTGGTGTACAGGCAAGGGATTTCGGCGACGCCGGCCGTGCGCAGCTTCTTCAGCACCGCTTCGGTCAGCTCGTCGTTGGCCTTGGCGATGATCTCGCCGGTGTCGGCATCGACGACATTGCGCGCCAGCATGCGACCGACCAGGTAGTCCTCGGGCACGCTGATGTGCGTGGTGCCCGAGGTCTCGATGGCGCGGGTGTGACGCGCGGTGATGCGCTTGTCCTTCTCGACCACGACCACACCGTCCTTGTCGGTGATGTCGAAGCGCGCGATTTCACCGCGCAGCCGGTCGGCGACGAACTCCATCTGCGCGCCCGAATCCATCAGGCGGAAGTTGTCGAACACAAAGAAGTGCGCCAGGATCGATTCCGGGTTCAGGCCGATGGCCTTCAGCAGGATGGTCACCGGCATCTTGCGGCGGCGGTCGACGCGGAAGTACAGGATGTCCTTCGGGTCGAACTCGAAGTCCAGCCACGAACCGCGGTAAGGGATGATCCGCGCGGAAAACAGCAGCTTGCCGCTGGAGTGCGTCTTGCCCTTGTCGTGTTCGAAGAACACGCCCGGCGAACGGTGCAGCTGCGACACGATGACGCGCTCGGTACCGTTGACGATGAAGGAGCCGTAGTCGGTCATGAGCGGCACTTCGCCCATGTAGACCTCTTGCTCCTTGATTTCCTTGACCGTCTTCGCCTGCGGCGATTCACGGTCGTAAATGATCATTTGCAGCTTGGCGCGCACAGCCGCCGCATAGGTCAGTCCACGAACCTGGCACTCGCGCGTGTCGAACGCGGGCTTGGCCATGTTGAA
>JAYVEB010000171.1:0-3845 GCA_043749095.1 Burkholderiales bacterium | reverse complement strand
TTGGCACGCTCGAGAAAATCGCTCCTGCGCGATTCTGGAAGCTCGGAAATCAAGCCATCATTTTGGAATATTCCTGCCGCCCAGACTCCTAGCCCCGCTGTGCAAGCAATTGTCAAAAGACGCCTTCTCCGGCACTGCGCCTGCATGGAAGACCACAGGCTCAGGCAGCACCGTCAGTGTCGTGAACCAGTTCACAGCGACTGACAAGACGGCGCATCGGGCTGACGTTTCGGGGCCGAGCCAGCGGCCGCGAGTGACCATTCCGAGCAGGTTTGTAAGCAAATGGAGGCATTTCGATGCGCGCAGGAAACGAGTTGATACGAAGTGGCGCTGCGGCGGGCCGGAATGTTCGCCAGCCCGCAGCGCTGTTGGCGAGCGGCGCCTTTCTGGCTGCAGCAACGATGAGCAGCATCGCTCTGGCAGCGCCGGCCCCGCAGTGGGTGACAGTTGCCAGCGAAGGCGGCAGCTTCAGCACCAGCGGATCACAGAGCGTGCGATACGGCGTGAGCGGCAAGTGGGTTCAACAGACGCGCTCCGGCGCGGTGGCCTGCAGCAACGCATCGTTCGGCCGGGACCCCGTGTATGGCACGGTCAAGCACTGCGATGTCTACAAGGCACCGGCCTCTGTTGCGACACCGGCCTCTGTGCCGGTCACGCCGACAGCGTTGCCGACCTCGGCCCCCGCCAGCGATACCGTGACCCGCAACGCCTCCCGACTGGCGATGCAGGCAAGCTTCGGCAATACGGAAGCCTTGACGGCCGAGATCAAGACGAAAGGTGCGGCGGGCTGGATCGCCTCGCAGATGCTGCTGGCATCGTCCCGGTACACCAGCGGCGGCAACGCCTCGGTGCATCAGAACACCAGCGCGAGCTCCTACTGCGACCTGCCCTCGCACGCCGGACCGAACTGCTGGCGTGACAACCAGTCGAGCATCCCGCTGGTCTGGGATTTCTACCGCAACGCCACCATGCGGCCCGACCAGTTGCGCCAGCGCGTGGCCTTCGCGCTGCAACAGATCGTCGTCGTCAGCGGCGTCGACCTCGACGGCACCTATGGCTTGCGCAACTACCAGAATTCGCTGCTCGACAACGCCTTCGGCAACTATCGGCAGGTGTTGAAGCAGGTCGCGCTGTCGCCGGTGATGGGTGATTACCTGAACAACGTCAACAACGACAAGGCCGCGCCGAACGAGAACTTCGCGCGTGAGTTTTTGCAACTGTTCTCCGTTGGTACCTGCCTGCTGAACGCCGATGGCAGCCTGCGCGGCGGCGCCTGCGCACCGACCTACGACAACGACACGGTGCGTGCCTATGCCTATGCACTGACCGGCTGGACGTATCCGGCAGGCGGCGCCACCGCCTGGGGCTGCTGGCCCCGGGGCACCAACTGTCGTTACTACGCCGGCGACATGGTTGCAGTCGAGCCGCGGCACGACAACGCGTCGCGCCAGCTGCTGGCTGGCACCTCGCTGCGAGCGGGGCTGACGGCCCCTGCGGCGCTCGAGGTGGTGCTCGACAGCCTGATGGCACACCCGAACACCGCGCCGTTCATCGGCAAGCAGCTGATCCAGCAGCTGGTCAGCAGCAACCCGTCGCCGGCCTATGTGTCCCGCGTGTCGGCCGCTTTCATCGCAGGCAAGTACGCCACCTTCGGCACCGGCCAGCGCGGCGATCTCGCGGCCACCGTGGCGGCGGTGTTGCTCGACCCCGAAGCACGCAGCGCCAACGTCACCGCCAACGGCGGCAAGTTGCGCGACCCGGTGCTGATGTTCACCAGCGCGCTGCGTGGTCTGAATGGCTACAGCGATGGCGAATCGCTCAGTTGGTGGTGGGGCGAAGAACTGCGCGAGCATGTGTTTCGCCCACCCACGGTATTCAGCTTCTACTCGCCCGACTACCCGGTGCCCGGCACCACGCTGGTCGGCCCGAGCTTCGGCATCCACAACGCTGGGGCCGCCTTGCAGCGGCTGAACTTCCTGATCTACCTGCTCGAATGGGGCGGCTCGACACCGACCACCTCTGTTCCGAACGCCACCGGCACCAAGGTCGATCTGAGCCGGTTTACCGCCGACGCGGCCGATGCCGGCAAGCTGGTCGATCGTCTGTCGCTGATCGCGACCGGCCAGCCACTGCCGGCCGCAACGCGCACCGAGATCATCAAGGCGGTGTCGTGGTGGACCGCTGCGACCGACAAGACGAACTGGCAGTCCAACCGCGTCAAAACCGCCGCCTACCTTGTTTTCGCCACGCCCAATTTTCAGGTCGAGCGCTGAGCGCTGCATAAGGATCACCCCATGAACAAGACCTCCTCATTCGATGCGCGCAGGCGCTGGCTTTTGCAGTCCGGCGCCAGTTGCGCCAGCGTGTTGGGCCTCGGTAGTGCCGGCAACCTGCTGCTGGGTACGCGAGCCGCCCATGCCGCCGATTACAAGGCGCTGGTCTGCGTGTTCCTCTACGGCGGCAATGACGGCCTGAACACCATCGTCCCGACGGACGTGGCGCGCTACGGGCAGTACAGCACGGTGCGCGGTGCGCTCGCGATTCCGCGCGAACGCCTCGTCGCACTGCCCGGCACCGAGTTCGGCCTGCACCCTTCGCTGGGTGCGCTGTCGGCGGCGGCCACCGCCGGCCACATCGCGCCGGTGTTCAACGTCGGCCCGCTGTACGCGCCGCTGACCAAGGCGCAGTACCGCAGCACCCCCAACGGCGCGGCGCTGAGGCCCGACGGCCTGTTCTCGCACCCCGACCAGCAAGTGCTGTGGGAAACCGCGACCACGCACTCGCAGGAGCGCAGCGGCTGGGGCGGCCGCGCATCGACGGCACTGGGCACAGTGAACCCGGTGATCTCGGTCGGCGGCAATGCGCGCTTCGGGCTGACCACGCTGCAGTCGCCGCTGGTGCTGCCCGGCCCCGGCAGCACCTTCGGCGCCTATGGGCTGCAGCCTGAAGACCTGACCTGGGCGCCGCGCATCGCGCGCAAGGCCGCCATCGATGCGATGTATTCGCAGCCGCAGGACACCGTGCTGGCCGATGCCTATGTGCGCATGCAGCGCGATGCGTTTGCGGTCTCGCAGCGACTGGGCGCGCTGGTCAAGGTCGAGCCCGGCAGGAGCGGCGCGAACCCGGCAATCGACGCCGCCTTTGCCTCGATCACCTCGGGAGGACGGGTCACCACCGACCTCGGCCGGCAGCTGTACCAGGTCGCCAAGTTGATCGCCGGCAACGCGACGGTGGGCGGCGACCGGCAGATCTTCTTCGCGCAGGCCGGCGGTTTTGACACCCACGCCGGGCAGGTCGCCGGCAGCGCCACCGACGGCGAGCATGCTCGCCGCCTTCAGGAGGTCGGCGACGCGCTGGGTGCCTTCTACACCGCGATGCGCAACCTCGGCCTGGGGCAGGCCGTCACCACCTTCACGGAAAGCGACTTCGGCCGAACCTTCAAGCCGAACAGCAGCAATGGCACCGACCATGCCTGGGGCAATCAGCACCTCGTCATCGGCGGCGCCGTGCAGGGACGCGCCACCTATGGCAGCTACCCGCAGCTGGTGCTGGGGGGCGACGACGACGTCGGCACCGACACGTGGGAGCAACAGGGCCGCTGGATTCCGACCACCTCGGTCGACCAGTACGCAGCGACCTTGCTCGGCTGGTTCGGCGCCAGCGATGCGCAGCTCGACGCGACCTTGCCGAACCTGCGCAACTTCGGCACGCGCCGGCGGCTGGGCTTCGTTTGATTGACGTTCCTGTCCGCGACTAGGAGTCTGGGCGGCAGAAGGCCGCTGTCGTGAAAACTCGTGATTTCAGGGGTTCCTTACCCCTTGGCACGCTCGAGAAAATCGCTCCTG
>JAYVEB010000170.1:0-3855 GCA_043749095.1 Burkholderiales bacterium | reverse complement strand
CCCCCGAGGTCGGGCACTGTCCGGGTGGGAGGCGGCGGATATGCGCGCCAGGGCTTGGCCAATGTCGGCCAGTGCGTAGCGCGGACAGGATCGGGTGTGGCTGCGGGAATCGGGTCATGATGCTCTCCATATCCGGGTTATCCGGCATAATGCTGTAAATGTCTAGAGTTTTTATCGTATATAATTTTGTGCGCGCCAAAACGCAAAAGACCCGCCGAGTTGGCGGGCCGTCGTGCGTAGGTGCGATTGGTGGAGCCAGACGGGATCGAACCGTCGACCTCTTGCATGCCATGCAAGCTCTCTCCCAGCTGAGCTATACCCCCCTTTGCTGCCAGTTGCGGACTTCCGGCATCCCTCGGGGAAGTGACGTGGAGGTTGATTTCCACATCGCTTCGCGCTGTTCAAGAGAGACGACGAGTATAGCCAGATTTTCAGGCGATCCGCAATCTGGCGAGCACGACATCACGTTCAAACAGCTCGAGTACCGCGTCGATCGAAGGCGTTTGCGCACGGCCGCAAACCAGCACGCGAACCGCGTGTGCGAGCGTCGGCATCTTGATGCCGTGGGCGGTGATGACCTCCTTGATCGCGGCGCTGATCCCGGGCTTGGTCCACTCGGTGTCGACGAGTCGTTCGCGCAGGCTGTGCAGCGCGGGTTTCACGGCCTCGGTGACGTGCGCGGCCAGGTCTTCTGCAGTCGGGGCGACGTCTGAAAAATACATCGCCAGCCAGTCGCGCAGCTCCACCGTTGTCGCGCAGCGGTCCTTGAACAGCGCGCACATGCGACCGAGCTGAGCATCGGCCGCAACCTGGATACCGCGCTCGGCACATCGAGCCACCACATGCCCGGCCAGCACCTGGTCAGGCAAAGCCTTCAGGTAATGCGCATTGACCCAGTTGAGCTTGGCCGCATCCCACTGTGCCGGGCTCTTCGCCAGGTGCTGGCCGTCAAACCATGACACCAGCTGCTCGCGGGTGAACAGCTCGTCATCGCCGTGACTCCAGCCGAGGCGCGCCAGGTAATTGAGCATCGCCTCGGGCAGGTAGCCGGCGCTCTCGTACTGCGTGACGCTGACCGCGCCGTGGCGCTTCGACAGCTTGTCGCCATCAGGCCCTAGGATCATCGGCACGTGGCCGTAGACCGGCAATTCAGCGCCCAAGGCATGCAGGATGTTGATCTGCCGCGGGGTGTTGTTGACGTGGTCGTCGCCGCGAATCACATGGCTGATGTCCATGTCCCAGTCGTCGACGACGACACAGAAGTTGTAGGTCGGCGTGCCGATCAGCGTGGACGCATCGGCCCCGGGGCGAGCGATGACCAGGTCGTCGAGTTCGGCGTTCGCAATGGTGATCGGGCCCTTGACCATGTCGTCCCAGCTCACCACACCGCTCGGGGGATTGCGAAAGCGGATCACCGGGCGCGCGCCCTTGGGAATGGCCGGCAGCGTCTTGCCCGGCTCGGGTCGCCAGCGGCCGTCGTAGCGCGGCTTGTCGCCGCGCGCGCGCTGCGCTTCACGCATCGCATCGAGCTCGGCTGGGGTGCAATAACAAGGGTAGGCCGTGCCGTCATTCAGCATCTGCCCGATCACTTCGCGGTAGCGGTCGAGGCGCTGCATCTGGAAGAACGGGCCCTCGTCGTGCGCCAGGTTCAGCCACTTCATCGCGGCGACGATCTGATCGACGGCTTCCTGTGTCGAGCGCGCCTCGTCGGTGTCCTCGATGCGCAGGATGAAGTCACCGCCGTGGTGGCGGGCAAACGCCCACGAAAACAGCGCGGTGCGGGCCGTGCCCAGGTGCAGGAAGCCGGTCGGCGATGGCGCGATGCGGGTGCGAACTTTTCGGGTCATGGGTAATGCAATGCGCCAGGCATTTTCAGATTGAATTCAGGCCGCGCAGCAGGTCGTCCTTCAGGTCTTCCACATCGTCCAGGCCGACCGCAAGGCGCACCAGGCCTTGCGTGATGCCAGCCGCCTGGCGCTGCACTTCGGTGAGCCGGCCGTGCGAGGTGCTGGCCGGGTGGGTGATCGTGGTCTTGGTGTCACCGAGGTTGGCAGTGATCGAACACACGCGGGTGCTGTCGATTACATGGAAGGCAGCCAGGCGCGCTGCATCGGCCTCGGTCTCGTCATCACCCGGCGCGCGCGCCTTCACGGTGAACGACAGCACCGCGCCGCCACAGCCCGACTGCTGGGCCATCGCCAGGTCGTACTGCGGGTGCGACTTCAGGCCTGGGTAGTACACCCGCTCGATATGCGGCTGTTGCTCCAGCCAGGTGGCCAGTTGCAGCGCGCGTTCGCTTTGTGCCTGCATGCGGATCGACAAGGTTTCGAGCCCCTTCAGCACCACCCAGGCGTTGAATGACGACAAGGTCATGCCGGCACTGCGCATCACCGGGACGAACTGGTCGTTGATCAACTGCTCTTGGCCACACACGGCACCAGCGACCACCCGGCCCTGCCCGTCAAGGTACTTGGTGCCCGAATGGATGATCAGGTCGGCACCGTAGTCGATCGGCTTTTGCAGCGCCGGCGTGCAAAAGCAGTTGTCGACCGCCAGCAGTGCATTCGCGCCGTGTGCGACCTCGGCCAGCGCGCGGATGTCGCAGACCTCGGTCAGCGGGTTGGTCGGCGACTCGGCAAACAGCAGCTTCGTGGTCGGCCGCACCGCGCGCTGCCATTCGCCCACATCGGTCTGGGAGGCGAAGCTGGTTTCAACGCCGAACTTCGCGAACTCGCGGCCGAGCAGCGCGATGGTCGAGCCAAACACGCTGCGCGAGCAGATCACGTGATCGCCCGCCTTCAGCAACGCCATCGCGGTCAGCAAAATCGCCGCCATGCCGCTCGACGTGGCAATACAAGCCTCGGTGCCTTCGAGTGCAGCGAGACGCCGCTCGAACATCGTCACCGTCGGGTTGGTGAAGCGCGAATAGATGAAGGCCTCTTCCTCGTTTGCGAAGCGCGCCGCGGCGGTGGCGGCATCCGGCTGCACGAAGCTGCTGGTCAAAAACAGCGCCTCCGAGTTCTCGCCCCACTGGGTGCGGGGCAGACCTTCGCGCACCGCCAGCGTATCGATGCGCAGGCCCTCGGGCAGGTTGGTGCGCGGAATGGTCTTCTTTGCCGCCATCAGGTCTGCTCCGCGGCACTCTGCAGTGCCAACCGTGACCGCGCCAGCGATTCGTCCTCGTCGCCCTGCGACAGGCGCTGGGTGGCGATGGCGTCGAAGTCGGCCGCCGAGATGTCGCCAGTGATGTACTGGCCGTCGAAGCAGGAGGCCTCGAAGCCGCAGACCAGCGGGTTCAGCGCACCGACCACCCGCTTCATCGCATTGACGTCCTGGTAGATCAGCGCGTCGGCGCCGATGAACTGGCGGATCTCCTCGATGCTGCGGTTGTGCGCGATCAGCTCGCTGTTGGTCGGCATGTCGATGCCATACACATTCGGAAAGCGCACCGGCGGCGCAGCCGAGGCCATGTAGACCTTGCGTGCGCCGGCCTCGCGCGCCATCTGCACGATCTCCTTGCTGGTGGTGCCGCGCACGCCGATCACTTCCGCGTCGCTCAGGTCCTGCTTTTGCGCAACCGTGCTCATGGTCAGGTGCTCGGTCACCAGAAATTCGATGAGCTTCGTGTCTTCGCGGCCGATGTCGTGCTGCTGGCAAAAACGCCGCACGTCACGCGCACCGAGCGTGGAGTGATCGCCGCCGCGGCCCTTGGCGATGTCGTGGTACAGGGCCGCCACATAGAGCACCCACGGCTTGTCCCAGCCGGCCGCGAGCTGCGAACAAAACGGGTACTCGTGCGCGTGCTCGGCCACGAAAAAGCGCCTTACGTTGCGCAGCACCATGAGGATGTGCTGA
>JAYVEB010000169.1:0-12281 GCA_043749095.1 Burkholderiales bacterium | reverse complement strand
AACCGGCGACGCAGTTGTCGCCGTTGCTCTATGATCTGACCTCGCTCCAGCGCGAAGCCAACAGCCGTTTTGGTTTCAGTGCGAAGAACACGCTCGGGCTGGCGCAGGCGCTGTACGAGAAGCACAAGGTGCTGACCTACCCGCGAACCGGCAGCAAGGCGCTGCCCGAGGACTACGTGCCGGTGGTCAAGGAGACGATGGCGATGCTGGCCGACGAGGAACTGCCCGGCCCGCTGCGCCTGCTGTCGGGCCACGCGCGCAAGGCGTTGAACGATGGCTATGTGAAGCCGAACAAGCGCATCTTCGACAACGCCAAGGTGTCGGACCACTTCGCGATCATCCCGACGCTGCTGGCCCCGAAGAGTCTGACCGAGATCGAGGCCAAGCTCTACGACATGGTCGTCAAGCGCTTCCTCGCGGTGTTCTACCCGCCGGCCGAGTTCATGTTCACCACGCGCCTCTCTGTTGTCAAGGCATCGACGGAGCAGGCCGCTGGCAAGGACTTCACTTTCCAGACCAACGGCAAGGTGATGGTCAAGCCGGGCTGGCTGGCGGTCTACGGCCGCGAGGCGCAGGAAGACGATGCGAACCTGGTCGCGGTCGCGCCGGGCGAGGTGGTGCGCACCGAGAACGTCGACGTCAACGCGCTGAAGACCAAGCCGCCGGCGCGTTACACCGAAGCCACGTTGCTGAGTGCGATGGAAGGCGCCGGCAAGCTGATCGACGACGACGAGTTGCGCGAGGCGATGGCCGAGAAGGGCCTGGGCACGCCAGCGACCCGCGCGCAGACGATTGAAGGGCTGATCCTCGAGAAATACATGGTGCGCGAGGGCCGCGAGCTGATCCCCACCGCGAAGGCCTTCCAGCTGATGACGCTGCTGCGCGGCCTGCAGATTGAGGAGCTGACCCAGCCCGAGCTGACCGGCAACTGGGAGTACCAGCTTGCCCAGATGGAGCACGGCAAGCTCAGCCGTGACGCCTTCATGGCCGAGATCGCGGTGATGACGCAGCGCATCGTCGCCAAGGCCAAGGAATACGACCGCGACACCATCCCCGGCGACTACGCGACGCTGACAGTGCCGTGCCCCAACTGCGGCGGTGTGGTCAAGGAGAACTACCGGCGCTACACCTGCGTCGGCAAGAACGGTGCGGCGCCGGTGGAAGGCGCCGAAGGCCCGGGCTGCGGCTTTTCCATCAGCAAGATCCCCGGCAGCCGCAGCTTCGAGCTGCCCGAGGTCGAGGTCTTCATCGAGAACAAGAAGATCGGCCCACTCGAAGGCTTCCGCTCGAAGGCCGGCTGGCCGTTCACCGCCGAGATCAAGCTGGTCTACGACGATGAGATCAAGAACTGGAAACTCGAATTCGACTTCGGCGACGACGCGAAGGCCGAGGCCGGTGAGCCGGTCGATTTCTCCGAACAGGAGCCGCTCGGCCACTGCCCGAAGGACCAGGGCAAGGTCTACGAGCACGGCACCAGCTACGTCTGCGAACACGCGGTCGGCGCCAATGTCACCTGCGACTTCAAGAGCGGCAAGATCATCCTGCAGCAACCGGTGCCGCGCGAGCAGATGACCCGCCTGCTGCAGACCGGCAAGACCGACCTGTTGGAGAACTTCGTGTCGAACAAGACCCGGCGCAAGTTCAAGGCACGGCTGGCCTTCGACGCAAAGGAAGGCAAGGTCAGCTTCGAGTTCGAGCCGCGGCCTGCCAAGCCGGCGACCAAGGGCGCCGCGGCGAAGAAGGTGGCCGCGAAGAAGTCGGCCTAGCGGTCGGTCGAGGGGCTGTCGCTCACAGCGGCAGCTCGGTGTAGAACTTGCCGTCGTGGAAGATCAGCGGCAGCGCGCCCTCCCGGTGGTGGCAGTGCTCGACCTCGCCGACGAAGATGATGTGGTCGCCCTCTTCGTACTGACTGCGGTTGAAGCATTCGAACGCCGCCATCACGCCGTCCAGGATCGGCGCGCCGCTGACGCCGCTGCGCATCGCGATGCCACCGAAGCGATCGACGTCACGGCGCGAAAAGCGTTCGGCGACATGGCGCTGGTCGGCGGCCAGGATGTTGATCGCGTAGTGCGAGCCACGGCTGAAGGCCGACATCGTCGAGGCCTGCCGCGACAGGCTCCACAGCACCAGCGGGGGCGTCAGCGATACCGAGTTGAAGGAGTTGGCGGTCACGCCGACCGGCGCACCGCTGGCGTCCAGCGCGGTGATCACCGTCACGCCGGTGGCGAAGGTGCGCAAGGCGGCGCGGAACTCGGTGCTTGAAAAGCTCGGCGGCTGGGCTTCAGGAGATGAACTCATGGCCCGATTCTGAGTGAAGCCGCCCGCCCCACCGACGTGGGGTGGGCGGCTGTGACCCGTGAACCGCGCTCGACGGGCTGTTGATCAGGCGATTGACGGCGACGCGGCGCGCTGCTGGCGACGTGCCATTCCACCCACGCCGATCAGGCCGAGCAGCATCAAGGCATACGTTTCCGGTTCAGGCACGGTGGCCACGACAGCGACGCCGTAGGTCAACGACCCGGTGGCGAACGGTGCATCTCCCACCGGCACGCCTGAACCAAGCACCGTCAGATAAAACGGCGTGTTCGCCGCAATGCTCGTGTGAAACGACACCGGAGACAGCGGCCCGTCTTCCGGGAAGAAGCTGAAGGTCGCGCTGCTGCCGCTCGAGGCCACATCGGCCACGAAGAATTGCACCGGGCCGCGCACTCCGAACAGCGCGAAGACGACATCGGCGCTGGACGGCAGGGCTGCGAAGTCGAACCTGTCGGTGAAAGATTCGGCCGACGAGGTCCACGTCAACACCGAGGTGAAGGTGTTCGGGGTGATGGGGTCGGGGCTGAGTGTGAACGGGCCGCTGGCGAGCGACAGGGTCGTCGACGCCGCGAGTGCCGCGGCTGCAAACAGGGTTTTCAGTTTCATCAAAGGCTCCTCAAATGGGGCGAAATTCAGACTGTGGCCGTCGCGGTGCGCGCGCTGTTGCGCACACCGGGAACGGTCTAGCGGCTCACTGCGCGCCGGGGATCGGCGTGTTC
Source organism: Burkholderiales bacterium (assembly GCA_043749095.1). GTDB lineage: Bacteria > Pseudomonadota > Gammaproteobacteria > Burkholderiales > Burkholderiaceae_C > PBB1. The sequence continues at coordinate 9,246 of JAYVEB010000169.1, read as the reverse complement.
AGGTACGGGAAACCTGCCAGCAGCGGGCGCTTCGCCTGGTTGGCCTGATCCACCGCGTCGTGCAGTTTGAACACGGTGCCGTTGGCGGCCAGCGGCACGGCCGATGGCTTGCACGAGGTGCCGAAGCCCAGGCTGTTGTTGTCGCCGTTGGCCACGCACAGGCCGCCCATCACCGCGACCAGCGAGATGTCGACGATGTCGTCCTGCGGCCGGCGGCCGTTCGGGAAACCGGCAAAGTCGTTTGCGTGATTCAGGATGCTGCCGACGATGCCCAGACGCTGCTGGCTGGCCAGCGGCACGGCAGCGATGCTGGTGTTCAGTCGCAGCATTTCCGAGGGTGTGATGGTGGACAGCTGGTTGACGCCGGGAATGCCGGTCAGGAAGGTGGTGACCAGGTCACTGCGTCCCACGTTCGATGGCGCCAGGGCACCGGCCGGCTTGTCGAAGGCAATCTCGATCAGGCGTGGCAGCGTCGGGTTGGTCACGTAGTCGATGAACTGGCCGTCGCCGGACGGCACGGAGCCGTTGAAGCGGTTCTTGTCCGGCAGCCCGATCACCACCTCGTTGACCAGCGGCATGCCTAGGCGCGACACCTGCACCCAGCTGCCGCCGGTGGTCACCGTGGTGCTCAGGCCCTTGGCTGGGTTGGCGGTCAGGTACTGACCCTGGCGCAGGCTGGCGGTCGTCCATCCGCCGATGACCGGCTGGTTCGGTGCGGCGGTCAGGCAGGATTTCGGCACCTCAAGCGAGAGCGTGGTGACGTTCTTGTCAGCGAGGTCATCCTTGCCGGCATCGATCAGTGCCGGGTTGGTGATCACGTCCAGCGGCGCATGGACCAGATCGAAGATCACGCCCAGGTTCAGGGCGAACGGGTCCTTGCGCTGACCGACAAACAGGCGACCTGTGCCGGTGCAACCCGGGATGTTCACGTTGTAGACGTGCTTTGCCGCGTATCCGGGGTAATCAGGAATCGTCTTCGTGCCGATGTTGTCGACCGGCTTGTCGAAGGTGGCCGATCCGCCGGAAACGTTGGTCAACGCGGCGGACGAGCCGGTGCGGCGGTCGCCGCGGACGATGTTGACCGTGTAGCTTTCGTTCACATTCAGCGCCGGGTCGTTGCGCTGCGACACCTGGCCTGCCTGGATCAACGGAATCGGCACATTCTTGGTGTTGCCGCCGACATTGATCGGCGGCGCGATGCTCTTCAGCGTGTTCTTGAACTGGAACTGGAAGGTGATGTCTTCCTTGGCGTCGCCGTTGTTGTCGATGTGGATCTCGTACAGCGCGTTCGGGTCGAGCGAGAAGTAGTTCGGGCCACCGTAGGCGTCCTGCAGCGGGATGTAGTTGGCGATCAGCGTCACGTAGTCGGACTTGCCGGCTTCGTAGCTGTTGAACATGTAGAAGTCGGTGCCATCGACCTTGGGCTGAGTAGTGATGAACGGGGCTTCGCGGTGGCTGGAGGCCTGAACCGACATGCCGCCGAAGGCGACGAGCAGGGCGCCCAGTAGCGTCGTCAGACGCGGATGACGTGAGATCAGGTGTTGCATGCTGGATTCCTCGGATGAACTCGGATGGGGTGTCCGTGCACGCCGGGCGCACGGGGTCGAGGACCAGCGCCCACAGGCCCATACACATAGCCAGCACCGGTCCCCAAAGGCCTTACGCCTGCGGGTCGTGAACGGATGCACGAATTCGCCGCCCTCGACCCCCTCATTCGCGGGGGTCGAGCGCTCTTCCTAGAATGTTCCATGCCCGATGCCGAACCGCGTGACGACGCACCTTTGCCCGCTCGCCCGCCAAATCGCATCGATGCGGGCATGCTGCACCGGCTGGCGGTCGTCACCGTCCTGGGCTTCGCTTCCGGGCTGCCGCTGGCGCTGACCGGCCAGGCGATGCAGGCCTGGCTCAGCCTCGAAGGGCTGGACGTGGCGACGATCGGCTTCCTCAGCCTGGTCGGCCTGCCTTACACCTTCAAGTTCCTGTGGGCGCCACTGATGGACCGCTTCGAGCTGCCGTGGCTCGGCCGGCGTCGCGGCTGGCTGGTGCTGACGCAGCTGGCGCTGGCCGGCGCGCTGCTGTGGCTGGCCGACACCTCGCCGACCCAGGCCACCCGCAGCTTCGCGCTGCTGGCGGTGTTGGTGGCCTTCGTCGCCGCCTCGCAGGACGTGGTCATCGATGCCTACCGCACCGACCTGCTGGCCGCGCGCGAACGCGGCCTGGGCTCGTCGCTCAGCGTGCTGGGCTACCGGCTGGCGATGATCCTGTCCGGCGGCATCGCGCTGATCTGGGTCGATCCGTCGAACGCCAGCGGGCCCGGCGGCTGGACTTGGCCCGAGGTCTACCGCTTCATGGCCGCGCTGATGGCCGGCGCTGCGGTGCTGTCGGCGATTGCGCTGCCGCGCGTCCAGTCGGTCGGCGACCGCTCCAGCGTGGCGCGGCAGGACCTGCTGGGTTTCGCCGCGCTGCTGGTGGCGGTGGCGGTCGGCTTCGTCGTCAGCGACCGTTACGGACCCCCGATCGCCCACGCGCTGCTCGCACCCTGGTTCGACGGCAGCACGCTGGAGGCTGGCCTGCAGCGCAAATGGACCGACCTGCTGGCGCTGCTGCTGGGCCTGGCGTTCACGCTGCCGCTCGCGGCCTGGGCGGCGCGGGCGGCGAAATTCCAGACGTTGCTCAACGGCCTGAACAGCTATTTCTCGCAGCGGGGCGCGGCCGCCTTCCTCGCCTTCATCGTGCTCTACAAGCTGGGCGACGCCTTTGCCGGCTCGCTGATGACGCCGTTCCTGCTGAAAGCGATGATGTTCAGCCCCGCCGAGGTCGGCGTCGTCAACAAGTTGATCGGCCTGTGGCTGACGATCGGCGGCGCGCTGGTCGGCGGGCTGCTGATGCTGAAGCTGGGCCTGTGGCGCGCCCTGTTCCTGTTCGGCGTGCTGCAAATGGCCAGCAACCTCGGCTTCTGGTGGCTGGCCGTCCACGGCAAGGGCGTCATGCCTGGCTTCGTGCTGCCGCCGTTCGACTGGGGTTTCGTCAGGCTCGCACAGTCAACAGACATCGACGGCGGCCTGCTGATGGTGATTGCCGCCGAGGACCTGTCCGGTGGCATGGGCACCGCCGCGTTCGTCGCCTTCCTGATGAGCCTGTGCAACCAGCGCTTCACCGCGACGCAGTACGCTTTGCTGTCGGCGTTTGCCTCGGTCGGCCGGGTGTGGGTGGGGCCGCTGGCCGGCGTGCTGTCGGAAGCGATCGGCTGGCCGACCTTCTTCATCGTGTCCACCGTGCTGGCGCTGCCGGCGTTGGGCATGCTGTGGTGGCTGCGCGATGCGGTGCGTGAACTGGAGGTTGATCCGCACGCTCCAAGCACTGACGATTGACATCCGTTCGACAGACCTCAGCTGCCAAACAGCGACACCGACAACACCGCCAGACCATGACGACCATGACCCCCGACTTCGACCCGCACGCCACGTTCGAGCCCGACCCTGCGACCGCTGCACTCTGGCATCGCTATGGCTGCGCTTGCCGTCTGCTCGCCCGTCGCGGCTTCGGTCAGGCGCTGCTCGGTGCGGGTGCGGCCCTGGCGCTGCCAAGCTGGGCACGCGATGGCGTCGAGGTCGACAAGCAGTCGAGCCTGGCCAAGCTGGTGCCGGCCGAGCAGATCGAAAGTGCGGCGGCGCAGCAGTACCAGCAGATGCTGCAACAGGCCGCAGCGCAGAAGGCGCTGGCACCGCCCAACCACCCGCAGGTGATACGGCTGAACGCGATCGCCCAGCGGCTGATTCCGTTCAGCAACTCGCCCAACCTGCGCAGCACGCCACGCGCAGCGAAGTGGAATTGGGAGGTCAACCTGATCGGCAGCAAGCAGATCAATGCCTTCTGCATGCCGGGCGGCAAGATCGCGTTCTATTACGGCATCCTCGACACGCTGCAGCTGACCGACGACGAGGTGGCGCAGGTGATGGGCCACGAGATCGCCCATGCGCTGCGCGAGCATGCCCGTGAGCGGATGGGCAAGTCGGCGGCGACGCGCGGTGCGATCGAGATCGGCGCGGCGCTGCTGGGACTGGGCGGCGGCGGGCGCTACCTCGCCGACATGGGCAGCCAGTTGCTGACATTGAAATTCAGCCGCGACGACGAATCCGAGGCCGACAAGATCGGCCTCGACCTGGCAGCGCGCTCTGGCTACGACCCGCAGGCTGGCGTGCACCTGTGGCAAAAGATGGCCGTGGCCAACAAGGGCGCGCCGCCGCAGTGGCTGTCCACCCACCCGGCGGGTGCCACCCGCATCAGGGACCTGGAAGCCAACATCCCGGCGGTGCAGGGCCTGTATGCCCGTGCCGACAAGCCGAAGCAGCGCTACGCGCCACCGAAGCCCAGCGCGTCGGCAGCCGGCTGAACGGCGCGCCTCAGGCCGCCAGCACCTTCAGCAGCCAGCGGTTCAGGTCGCCGACCTCCTGCTGGCACACCGAGTGCGCCATCGGGTACTCATGCCAGTCGACCACGCAGCCCAGCTTCTGCAAGGCATCACGCGAAGCGGCCGCACGCGCCAGCGGGATCACGGTGTCGTCGCGGCCGTGCGCCAGGAACACTGGCAGCGCCATGCTCGCCGCGCTGCGCTCGGCCACGGTGGTGTCGACCAGCGGCAGGTAGCCTGACAGCCCGACCAGGCCGGCCAGCCGCTCGGTGTGGCGCAGGCCGGTCAACAGCGTCATCGCACAGCCCTGCGAAAAACCGGCCAGCACGATGCGCGAGGCGGCAATACCGCGCTCGCGTTCGGTCGCGATCAGCGCCTCGATGTCCAGCCGCGAGGCGCGCAGTCCGGCCTCGTCCTCGCGGCGCACCAGGTCGGCATGCAGCAGGTCGTACCAGGCGCGCATTGCCATGCCGCCGTTGATGGTCACCGGGCGCACCGGCGCATGCGGGAAGATGAAGCGCACCGGGCCGATCGCATCGAGCCGCAGCTCTTCGGCGATCGGCACGAAGTCGTTGCCATCGGCACCCAGGCCGTGCAGCACGATGATGCTAGCCGTCGGGTTTGGCGCGGTTTCGAATTCGATGGTGGCGAGGGGCATGGACTGGCGCTCCGGGTTCACTGCGTGGAAAGTCCGCATTCAACCACGCACATGGCTGTCCGCGACTTCCGGTCAGAGCGTGAAGTCGTAGTCGATCCTCAGCGGCGCATGGTCTGAGAAGCGCGGCTTGAGGTGGATGTCGGCGCGGCGCGCGCGGGCGGCAATGCCCGGGGTGGCGAGGTGGTAGTCGATGCGCCAGCCGACGTTTTTCGCCCAGGCCTGGCCGCGGTTGCTCCACCAGGTGTAGCGCTCCGGATTCGGATCGAGCGTGCGGAACACATCGACCAGCCCGGCGCCCGCGTTGGCATCGAGCAGGTTCGTCATCCAGGCGCGCTCCTCGGGCAGGAAACCGCTGTTCTTCAGGTTGCCTTTCCAGTTCTTCAGGTCGATTTCCTTGTGGGCGATGTTGATGTCGCCCAGCAGCACGAACTCCCGCTCGGCGCGCAGCCGCGTCAGGTGCGGCGCGATCAGCGCGAGAAAGCGGAACTTGGCCTGCTGCCGCTCCTCGCTGCTGCTGCCGCTCGGGAAGTAACAACTGATGACACTGAAGCGGGGAAACTCTGCGCGGGTGGGATCGTCGAAGCAGGCTTCGACCCAGCGGCCTTCGTCGTCGAATTCGGCGTTGCCGATGCCGGAGCGAATCTGGCTCGGCCGCTGCTTTGTATAGACACCAACGCCCGAGTAGCCCTTCTTCTGCGCGTAATGGAAATACCCGCTCAGCTCAGCCACCCGATCGAAGCGTCCGACGACGGTGTCGGCCTGCGCCTTCACCTCCTGCACCCCCATACAATCGGGCGCCGCGGCAGACACCCAATCTTCGAAGCCTTTGCTGGCTGCAGACCGGATGCCATTCAGATTCAACGTGATCAGACGGAGCACAGGATTCCTCAGATGAGCCGAAGCGGCCTCGTTGACTCGGACGCTGACGAACTGGCGCAGGACTTCGTCAAGTTTTCACTCGACGCGGGCGTGTTGCGGTTCGGGGAATTCCAGACCAAGGCTGGCCGGCTGTCGCCCTATTTCTTCAACGCCGGCCTGTTCGACGACGGCGCCAAGCTCGGCCGCCTCGCTCAATTCTATGCACGGCGTCTGCAGCAGGCGCAGGCCTCGGGCGCGCTGCAATTCGACATGCTGTTCGGCCCCGCCTACAAGGGCATCGTGCTGGCGGCGGTGGTGGCCGTCGAGCTGGCCCGCCTCGGCATCAACGTGCCGTACGCCTACAACCGCAAGGAAGCCAAGGACCATGGCGAAGGCGGCACGCTGGTCGGCGCACCGGGGCGCGGCCGGGTGCTGATCATCGACGACGTGATCTCGGCGGGCACCTCGGTGCGCGAATCGATCGCGATGATCGTGGCTGCTGGCGGCACGCCGAGCGCGGTGGTCATCGCACTCGATCGGCAGGAAAAAGCCACCGACCAGGGATGCGACGCGCCATGGTCGGCGGTGCAGTTCGTGCAGCAGCAGCTGGGCCTGCCGGTCACCGCGATCGCGACGCTGGCCGACCTGCTGCAGGTGCTGCAATCCACCGATGCGCCGGCCCTGGCGGCGCACGCCGAGCGGGTTCGCAGTTACCGCGTGCGCTATGGCGTCTGAGGACGTGAACAGTGCTTCGTCTCTGCGGAGCGCGCGCTGGATGACCGTGCTGACAGTACTGGCGGGCAGCTTCGGCGCCGCGTCGGCAGCGACGATCTATTCCTGCGTCGACAGCAGCGGCAAGCGCCTGACCTCGGACCGGCCGATCCCCGAATGCACCGCACGCGAACAACGGATGTTGAACGCCGACGGTTCGACCCGGCAGGTGCTGCCGCCCACCATGACCGCCGACGAGCGCGCCGACGCTGAAGCGCACGAACGCGAGAAAGTGGCGCGCCGCGCGTCCGAGGTCGACGCGATACGCCGCGACCGCAATTTGCGCGTCCGGTACCCGAATGAGGCGGCACATCATAAAGCGCGGCTGGCCGCACTCGATGACCTGAAGCGCACGCTGCACCTGTCGCAACAGCGCCTGGACGCACTCGCCGCCGAGAAGAAGCCGTTGCTTGAAGAGGCCGAGTTCTACGTCGGTCGCACGATGCCGACGCGATTGAAGCAGCAACTCGATGGCATCGATGCCACCGCCGAGGCGCAGCGTGCGCTGATCCAGAATCAGCAGGCCGAGACGCTGCGCATCAACGCGAGCTTCGATGCAGAACTGGCCAGACTGCGCAAGCTCTGGGTGGGCGCGCCGCCGGGATCGCTGGAGCCGATACCCCCAGCGCCTGCACCAGCGCCCGTGTCGGCCGCCCCCGCGGCCCTCAGCCCAGCTTCTTCTTCAGCAGCTCGGTGACCTGGGTCGGGTTGGCCTTGCCCTTGGTCGCCTTCATGGCCTGACCGACCAGCGCGTTGAAGGCTTTCTCCTTGCCCGCGCGGTACTCGTCGACCGACTTGGTGTTGGCGGCCAGCAGCTCATCGAGCAAGCGGTCGAGTTCGCCGGTGTCGGTCAGTTGCTTGAGGCCGAGATCGTCAATTGCCTTGTCCACGTACGACGCGTCGATGGGCTGCGGCGGTTCGCGGAGCTGTCCAGCGGCCCACAGTTGCTCAAGCACCTGTTTGGCTCCGTTGTTGGAAATCGTGCCGTCACTGATGCGCGACACGATTTGCGCAATGACAGCCGCTGACACTGGGCTGGCCTCGATGGCCAATGCCTCGGCATTCAGGCGACGAGCTAGTTCACCCATCATCCAGTTGGCGACCAACTTGGGCGCCTTGCACAGCGCTGTGGCGGCTTCGAAATAGGTCGCATGTGCCTTGCTCTGCGTGACCGCCAGCGCGTCGTAGGCGGGCAGGCCGAGCTCACGCTGGAAGCGCGCGGCCATCGCCTGCGGCAACTCGGGCATCGCGGCGCGCACCCGTTCGATCCATTCGGTGGCGATCACCAGCGGCGGCAGGTCGGGGTCGGGGAAATAGCGGTAGTCGTGCGCGTCTTCCTTGCTGCGCATGGCCCGCGTCTCGCCGCGACCGCCGTTGGCCGTCGGGTTGAACAACACCGTGGCCTGCTGCACTTCACCGCCGTCCTCGATCAGGTCGATCTGCCACTGGATCTCGCAGTCGATGGCCTGCTGCAGGAACTTGAAGCTGTTCAGGTTCTTGATCTCGCGCCGCGTGCCGTAGGGCATGCCGGGCTTGCGCACCGACACGTTGGCGTCGCAGCGGAAGCTGCCTTCCTGCATGTTGCCGTCGCAGATGCCCAGCCACACCACCAGCGCATGCAGCGTCTTCGCGTACTCGGCGGCTTCGGCGCTGGAGCGCATGTCGGGCTCGGAGACGATCTCCAGCAGCGGCGTGCCGGCGCGGTTCAGGTCGATGCCGGTCTGCCCGGCGTAGTCCTCGTGCAACGACTTGCCGGCGTCTTCTTCAAGGTGGGCACGGGTCAGATGCACCTTGTGCGCGGTGTCGGCGATGACGAACTCGATGACGCCGCCTTGCACCACCGGCGTTTCGTATTGGCTGATCTGGTAGCCCTTCGGCAGGTCGGGGTAGAAGTAGTTCTTGCGCGCGAAGATCGAGTGCTGCGCCACCTTGGCGCCGACCGCGAGGCCGAAGCGAATCGCCCGCTCGACCGCGCCGCGGTTCATCACCGGCAGCGTGCCCGGCAGCGCCAGATCGACCGGCGAGGCCTGGGTGTTGGGCGCAGCGCCGAACTGCGTCGACGAGCCGCTGAAGATCTTGCTGGCGGTCGACAGCTGCGCATGGGTTTCGAGCCCGATCACGACCTCATAGCCGCGGATCAGCTGGCTGGGTGCGGCGTTCATGCGGCGCCTCCCATCGCTGTCGCTGACGGCGCACGCTGGTGCCAGTCGGTCGCCTGCTGGAACGCATGGGCCGCATGCAGCAGCGCGCCTTCCTGGAAATAGTTGCCGATCAATTGCAGGCCGACCGGCATGCCGGCGCCTTCGCCCGAGGCCGCAAAGCCCCCTGGCACGCTCATGCCGGGCAGGCCGGCCAGGCTGGCCGGCAGCGTGAAGATGTCGGCGAGGTAGCTGGCGACCGGGTCACAGCCTTTGCCGCCGCGCTTCCACGCGACCGTCGGCGCCACCGGCCCGGCGATCACGTCGCACTGCTGGAAGCAGGCCTGGAAATCGTCGGCGATCATGCGGCGCAGCTTCTGCGCCTGCAGGTAGTAGGCGTCGTAGTAGCC
>JAYVEB010000168.1:0-3902 GCA_043749095.1 Burkholderiales bacterium | reverse complement strand
ACCCCTTGGCACGCTCGAGAAAATCGCTCCTGCGCGATTCTGGAAGCTCGGAAATCAAGCCATCATTTTGGAATATTCCTGCCGCCCAGACTCCTAGGAACAAAGGCCAGGAAAAAATGAAGGCACTGATCCTTGCCATGGCTTTCGAGCTGCTGTCTGGCATCGCTTCGGCGCGAAGCACCCATTTGCTCGATGCCACGCTGGCGGGCAAAGCCGCTGAAGTGCGTAAGCTGATTCAAGCGGGCGAGCCGGTTTCTCAAGCCCGCGCTGGCAATGTCGAGATCCTGAATCTGCTCGTTGCGGAATGCGCAGACCTCCGGGTGATAAACAACAGCGGCGTGACGCTGGCCCACGCGGCCATCACCGGCGACTTGCCCGCGGTGGAGTGGGCGATCAAGGTGGGGCTGGGCCTGAATCTTCATGAAAAAGACTACGGTGCCACTCCCTTGCATTGGGCTGCCTTCAACAAGAAAGACGATGTGGGTCTGGCGCTGATCAAGGCTGGCGCCGATGTCCATGCCGTCGACAAGTACGGGGCAACACCGCTGCACACGGCGGCTCTGGCCAATGATCTGACGCTGGCCCAGGCCCTGGTGGTGTCAGGCGCCGATGTCAACGCCAAGACCAACGACGGCGCGACACCGCTGGACTTTGCCGAGCGCAAGCAGGCAGTGGAAGTGGAGGCCTTCCTGTCGTCGGTTGGCAACTGAAAGCGTCCCTCAACCCAGGCCCGTCATCACTGCCAGCCATAGCGGCGGGCATAGAAGGTCTTCATGGCCTGGGTCAGAGCGACGTAGGCGAGCAGGATGCCTGCGAGGTAGGCGAAGAAGCTGGGCGGCAGCGCCTGCATCTTGAAGTAGTGCGACACCGGGCCCATCACGAAGTACACGCCGGTGAGCATCACCGCTACCGTCATGCCCAGCAGCGGCCAGGCGGCGCGGCTCTGCACAAAGGGGATCTTGCGGGTGCGGATCATGTGAACGATCAGCGTCTGCGACAACAAGCCTTCGACGAACCAGCCTGACTGGAACAGAGTCTGCTGGTCGGGCGTGTTCGCGGAGAACACAAACCACATCAGCAGATAGGTCGCAATGTCGAACAGCGAGCTGACCGGGCCGAACCAGACCATGAAGCGACCGATATCGTCCGGGTTCCACCATTGCGGCTGGGTCAGCAGTTCCAGGTCGACGTTGTCGAAGGGAATGGCGATCTGGGAGATGTCGTAGAGCAGGTTCTGCACCAGCAGTTGCAGCGGCAGCATCGGCAGGAACGGCAGGAAGGCGCTCGCCACCAGCACCGAGAAGACGTTGCCGAAGTTCGAGCTCGCCGTCATCTTGATGTATTTGAGCATGTTGGCAAAGGTGCGGCGACCTTCCACCACGCCTTCTTCCAGCACCATCAGGCTCTTCTCGAGCAGGATGATGTCCGCGGCTTCCTTGGCGATGTCCACCGCCGAATCGACCGAGATGCCGATGTCGGCCGTGCGCAGCGCGGGCGCGTCGTTGATGCCGTCGCCCATGAAGCCGACCACGTTGCCGGCGGCCTTCAGGTTGGCCACGATGCGCTCCTTCTGCGCCGGGCTCAGCTTGGCAAACACGTTGTACGTTGCCGCAGCCACGGTCAGTTCGGCATCCGTCATCGCCTCGACCTGCGAGCCGAGCAAAACGCCACGCTGCTCCAGGCCGACCTCGCGACAGATCTTGGCCGTCACCAGTTCGTTGTCACCGGTGAGGATCTTCACCTCGATGCCGTGTGCCTTCAGCGCCGCCAGTGCGGGCTTCGTCGACTCCTTCGGTGGGTCCAGGAAGGCGACGTACCCGACCAAGGTCATGCCGACTTCATCGGCCACGCCATAGGTTTGCTTGGTCGGGGGCTCCTCCTTCAACGCCACGGCCACCACGCGCAGGCCCTGCTCGTTCAGCTCGGCCGTGGTCCGCTTGATCTCGGCCATCCGATCGGCGGTCAGCGGCAGATCGCGGTCGCCCTCGCGCACCAGGGCGCACACCGCCAGCACCTCTTCCAATGCGCCCTTGCAGATCAGTTCGTGATGATCGTCGCGCTCTGACACGACCACCGACATGCGGCGGCGCTGGAAATCGAACGGGACCTCGTCGACCTTCCTGTAATTGGTGGCAATGTCGAGTTCGCTGCGGACTTCGACATGCTCGAGCACGGCAACGTCCAGCAGGTTCTTCAAGCCCGTCTGGTAGTGGCTGTTCAGGTAAGCCAGACGCAGCACCTCATCGCTGGGTTCACCGTTCACATCGGTGTGCTGGGCGAGGAAGATCTTGTACTGCGTCAGCGTGCCGGTCTTGTCGGTGCACAGCACGTTCATCGCACCGAAGTTCTGGATCGCGTCCAGACGCTTGACGATCACCCGCTTGCGCGATAGCACCACCGCGCCCTTGGCCAGTGTCGAGGTGACGATCATCGGCAGCATCTCGGGCGTCAGGCCGACCGCAATCGACAAGGCAAACAGAAAGGCTTCGAGCCAGTCGCCCTTGGTGAAGCCGTTGATCAGCAGCACCAATGGCGACATCACCAGCATGAACCGGATCAGCAGCCAGCTGACGCGGTTCACGCCGGTCTGGAAAGCGGTCGGGCCGCGGTCGGTGGCCGTCACACGCTGCGCCAAGGCGCCAAAGTAGGTGCGGCTGCCGGTCTCGACCACGTTCGTGCCCATGAACAGCAGGTTGTCCAGCTCCAGCGCATTGCCGCTGGCCCGTCGGGCGATGACGAATTTTTCCACCGGCAGTGATTCGCCCGTCATGGCCGCCTGGCTGACGAACAGGTCCTTGGCGCTCAGCACGCGCAGGTCCGCTGGAATCATGTCGCCGGCCGACAGCACCACGATGTCGCCCGGAACCAGATCCCTCATCGGCACGTCGACCTGGCGCGGCGGTTTGCGCCGCAGCTCGACGTCGAAAAACGCCTTCGCCTCGTCGGCAGCTTCGTCTGCCAGGTCGCGGCGCATCAGCGTGGCCTTGTTGCTGACCAACGTCTTGAGCTGGTCGGCCGCCTTGTTCGAGCGCGTCTCCTGCACGAAGCGCAGCACCGTCGACAGCAACACCATCGACGAGATGACGATCGTCGCCTTCATGTCGTCCGTGTAGAACGACACCGCCGCCAGCAGCGTCAACAGCAGGTTGAAGGGATTGCTGTAGCAGTGCCACAGATGCAGCCACCACGGCACCGGCTTGTCGTGGCCCACCTCATTGAAACCGACATCGCGGCGGATCATCTCGGCGCGCTCTGCACTCAATCCGCTGGCTGCGGTGCCTAAGGACGCCAACAGCTTGTCGGTGTCGGCCTGCGAGGCAGCGACCAGCCGCTTCGACAGGTCGGCGGGCATCTCGTGGCTGGCTCGTTCACGGCGAAACGCATCCCAGATGGCCAGGCTGCGGAAATGCCGCGTCATGCCGTGCACCTGCACGAAGCGGACATACAAATTCTTCAGGACTTCGACGGCCATGACGCTCTCTCCAGCACAGCAGCAGGCCCAACCTCTCAGGTGGGCGTTTCGGGGATGACCTTCCGTCTCGGGCTCACAGCACGGTGAGCTGAACCCAGCCGACAACATGCCGCCGCCCTTCAGCCGCAAGCGGCTGAAGCGATGGAAAGTGGTTGATCGGGAGAGGTCAGCTTCGCAGCGCGAAACTGACGGTCATCGTCTCTCGGGCATGGCGCCAGAGAGCACACAAGCGAGTGCTAGCCGGCAGAGCCTGAGGTCAGGCGGACCTCGAAGGAAGATCGACTAGGGGCACAGTCCACAGTGGGACCTCGCTTCAATGAACGCCTGTTGATTCTAGGAGTCTGGGCGGCAGAAGGCCGCTGTCGTGAAAACTCGTGATTTCAGGGGTTCCTTACCCCTTGGCACGCTCGAGAAAATCGCTCCTGCGCGA
>JAYVEB010000167.1:0-3924 GCA_043749095.1 Burkholderiales bacterium | reverse complement strand
AATCAGCGCCTCATGTTCTGGCACCGTCTTGACCGCTTCCTGGCCCGCTGGCGCCCGCACCGCCGGCCGCTGACGCTGCTGATCGACGCTGCGGTGATCGCCGTCTGCTGGAACTTCACCTACCTGTTCCGGCTGGGCTTCGAGCGCTGGTGGAGCCATCGACCGGGCTACGACGGCTGGGTGCTGCTCGGCGTCATCGTGGCGTACCTGTCGGTGTTCACCGTGGCCGGCGTGCCGCGTGGCATGTGGCGCTTCTCGGGCTTCGGAGAGGTCAAGCGGCTGACCTGGTGTTGCGGCATCGCCGGGGCGCTGTGCGCGACCGGCGTGCTGATGATGCAGCTCTACCAGGTGCCCAGAGCGGTGCTTGCCTTGCACCCCATCGTCACCTTGATGGGGCTGTGCATGACGCGCATCGCCTACCGCATGCTCTACGAACACGCGCGCGCGCAGATCACTGGCGCGAACGGCGAGGGCCACGGCGAGGCTCGGCGCGCCATCGTGATGGGCGCCGGCGAAGCCGCGCGGCTGCTGGTCGCCGGGCTGCCTCAGCAGGGCTGGACGGTGCTCGGTCTGCTCGACGACGACCCGGCCAAGCGCGGCGCGCGCATTTCTGGTGCGCCAGTGCTGGGCCGCTTCGACGAGCTGAGCGATCCGCGGGTGATCGCCGGGGCCACGCACATCATCACCGCGCTGCCGAGCGCCACCGCGGCACAGCGCCGCCGCGCGATCGAGCTGGCAGCGGCCACCGCGCTGCCGGTGCTGACCGTGCCCTCGGTCAGCGAGTTGCAATCGGGCAGTGCGCGTGTCGAGCGCATCCGCGCGATCGAGCCCGACGACCTGCTGGGCCGCGAGCCGGTGGTGCTCGACGAGGCCGGCATCGCCGAGCTGGTGTCGGGCAAGACGGTGCTGGTCACCGGCGCTGGCGGCTCGATCGGCAGCGAGCTGTGCCGGCAGATCGCCCGTTACGGGCCCTCGCGCATGGTGCTCTACGAACTGAGCGAATTCGCGCTGTACCAGATCGAGCAGCAACTGGGCGAGCTGCACCCCGGTCTGCCGCTGGTGCGGCTGATGGGCGACGTGAAGGATCTGACTCATCTGCGGGCCACGTTCGCGGCGCATCGCCCGCAGCTGGTGTTCCACGCGGCTGCTTTCAAACATGTGCCGCTGATGGAAGACGACAACGCCTGGGCCGCGCTGCAGAACAACACGCTGGGCACACACCATGCCGCGCTGGCCGCGATGGAATGCGGCGCCGAGCGCTTCGTGATGATCAGCACCGACAAGGCGGTCAACCCGACCAATGTGATGGGCGCCAGCAAGCGCGCCGCTGAACGGGTGCTGTCGCACCTCGCCACGCAGGGCTCGGCCACGGTATTTTCGGCGGTGCGTTTCGGCAATGTGCTGGGTTCCAGCGGCAGCGTGATCCCGAAGTTCAAGGAACAGATCGCCCGCGGCGGCCCGGTGACGGTGACGCACCCCGACATCACGCGCTATTTCATGACCATTCCCGAGGCGGTGCGGTTGGTGCTGCAGTCGGCTGTGCTGGCGCGCAGCGGGCAGGTCTATGTGCTGGACATGGGCGAGCCGGTGAAGATCGTCGAACTCGCACGCGACCTGATCCGCCTCGCTGGCCACCGCGAACGCGAGATCGGCATCGTCTTCAGCGGCCTGCGGCCGGGCGAGAAGCTCTACGAGGAGCTGCTGGCCGACGACGACCTGACGCAGCCCTCGGCCCACCCGCGGTTGCGCATCGCTAGGCTCAACGACGATGCCACCGAGGCGTGGACGCATGAGCTGCTGCAGTGGCTCGCACAGCCGCAGCACGGGCGATCACCCGCCGATCAGCGCGCGGCGCTGGCCCGCTTCGTGCCCGAATACCAGCCGCGCTGAGCGCTGGTCGAGCGCTGCCGTTCAGCGGCGCGGCAATAGCCACTTCGGTACCCGAAAGCGCACGATGCGCCAGTACAGCACCACATACGACACCATGAACAGCGCGAGGAAACCGGTCAGCACCGCGGTGTTGCGCCACCACAGCACTGCCGGAATCACCGACAGGCTGCACAGCAGCCAGAGGTAGGGCGAGGTCATCGAATTGCGTGCGGTGAGGCGGTTCGTGGCGGTCGCGCCGATCATCTGCCGCACCAGCCGGCGGTGGATCAGCGTGTGCATGTGGATGCCATCGGGCTGTGACGAGGCCACGCCCTTGAGCACCTTGCGCCGGTACATCGAGAACAGCGTCTCGAAGATCGGGTAGGCGCACATCAGCAATGGAAACAGCGGCGACACGTCGGCGTTGCGCACGATCAGCAGCACCCCGAGCTCGGCGACCATGAAGCCGAGCAGGTAGGCGCCGCCGTCTCCCAGGAAAATCAGTCCGCCCGGGAAGTTCCAGACGAAGAAACCCAGCACGGCGCCGGCCGAGATCAACGCGGCGGTCAGCACCAGTCGGTCCTGCACCTGCAGCCCCACATAGGCCAGTGCCATCAGCATGATCAGCACGCACATCGACGCCAGCCCGTTGAAGCCGTCGATGATGTTGATCGAGTTGGACACGCCGGTCACCACCAGCAGCGTCAGCGCGACGGCGAACGGCTCGAGCTGGATCAGCGGATCGACACCCGGAATGGCAGTGTGGTGCACCACGGCTTCGAGCAGCCACACCGCAAGGGCGGCCGAGATGACCGCGGCGATCAGCCGCCGGGACGCCGACACCTTCTTGGTCAGGTCTTCGGCAAAGCCACCGACGAACGCTGGCAGCGCAGACGCCAGCAGCAGCCACAGTGAATCACTCAGCGCCGGTTGCGTGAGCTGCGCCAGGACCGCTCCGGCGAACATCGCCAGCAGCACGCCAATACCGCCGATGCGTGGAACCGGACGGGTGTGAAATTTCTGCGGGCCCGAGAGTTCGGTGTCGGCCGACAGGTTGCCGTGGCGATCGCTCGAACGCAGCACCGCCAAGGTGCTCAACAGCGAGACGGTGAAACTCAGCAGCAGAAAACTCATGCGGAATGCACTGAGCCCGTTACCGCCGTGCACGTCGGTGTCATCGCTGGCTCAGCCGCCGAGCAGCGGTGCCACGGCATCCTTGGCCGACAGCGCGGGCACGATGCCGGCTAGCGGCCAGGCAATTGCCAGCGTGGGGTCGTCCCAGCGGATCGCGAACTCGGCATCGGGGCGGTAGTAGCCCGTCGTCTTGTAGAGGAAATCGGCGCTGTCGCTGGTCACCAGAAAGCCGTGCGCCAGACCCGGCGGGATCCACAGCTGGCGGTGGTTGGTGCCGCTCAGTTCAACGCCGACCCACTGGCCGTAAGTGGGACTGCCGGCGCGCACGTCGACCGCCACATCGAACACGCTGCCTTGCGTCACGCGCACCAGCTTGCCTTGCGCATGTGGCGCATGCTGCCCGTGCAAGCCGCGCAGCACACCGCGAGCAGAGCGCGAGTGGTTGTCCTGAACGAAGCTGATGTCCTGGCCTACGGCCTCATTGAAAGCCTGCTGATTGAAGCTTTCGAGGAAGAAGCCGCGTTCGTCGCCGAACACCCTGGGCTCCAGGATCAACACGCCGTCGATGGCTGTCGTGATCACCTTCATCAGAACACCTGGTTGTTGACGATCCGCATCAGGTACTGGCCGTAGCCGTTCTTCAGCATCGGACGGGCCAGTGCTTCCAGCTGGGCCGCGTCGATCCAGCCGGAGCGGAACGCGATTTCCTCGGGGCACGCCACTTTCAGGCCCTGCCGCTTTTCCAGCGTGGCGATGAACTGGCCGGCTTCGAGCAGGCTGTCGTGTGTGCCGGTGTCGAGCCAGGCGTAGCCGCGGCCCATGATCTCGACGTTCAATTGCCCCTGCGCCAGATAGCGGGCGTTGACGTCGGTGATCTCCAGTTCGCCACGCGCAGAAGGCTTGATGTCGGCCGCGATGTCG
>JAYVEB010000166.1:0-3925 GCA_043749095.1 Burkholderiales bacterium | reverse complement strand
ATCGGTCGTCTTCAAGGCCGATTACCAACGGCATCGGGTGGTCAAGGATGAAGACCGGTTCAGTCTCGGTGTGGGTTACTCGTTCTGAGTTCGCGATGAGTCGTTTTCACTGGCTGTCGGCCCCGGCAATGGCTGCCGTGGGCGTCAGTGCATTTGCCAGCACGTACGCCACGCCGGAGGAAGCCGCCCGGCGCAGTTTCCCGGACGCCACGCTGTTTCAGGACATCAATGCCCAACTGACGCCTGAAGAGATGCAGGCCGTGGCTGCCGCCGCGGGTCTGCCTGCGCGGTCTGCCGTGTGGCGCGTGCAGACTGCGATAAAGGGTGAGACGGTGCTCGGCTTCGTGGTTTTCGACAGCGTGATCGGCAAGTTCGAGCTGATCGATTACGCGGTGGGTATCGCGAGCGACGGCAAGATCAGCAATGTCGAAATCCTGACCTACCGAGAAAGTCATGGCTACGAGGTGCGTTTGCCCGGCTGGCGTCGTCAGTTCGTCGGCAAGGGCGCGGAGTCTGCACTGCGGGTCAGCGATGACATCGCCAACATCAGCGGCGCGACGATGAGCAGCACCCATCTGACCGATGGCGTGCGGCGCATCGTCGCGGTGGTCGCGGCGTTGAAGCGCCATGGGAAACTGTGAGCTTGCCGTGGCGCCGTCGTGCCAAACCACTGCTGGGCACCCAGGTCGACATCACGATCCTTGCCGACGGTGAACGTGAGCTGACGCACGCGACCGATGCGGCGTTCTCGCGCATCGCAGACATCCACAGTGCCATGAGTTTTCATGAGGCTGCCAGCGACGTTCGGGTGCTGGCACGTGCACCTGCTGGCGCCCTGCTGAGATTGTCCGCCGACACCTGCGAAGTGCTGCGCATGGCCCTCGAACTCGAACGCGACAGCGGCGGGATCTTCAACGTGACAGTAGCGCCTTGGCTGGTCGCCTCGGGGGCGTTGCCCGAGCCTGATGGCGCTCAGGCGCCACAGGCGCGCAGCTTGGCGGCGGGCATCGACTGGGTGGGTGACGACGCATTGCGGGTGCTGGCGCCGCTGTGGATCGATCTCGGCGGTATTGCCAAGGGATATGCCGTCGATTGCGCCGTCGAGGTGCTGCGCGCCTGCGGTGTACGGGCCGGCATCGTCAATGCCGGCGGCGACATGCGGGCGTTCGGTGCGCATGCCCATGTGGTGCATCTTCGCTTCGCCAGCGGCATTAAGGCGATCGCGTCCTTGCAAGAGGGCGCGTTGGCGTCTTCTTGCAATGCACACCTTCAAGCCATCGACGCCGTGCCCGTGATGCCCATCCCGCATGTGGATCCACGCAGCGGCCTTGGTCTGGGGTCGCCGAACACGGTGGTGGTTCAGGCGGCCACCGCCGTGCTCGCCGATGCGCTGACCAAGGTCGCGCTCGCGTGCGCGCACACCGCCGATCGCCTCTGTCTGAGCCGGGACGCACACTGGCGGGCCTTCGACTATTTCGGCGCCTGATGCGTCAGCGGCCAAACGGCCAGGCGTCGATGCCACCTCTTGCGAACGCTCATTTTTTGATGAACCGCCTCTCATGAACCACCACCACCGACTCGTTGGCTGGCAGCGACATGTCTTGTACGGTGGCGGCGCGATGCTGATCCTCACCGGCGTGCTCTGGCTCGTCGTGCATTACAGCGTGGGTGCTGGGGCGAGCGAGCTGCCGCATCCCTCCGAGGCGTGGTTGATGCGCCTGCACGGCATGGCGATGTTGGCATGGTTGTTTTCGCAGGGCACGCTGGCGGCTGCGCATGTGCCGCAGGGCTGGCGGCTGACCGGCAGGCGCCGCTGGGCCGGTCAGCGCAACTCCGGCATGATGCTCTGTGTCCTCAGTGGCGTGCTCGCGGTCACCGGCTATCTGCTGTACTACTTCGCGCCCGAGAGCGTGCGCCCGACGCTGGGCTGTGCGCACACGGCGGTGGGCCTGGCGATGGCGGCCCTGCTGCTCAGCCATCGGCGACGCACGCGTTTGGGTTCATGATGGCGTCTGGTTCACTCCGGAGACGCCGATGGCCGTGCGCGAAATTCTGAAGATGGGTGACCCGCGGCTGTGGCGGGTCGCGCAACCGGTAACGGCCTTCAACACGCGCGAGCTCGACGCGCTGGTCGCCGACCTGTTCGACACCATGGAGGCGGCCAACGGGGCCGGGCTGGCGGCGCCGCAGATCGGTGTCGACCTGGCGGTGGTGATCTTCGGCGTCGAGCACAACGCGCGCTACCCCGATGCCGAGGCGGTGCCGCAGACGGTGCTGATCAACCCGAAGATCGTGCACCTCGGCGACGCCGAGGAGGAGGGCTGGGAGGGTTGTCTGTCGGTGCCCGGTCTGCGCGGCGTGGTGCCCCGGGTTGCGCACATCCGCTACAGCGGCTTCGATCCGCGCGGCGAGCCGATCGAGCGCGAGGCGATCGGCTTCCATGCGCGGGTCGTCCAGCACGAATGCGACCACCTGCTGGGCGTGCTGTACCCGATGCGGATGCGTGACTTCAGACGTTTTGGCTACACCAGTGAGCTGTTTCCCGACCAGGCGGACATCGGTGATGACTGACAGCCGCGCACGCAAGGTGTAAAGCTGTGTTGCCGCGGCGCGTCCTTGTCGGCGCGGGCACCTGATGGGGCGTTGAGTGGCACATGAACCTCCACCCTTCCACGTCCATGGTCGGCGTCGCGCCACGCGCGGCAGCGGTGTTTTTGGCGATCCCTGTGCTTTGCGCCGCGTTGCTCGCCGCGCCGGTCGCCGCTCAGCCGGTCAGCCCTGACGACGGCTACAGCGTCTCGACCCAGGGCAACGACGCCAGCGTCGCACCCGGCCGTGCTGGTCGCCTGTCCGACGTCACCGGGCAGGTCTGGCTGTACAACCCCCAGCAGCGCGAGTGGGTCACGGCCGAGCGCAACCGGCCCTTGACCAGCGGCGACCGCCTGGCCACCGATCGGTCGGCGCATGCCGAGGTCCGCGTCGGCTCGACCGTGGTGCGCCTGGATGGCGACACCGAGCTCGAAGTGCTGCGCCTCGACGATGACCACCTGCAGTTGCAACTGCACCGCGGTGCCTCCCAGGTGCAGTTGCGCGATGGCGAACTGGCGCAGCAGTTCGAACTGCTCACCGCAGAAGGCCGTTTTTACACCGACCGCCCGGGCACCTACCGCTTCGACCGGATCGGCAGTCGCACCCAGGCCACCGCGTTGAATGGACAACTCTTCTACGAGGGCCAACAGCAGGCGCTGACGATCGAGAGCGGCCAGCGCGCCGAGTTTTTGTTTGATGGCAACGGCCGTGCGCAGTACGCGATCGTCGAGCCCAAGCGTGATGCCTTCGCGGTCTGGAACAGCGAGCGAGATCGCAGAGAGCAGGAGGCCGCGATTTCGCAGCGTTACGTATCGCCCGAGATGACCGGAGCCGAAGAGCTCGACCGCTACGGCCGGTGGGAAGAAGACCCGGAGTACGGCCCGCTGTGGATGCCGAGCGGGGTGGCATCCGGCTGGGCGCCATACACCACCGGCCGCTGGGCCTGGGTGCAGCCCTGGGGCTGGACCTGGGTCGACGTCTCGCCGTGGGGCTTCGCGCCGTTCCACTACGGTCGCTGGGTGCAGCGGGGGTCGTTCTGGGCCTGGTCGCCCGGCCGCTACGCGGCACGGCCGGTCTACGCACCAGCGGTGGTCGGCTGGGTCGGTGGGCCGCCGGTCTATCGGCCTGGCGTCAGCATCGACATCACGATCGGTGTGGGTGGTGGACGCAGCTGGTATCCGCTGACCCCGCGCGATCGCTATGTGCCCACCTTCCGCAGCAACCCCCGCTACGAGCGGGAATGGAACCGGCCGTCGGGTTCTGACCGGGACCACGGTCGGGACCGCGATGAGCGTCCGTCGTACTCGCCGTCGCATGTCGATCGAGGCGTGCCGGA
>JAYVEB010000165.1:0-3948 GCA_043749095.1 Burkholderiales bacterium | reverse complement strand
GGTCTGCGACGCGGTCCGCTGCCTGCTCGGCGTGCCGTGTGCGCCGAGCCGGCCCACCGCGCAGCCGCAGCTTGCTTTCCCATTCGCCCTTCTTGCGGACCAGCCGCGTCCAGTCCCAGCCGATCACGGCCAGCAGGTCGTCGGGCAGATCGAGCGCGCTGCCGTCGCGGGTGGGCGTGGGGGCCAGCGTGATGTCGGCCAAGACGCCACGCACTGCGGGCACGCTGAGTGTCAGCGTCAGGTCGTTCAGATGGATGACCGCGCGGGTCAGCACCAGCGGCACCGAGGCGCGGCCATCGGCCGAGACGGTTGCGTCTGACGGCACGGTGTAGCTGCGCGCGATCAGCGTGCCGGCGCCAATGACGAACTGCTGCTCGGGCGCGACGGCTTCGATGCGGGCCAGCAGTGCCGCGGGCTGCGGCCCGCTGGTCTCCAGCGTGGCCGTCTGGCCGGCCGG
Organism: Burkholderiales bacterium; assembly: GCA_043749095.1. GTDB lineage: Bacteria > Pseudomonadota > Gammaproteobacteria > Burkholderiales > Burkholderiaceae_C > PBB1. The sequence goes on along the minus strand of JAYVEB010000165.1, from coordinate 3,491 downwards.
AGCCGTCAGCGTTCGGGTCAGGCCGAAGTTGCCCGAGCGGTAGCTGTCGAGTTGCAGCGTTTCGCACAGCGCGGGGAAGCCCGCCGCGTTGCTGACGCGCTCGACCGGCCTGAACAGCAGGCGCCGATTGAAGCGCTGGCGGCCAGATCGACCTGCCGACTGCGCTGGGTGAACGGCTCGACGATGCCGAGGATGTCGTGGTGGCTCAGCGGGCTCGGTGTGGTCGCCATGTGCAATTCACAGCACGCGGCCCGGGTTCATCGTGCCGCGCGGGTCGAGCGCGGCCTTGATCGCGCGCATCAGTTGCAGTGGCACCGGCGACTGGGTGGCCGCCAGCGTGTCGCGCTTCAGCACGCCGATGCCGTGTTCGGCCGAGATCGATCCGCCGTGGGCCCGCACCGCGTCGTACACCACGGCATTCACTGCCGCCTCATGGTCGGCCAGGAAACCGGCGGCCGACACGTCGATCGGCGCCTGCACGTTGTAGTGCAGGTTGCCGTCGCCCAGGTGACCGAAATCGACGATGCGGATGCCGGGCCACACCGCGCTCAAGGCCGCGTCGGTGTGCTGCACGAAGGCGGCGATGCGCGACACCGGCAGTGCAATGTCGTGCTTGATGTTCAGCCCCTCTTCGGCCTGCGCCTGCGAGATGCCTTCGCGCAGCCGCCACATCGCGGCCCTCTGCTCCAGGCTGGCCGCCACCACCGCATCGCTGATGCAGCCGTCGTGCAGCGCGGCTTCGAGCAGCGATTCGAACACCGCCTGCGCATGGGCCTCGCTTTCGGTGTCCGACTGTTCGAGCAGCACCGTCCAAGGCCCCGGTGGCAGCGGTTGCGGCCACTGCGGGAAATGGGTGCGCACCAGGCCCAGCGCATGGCCGTTCATCACCTCGAAGCCGGTCAGCCCGGCGCCGAGGCGCGTGCGCGCCAAGGCCAGCAGCTGCACGGCGGCGTCAAGCGTAGGCACCGCCGCCATCGCGGTGCCCACGGCGGCGGGCTGTGGGTACAGCTTCAGTGTCGCGCCGGTGATCACGCCCAGCGTGCCTTCGCTGCCGATGTACAGGTCGCGCAAGTCGTAGCCAGTGTTGTCCTTGCGCAGGCCGGTCAGGCCGTTCCATATCTCGCCCGACGCGGTGACGACTTCCAGGCCCAGGCACAGCTCGCGCGCGGTGCCATACCGCAGCACCTGCGTGCCGCCGGCGTTGGTGGCCAGCGTGCCGCCGATACTCGCGCTGCCTTCGGCGGCCAGGCTCAGCGGGTACAGCAGGCCTTGCGCGGACGCGGCCTGCTGCACCTGCTGCAGCATGCAGCCGGCGTCGACTGTGATCGTCAGGTTGTCGGTGTCGATGGCACGGATGGTTGCCAGCCGCGACAGGCTGAGCAGCACCTGCGTGCCGCTGCCATCGGGCACCGAGCCGCCGACCAGGCCGGTGTTGCCGCCCTGCGGCACGAGGCTCGCACCATGCTGCACGCAGGTCCGCACGACAGCGGCGACCTGTGCGGTATCGGCCGGCCGCACGACGGCGAGTGCGCGGCCCCGGTAGCGACGGCGCCAGTCGACCTCCCATGCTGACAAGTCGCCCTCGGTCAGCACCTGATCGGCACCGACGGCGGCGCGCAGGTCGTCGAGCAGCGTCATGGCGAAGCGCGCTGCTTCGAGGCGAAGCGTCAGCTGGTGGCAGCGCTGGCGGTGGCCGCCGCCAGCGCATGCGCCCGGTACAGGCGCCAGCGCACATGCACCGCGCAGGCGGCGAACAGCACCACGCACAGCAGCACCTCGCCACCAGCCAGCCACGCACTGATGCCGCGATCCCCGGCCGCGCGGATCACGCCTTCGGTGAAGTACAGCCAGATCATCAGGCTGACCCAGCGGTAGGTGTACATGCGGTTCTTCAGCAGACCGACCAGCGGCACCGCCAGCGGCAGCACCTTCAGCGCCAGTGTGCGGTTGCCGGTCGGCGCCAGCACCAGCTCCCAGGCCAGGCCCAGCACGATCAGGCCGAGCAGGCTGCCCACCGCGACGGCGCGGCTCCAGGCCACAACGGGAGGCAGCCACGCTGTGGGCGCGTCGGATGGGGAGGCGAGCGGCGAGGTGGTGGACAGAATCATCAATGGCATCATAGCCAGTGATGGAGTTCCCCCCGACGCACAAGGCCACGGTCACCGAAACCTGGCGCCAGCAGGCGGCACTCTGGCTGGTGACGCTGCAGACCTGGCCGTGGATGGACACCGTCCACACGCTGCGCCAGCGCTTTCGCGAAGACCGCCTCGGCCTGACTGCCGGCAGCCTGACCTTCACCACGCTGATTTCGCTGGTGCCGCTGTTCACCGTGATGCTGGCGGTGTTCTCAGCCTTTCCGATGTTCTCGAACTTTCAGGGTTCGCTGGAAAAGTATTTCCTGCAGGCGTTGGTGCCTGAGGGCATCGCCCGGCCGGTGCTGGGCGCACTGACGCAGTTCGCCGGCAAGGCCAAGCGGCTGGGCACCGTTGGTCTGATCGTGCTGGTGGTGACCGCGATCGCGTTGATGCTGACCATCGACCGCACGCTGAATGCGATCTGGCGGGTGCGCGCGTCGCGGCCGATGGCGCAGCGGGTGCTGGTGTACTGGGCAGCGGCAACGCTCGGGCCCCTGCTGCTGGGGGTCAGCCTGAGCGTCACCTCGTACGCGATCTCGGCGTCGCGCGGCCTTGTCAGCGGGCTGCCCGGTGGCGTCAGCGTGCTGTTGCAGGCGGTGGAGTTCGCCTTGCAGGCGTTGGGCATAGCGGCGTTGTTCTATTACGTGCCCAACACCCGGGTGCAGTGGCGCCATGCGCTGGCGGGCGGCGTGTTCGTGGCGATCGGCTTCGAGCTGGCCAAGCAGGCGCTGGGTTGGTACCTGCAGCAGGTGCCGACCTACTCGACCATCTACGGCGCCTTTGCGACGGTGCCGATCTTCCTGATCTGGATCTACCTGGGCTGGGTCATCGTGCTGCTCGGCGCGGTGATCGCCGCCTATTCGCCGACGCTGCAGACCCGGGTCGTGCAGCGTGGCCATGTGCCCGGTTACCGTTTCGAGCTGGCGGTTGCGGTGCTGCGCAGCCTGGCGCAGGCGCGACAGGCCGGCGGGCACGGGCTGTCAGCGCAGCAGATCGCGCAGGCGCTGAACACCGATCCGCTGCAAGTTGAACCTGCGCTGCATGCGCTGGTCGCCATCGACTGGGTCGGCCGCCTCGATGAGCCCGGCGGCTCCCGGCATGTGCTGCTGTGTGACCCAGATTCCACGGCCGCGCGCACGCTGCTGGCCAACACCTTGCTCGATCCGTCGCCGCAACTCGCCGCGTTCTGGCAGCGGGCGAATTTCGACCGGTTGACGCTGCGCGACCTCCCATGCGCAGCCTTGTAGTATCAAAAAATTATGCGCATTGCCGCACCTCACCTTCGCAGGGCACTCTGTTCCTTCTTCCTCTGCATCTGCATCCTGTCAGCGCACGCCTCCGTAAACTCTGACTGGA
>JAYVEB010000164.1:0-3956 GCA_043749095.1 Burkholderiales bacterium | reverse complement strand
CTGCTCAAGAAGGCGAATTTCAAGGCGAGTTGATTGGCGTGATCTGAACTGCGCATGTCGAAAGATAAATTTCGGCGCTGAGGCCGGATTGAAGCTGTTGAATCGAAAGTCAAGGCGGTCTGAAAAGGCCCAGGAGAAAAGAATGAAAGTAGCTGCATCAGTGAAGAAGATGTGCCGGAATTGCAAAGTCATCCGGCGCAAAGGTGTCGTGCGCGTTATCTGCACCGACCCGCGCCACAAGCAGCGCCAGGGCTGAACTTCAGCCTTCGACGACGAGCGAATTAGAGGACGAACATGGCACGCATTGCTGGTATCAACATTCCGCCCCATAAGCACACCGAGATTGGCCTCACGTCGATCTATGGCATTGGCCGCACCACCGCGCAGAAGATCTGCGCCAACAGCGGCGTGCCGTTTGATCGCAAGGTCAAGGATCTGACAGACGGCGACCTGGAGAAGATTCGGGAAGAAATCGGCCGGATCACGATCGAGGGCGATCTGCGCCGTGAGATGTCAATCAACATCAAGCGTCTGATGGACTTGGGTTGCTACCGCGGCTTCCGTCATCGTCGTGGTCTGCCTGTGCGTGGTCAGCGTACCAAGACGAATGCGCGCACCCGCAAGGGCCCACGCAAGTCCGGCGCCGTGGTCAAGAAGTGACCTGTGGTCGCGAAACAAGATTGAGAGAAGGTCAACATGGCTAAGTCACCTGTCAACACCGCCGCCCAGCGCGTGCGCAAGAAAGTCCGCAAGAACGTTGCGGACGGTGTCGCACACGTTCACGCGTCGTTCAACAACACGATCATCACGATCACTGATCGCCAGGGTGGCGCGCTGTCGTGGGCGTCCAGTGGCGGCCAGGGCTTCAAGGGCTCGCGCAAGAGCACGCCTTTCGCCGCCCAGGTGGCAGCGGAAGTGGCGGGTCGTGCGGCCCAAGACCAGGGCATCAAGAACCTCGACGTCCGGATCAAGGGCCCTGGCCCGGGTCGCGAGTCGTCAGTTCGTGCCCTGGCCTCGCTTGGCATTCGCATCAACTCGATCTCTGACGTGACGCCAGTGCCGCACAACGGCTGCCGCCCGCAAAAGCGCCGTCGGATCTGAGCGTTCTGTTTATCCGTCGGCGACACCGGCACGGTGTCGCCGATTTTTTCGCTTTTGCGAAGCCCACTGTCTGAGCGCCTAGAAAAACACTCGCCAGACTCGCGCGATGGTCCTGTTCAACAGGCCGGTCGCGTCAGATTGACAAAGGAAACATCGTGGCACGTTACCTTGGCCCCAAGGGCAAACTTTCCCGCCGTGAAGGCACTGACCTGTTCCTGAAGAGCGCCCGCCGCCCGATCGGTGACAAGGTCAAGTTCGACAGCAAGCCTGGCCAGCATGGCCGCACTTCTGGTACCCGCACCTCCGACTTCGGCCTGCAGTTGCGCGAGAAGCAGAAGGTCAAGCGCATGTACGGCATTCTGGAGCGCCAGTTCCGCCGCTACTTCGCCGAGGCCGAGCGCCGCAAAGGCAACACGGGTGCGAACCTGCTGCTGCTGCTGGAATCGCGCCTCGACAACGTCGTCTACCGCATGGGGTTCGGCTCGACGCGTGCGGAAGCCCGCCAGATGGTGTCGCACAAGTCGATCACCGTGAACGGCGCTTCGGTCAACATCGCATCGTTCCTGGTCAAGGCCGGTGATGTCGTCGCGGTTCGCGAGAAGTCGAAGAAGCAGCTGCGCATCATCGATGCGGTGAAGCTCGCCGAAGGCCAGGGCATGCCGAGCTGGGTGACGGTTGACGCAGCGAAGCTCGAAGGCATCTTCAAGAAGGCGCCCGAGCGCGACGAGTTCGGCGCCGACATCAAGGAAGCGCTGATCGTCGAGTTGTACTCGCGCTAACGCTCCGCGAATGACGATAGCGGGGTGTCGGCATTGCCGTCACTCCTTCAAGGTTTCTTTTCTCTTCGCATGCCGGCGGCAAAGAGATATTCATCCAGCCGGCGCTGTCCATCAGCCTTATCGGCGTAACGAGCCGAGGGTATTGAGACCCACAGGACTTCAATGCAAACCAATCTGCTGAAACCCAAAGCCATCCATGTAGAGCCGCTCGGCGGCAACCGTGCCAAGGTCACGCTCGAACCCTTCGAGCGCGGCTACGGCCACACGCTGGGCAACGCGCTGCGGCGTGTGCTGCTGTCGTCGATGGTCGGCTACGCGCCCACCGAAGTGACGATCGCCGGTGTGTTGCACGAGTACTCGACGGTCGACGGCGTGCAGGAAGACGTGGTTCACATCATGCTGAACCTCAAGGGCGTGGTGTTCCGCCTGCACAACCGCGACGAAGTGACGCTGGTGCTGCGCAAGGAGGGCGAAGGCCCGGTCACGGCCGGCGACATCCAGACGCCGCACGACGTCGAGATCATCAACCCCGAGCACGTGATCGCGCACCTGTCGCACGGCGGCAAGCTCGACATGCAGATCAAGGTCGAGAAGGGCCGTGGCTATGTGCCGGGCACGATGCGCCGTTATGGCGATGAACCGACCAAGTCGATCGGCCGCATCGTGCTGGACGCTTCGTTTTCGCCCGTGGCTCGCGTGAGCTACACAGTTGAAAGCGCTCGCGTCGAGCAGCGCACCGACCTCGACAAGCTGGTGATGGAGATCAACACCAACGGCGCGATCACGCCCGAGGAAGCGATCCGCAACTCGGCGAAGATCTTGGTCGAGCAATTGATGGTGTTCGCGCACCTCGAAGGCGAGCCCAACACCTTCGCCGATGCGCCGGTGGCCCGCAACACGCAGTTCGATCCGATCCTGCTGCGCCCGGTCGATGAATTGGAGCTGACGGTGCGTTCGGCTAACTGCCTGAAAGCTGAAAACATTTACTATATCGGTGATCTGATTCAGCGCACTGAGACCGAGTTGCTGAAGACGCCTAACCTGGGTCGCAAGTCGCTCAACGAGATCAAGGAAGTGCTGGCTTCGCGCGGACTCACGCTCGGCTCGCGCCTTGAGAACTGGCCGCCCCAGGGCCTGGACAAGCGGTAACGCTTGTCCCACCGTACGAGGCGGCCGAATCGGGCCGCCATCGAATGACAAGCAAGCCCGCTGCATGCTTGATCGTGCAACCCTCAGTACCTGATACGGCTGGGGATCAATAAGTTAGTCAAAAGGAAACCGCACCATGCGCCACCGCCACGGACTTCGCAAGCTCAACCGCACTTCGGAGCATCGCCAGGCGATGCTGCGGAACATGTGCAATTCGCTTCTGCTGCATGAGGCCATCAAGACCACGGTGCCGAAGGCCAAGGAACTTCGTCGCGTCGTCGAACCCTTGATCACCTTGGCCAAGGAGCCGACACTCGCCAACCTCCGCTTGGCTTTCAATCGCCTGCGCGACCGCGACATCGTCACCAAACTCTTCAATGATCTGGGGCCCCGTTTCAAGCTGCGTCCCGGCGGCTACACACGCATCCTGAAGATGGGATTCCGGGTGGGCGACAACGCGCCGATGGCGTTTGTGGAACTTGTTGATCGCGCGGAAAGTGCGGCTGAGGTCGTGGTCGCTGAATAGGCGTCGGGATGTGATTGCCTGCTGGCGATCCATGAACTGAAAGGGCCGGCCTCCACCGGCCTTTGTTGCGTCTGGAACAGACGTCGTGATGTGCCGGGCCGGCTGGCACGGCGGGCCGGCAGGCTGCATCGTTGCGTGGAGAATGACCGCAGCGCAGAATTCCACCCTTCAGCCGCCGCGTTTCCGGGAACCTCCGGATGGCCTCTGAATCCTTCAAACGACCACTCACCGTATCTGCACCCCACATTTTGACCTTGCTCCATTCCTGGGTTCGGATTCTTGTCCTGGCGATCCTCCAAGCCGGGGTGTTACGACCCGCGTTAATTTCGAGTCATCGCCCCACCCTATCTGAGGTCGAACAGGGCGGTGTGTCCCACGGCAATTTCGGCGGGACTCGGACC
>JAYVEB010000163.1:0-3959 GCA_043749095.1 Burkholderiales bacterium | reverse complement strand
TCAGCTCTTTGCACTGGGGCGCGGGATGGTTGCTGCGGCTCGGTGACGACCACACCACGCAGTCTCTGCGCACACGGCTCGATCGGGCGCGCTTCGTTCTCGATGCCGATGCCGCCATGCTCGATCAGCCGTCGCCCCACGAGTCGGCCTTGGCGCTCGTCAACCTGCTGGCGCTGCGCTTCGATGCGACCTTGGTGCAGATGGCGCGGGTGGAGCACCTGGTCGCAAAAACGGTGGCACGCAGTAATGCAGCGTGGTTCGATGCCCGCACCCAACTCGTCAAGCTCGCCGAAGCCGCCATGAATGAGGCGGTGGACGAGCGTGCGGTGGTGATCTGGCCTGCGAGACCGGGCGACCCGCCGCCGGCGCAGGCTCTTGTTGACTACGCGCATGAAGAGAAAGCGGTGGGCCTGGCCATTGTTCCGCTGATGCACAGCCGACAGGTTCAGGGTGTGCTGCTGTTCGAGCGGAACAGGACTTTCAGCGACGCGGAGATCGAATCGATGGAAGTGGCGGCGCTGTCGATTGCGCCGATTGCCGCGTTGCAATGGGCAGCAGCAGAAAGCCTGCCGCAGCGGATGCGGCGCAGCTTGCGCGAGTTCACCAAGCGCGCCACCGACAGCTCGCATCCCGGATTGAAGCTGGCGGGCGTGACGCTGGCCGTCTTGCTGCTGGCGGCCGCACTGATTCCGGTGGAGCAGCGCGTCACCGCACGGGCGGTGATCGAAGGCGAAGTGCAGCGTGCCGCGGTGGTGCCCTTCGCCAGTTACGTGCAACGTGCCGTGGCGCGCGCAGGCGACACGGTCAAGACCGGCCAATTGCTCGCCACGCTCGACGACAAGGACCTGCGGCTCGAACAAAGCAAGTTGGAGTCCGAGCTCGAAGTCTCGCTGCGCAAGGAGCGCGAGGCCATGGCCGAGGGCAATCGGGTCGACACCCGGCTGGCGTCGGCGCAGGCCGGCCAGACCCGTGCGCAGCTCGACCTGGTGCTCGAAAAGCTGCAGCGCGTGCAGATCATTGCGCCGTACGACGGGGTGATCGTCAAAGGTGACCTCTCGCAGCAGATCGGGTCGCCGGTGGAGCTGGGCAAGGTGCTGTTCGAAATTGCGCCGCTGGATGCCTGGCGCGTGGTCATCGAAATGGACGAACGCGATGTATCGCTGGTTGCGGTGGGGCAAACCGGTCAGATCGCGCTCACGAGCTTGCCGGGTCAGCGATTCGACTTCACGGTGCGCCGCATCACGGCGGTATCGACACCGCAGGACGGACGCAACTTCTTCCGCGTCGAGGCGCAGATTGCACGACCCGATGCACGGCTGCGTCCCGGGCTTGAAGGTGTCGCCAAGGTTCATGTGGCTGAAGACGCCGCGCTGGCGGTGTGGACGCGCAGCTTCCGCCACTGGTTGCGCGTCACGCTGTGGGAGTACCTGCCTTGAGCGTTGCGCTGCTGTCCGATCAGTGGCACCGCATTGCGAACCTTCGGCCGAGGCTGGTGCCTCACATCCGCATTCACCGCCATGTCCTCCGAGGTACCGTGTGGCATGTGCTCGAAGACCGCACTGCCGCCCGGCATCACCGGCTGAACGGCATGGCCTACCGTGTGGTTCGCCTGTTCGACGGGCACCTGTCATTGGCCCAGGTGTGGCAGCGATTGACAAGAGAACTGAGCGACGACACCCCCACGCAGGACGACATCCTGCAACTCGTCGGGCAGCTCAACGCGCAGGACCTGCTGGTCGTCGATGCGAGCCCCGATGCGGCCGAATTGCTGGCACGCCACGACAAGCAACGCAAACAGAAGTGGCGCCAGAACGTCGGCAACCCGCTGTCGATCAAGGTGCCGCTGTGGGACCCGGATGCCTTCCTGCAGCGCTTGCTGAAAATCACACCACCCCTGCCAGCGGTTGTGCTTTGGGCACTGTGGCTGGCAATGGTCGGAACCGCACTGGTCCTGGTGCCCGAACATTGGACTGACCTGACGAAAAACTTCGGGGAACGACTGCTGGCTGCCAACAACCTGCTGATCGCCGCTGTTGTTTTCCCCCTGTTGAAACTCGCGCACGAGATCGCTCACGGGCTGGCCGTCGTGCGCCGAGGTGGTGAAGTGCGCGAAATGGGCTTGATGCTGCTGGTGCTTTACCCCACGCCCTACGTCGATGCCTCGTCGGCCAACGCCTTTCCCAAGCGGTCTGAACGGGCGTGGGTCGCAGCGGCCGGCATGATGGCCGAGCTGTGGATCGCCGCACTGGCCTTCTTGTTGTGGATGGCCATCGAGCCCGGCTTTCTTCGATCGGTGCTCTACAACATCCTCGTCGTGGGCAGCGTGACCACGGTGATGTTCAATGCCAACCCGTTGCTCCGGCTCGACGGGTATTACATGCTGGCCGACGCCCTGGGTGTGCCCAACCTGTCGCAACGCGCAACGACGTTCTGGCAGTTTCTGATCAGCAGGTTCGCGTTGGGCGCTCGCACCGAAAAAGCACCGCCTGCCTCTCGTTACGAACAGATCTGTTTTTTCCTGTACGCGCCGCTCGCCACCGCTTATCGCATTCTGGTGACGTTCGGAATCGCCTGGTTCGTGGCACAGCAGTATTTTTTCGTCGGCATCCTGCTGGCTCTCTGGGCGATCGGGTCGGGCCTGCTGTGGCCGCTGGGCAAGGGATGGCTTGCCTTGCAAACGGCTCCCCGGTTCGCCGCCCGCCCGATGCGTGCTTGGGGTGCCGTGCTCGGCGTGGCAGCAATCACGCTGACCGTGCTGTGGGTGATTCCAATGCCGCGACACGTGCGTGCGCAGGGCGTTGTGTGGCTTCCTGAAGAGGCCCTGCTGCGAGCGCGCAGCGACGGCTTCGTGGTGAGCACCGCCGTGCGCGAAGGCGACAAGGTGGCGCCAGGCGACACCACGGTCATCATGCGAAACGCGGAGCTGACGGCCAAGGTGGTCGAACAGGAAGCCCGGCTGGAGCTGGCGCAGGCGAAGCTGGACTCGGCCATGGTGACCCAGCCTGCGGCGGCACCGCGGCACCAGGATGAGGTCAACGCCGAGCAGACTGCACTCGACCGGATGCGCGCGGACGTTGCTGACCTGGTGCTTCGGTCCCAGGTCAACGGGGTGGTTCGGCTGGACCGCGCGCAAGATTTGCCCGGCCGCTTTCTGCACCGAGGCGACCTGGTGGGCCATGTCATTGGTACCAATGTGCCGCTGGTACGGGTCGCGCTGACGCAAGGGGAATCCGAGCTGGATCCGTCGACGCTGCGTTCCATCGACATCAGGGTGGTCGACCATCCGGACCAGGCGATCGCTGGTCGATGGGTGCGCAGAACGCCGAAGGCGGGGCACGAGTTGCCAAGCGCGGCGTTGGGGCTCTCCGGCGGCGGCAAGCAAGTCACCGACCCGCAGGATGTGCATGGGGCCACCGCCCTGGGAACCGTTTTCCAGTTCGATGTGGAAGCGCTCGGCGTGACGTCGTTGGGGCATCTGGGCAGCCGGGCCTATGTGGCCTTCGAGCAGCCGCCGGAACCGATCGGCTGGCGCTGGTGGCGTCAGCTTCGGCGACTGTTCCTGTCGCACCTGTCGGTATAGCCTTCAGCACATGGGTCACCTCGCCGCCTCGATCAGCCGCTCGCGCAGCGGCAGCGTCTATGCCGAACGCGCCGATGTGCGTGAAGGCAAGTTCGACCGCTGGGCGAGAGAGCGCTGGCAGCGATTCGAAGCGTTGCGGTTCGGTGACCGGGCGCTGCGGCAATGTGTCGAGCAGGCGGAGGAGCTTGCCGGAAGATGCCGTGCCCTGTCCGATGACGACCTTTCGGCATGGTTGCCCCGCCATGCCCGTCGCCACTGGGGTGAAATTGCCCAGCCAGGCGAGGTGCTTGCGCAGGGTCTGGCCGTGGTGCGTGAATTGGCGCGCCGCAGCCTCGGCATGGAGCCCTACCCTACCCAGTTGCTGGGCGCAGCCGGATTG
>JAYVEB010000162.1:0-12520 GCA_043749095.1 Burkholderiales bacterium | reverse complement strand
TATCAGGGCGGAGATACATCTGGATACCGCTTTTTCCAGTACGGTGGGGCTCAATCCGCCTCCGCCAGCAAGCGGAATTCGTCCTTCAGCTTGCTGATCACCACCGCAAGATCGATGGGCTTGGTCCAGTAGTCGTCGAAGCCCGCCGCAACCGCCTGCTGTATTTGCTGCGGCAAGGCGTCAGCGCTGAGGGCAATGCAGCGCAGATGCCTGGTGTGATCCTGGGCCCGCAGCCGCTCCAGCACCTCGAAACCCGACAGGCCCGGCAGGTTCAGGTCGAGCAGCACCAACGACAACTCATGTTGGTCGGCAATTTCCAGACCCTCGGTACCGTTGGTTGCGGTGAGCAGCCGCCAGTTCGGCTGCGAACGGAAAATCTCCTCCATCAGGATGGTGTTGACCTCGTCGTCCTCGACGTAAAGCACCACCTGCTCGACACCGTTGTCCCACAGGGACGGGAACTCGGGTTTGACCGACACATCATCCCGCGGCGGCTTGGCCTTGCCAGCCTTGGCCAGCGGCAGCGACACAGCAAAACGCGACCCCTTGCCGGGGCGAGACAGCACGTCGATCTTGCCGCCCATGGCACGCACCAGCTTGCGGGTGATTGCCAGCCCGAGCCCGCTGCCATGGGTGTCGGTGCGTTCGGCGCCAAGGCGGTTGAATGGTTCAAACAGCTTGCCAAGCTGGTCTTCGGTCATCCCGATACCGGTGTCGTCAATGGTCAGCACCCCTTGTTCAGCCGCCTCAAAGCGCACCCGCACCCGGCCCCTGGGCCGGTTGTACTTGATGGCGTTCGACAGCAGGTTCGCCAACACCTGCTCCAGCGCATCTGCATCGGCGCGCACCGCGGGCGCATTCGACGGGATCTGCACCATCAGTTCGATGCCACGCTGCTGGGCCAGCGGCGTCATCTCGTTCGCGCAGCGTTCGACCAGCAGCCGCACGTCGATCGGCCGGTACCGCAGGCGCAGACGTCCCTGCTCGATGCGCGACACCTCGAGGAGCTGGTCGATCAGCGATAACAGCCTCGCACCGGAATGACGAAGCACCTCGAGGCGCTGCGCTTGCACAGGCGCCAGCGGCGCCTCGCTGTCCAGCGCCATCAGCTGCGCGAAGCCCAGGATGCCGTTCAAGGGCGTGCGCAATTCGTGGCTGACACGCGACATGAATTCGCTCTTGCTGCGGCTGGCCTTTTCGGCGTCGAGCTTGTCGCGCTTCAGGGCGTCCAGCGTTTGCCGCTGGGTCACATCCGTGCAGGTGCCGACCAGCCGCTGCTGGCCTTCCACCGCCTGAAGCACGAACTCCAGCGTGCGTGGGCCGTGCGGTGCGCCCGCGTCAATACCCAAGGACAAGCGCATCTGGTCTTCCGCCAGCACGGTGGGCAACCACAGGGTCCGAGCCGCGGCCCGGTCGGCCTCGACCACCAGGGCCATCCACGCCTCCACCTCGACCAGATGCGGGGCCGGATCCAGACCGTGGTGCTGGCAGGCCACGGCATCGAGCTGCAAGGTGCCGCCCGCCACATCGAACTCGACCACGCCGATGTCGGCGGCGGCCGTGGCCAGCTGCCAGCGCTCCTGCCGCTGCTGCAGCTCTGCGTCAACGGCCGATAGCGACGACTGCGGTCGCAGCAGCATATTCCAGTAGACGCCGCCGTCGGGCGCCGGATCGGCCAGTGCGCTGGCGTCGAAGCGGCTCCACGGGCCGTGCCGACGCCGCAGGCGCACGGACTCATGGATCGGCTGGGCCGATGCAGTGACCTGGGTCCAGTCGCGCTCGATGCGCCGCAGGTCCTCGGCATGCACGCAGTCAAGCAGCGCGCGGGCATCGGCACGCAAGACCGACATAGAGACACCACACAGACGGATGAATGCGCTGCAAGCGTAAGGAACCGCCCAATGACCCGTCTGGGAGCGGTGCAGGCGCACCACCAGCGATGGCAACTTGTCCAACAGGGATTGCAGTTCCGCCACTGGGTCGCGGTCGCCACGGCGGCGCATCGCGCGGGTTGCGCTGTCGCGTCGATCGGCCATCGACGAGAACGGCGAGTGCGGGCGGGGGGGGTATCGAGCCGTTGGATGCATCGTCAGGGGAGGGGTGTGGGCGAACTTCACGTCGCGCCTTTGCGCTGTTTCAACGGCTTGGCGTCAGTCCATATTTGTAACAGTTTCGGGGGCCGACGTGGTGGCCGATGCCCCCCGCATCCAGGGGTTGAAACCGTCTGAAATGCACCGACCGTGTGCATTTGCGCATCCGAAGCGCGCGGCGGGACGTAGCAGATGTTTTTTTCGCGCGTTCGCGGCATCATCTGCCCGAACGCCCTTTCTGGAGTCGCCATGAACACCGTCCGGATTCACCGTCGCGCCATGATCGTTGGCAGCCTGGGCCTGGGTTGGAGCCTGGTCGGTGCTGCTGCCTTCGCCGCTGACGTGCCGACTGCCTTGGCCGTCAAGGCGCGTGCGGTGGTGCAGGCACAACTTGACGCGTTCGCCGCCGACGACGCGCGGCGGGCGTTTTTGCTGGCGTCACCCGGCGCGCGCAAGAACCTGGGATCTCCCGACAACTTCATCAACCTCGTGCGCAAACGCTACGCCGTGGTGTACCGACCCGCATCGGTGGCCTTCCTGAAACCGCAATGGATCGACGGTGCGGTGGTGCTGGGTGTGCAGATGACCGACACGCAAGGTGCAGCCTGGCTCGCGACCTACACGCTGGAGCGCCAGCCTGACGGGCTGTTCCTGATCGAGGGCTGCGAACTGGTCCAGAACGAGGGACGCTACACCTGAGGCGCGGGGGCGACGACGAGGGCTTCTTCGACCATGCCAGCGCTGCATCAGCTCGGCGCCGGTGAACTTCTGGCGGCGTATCGCAGCCGATCACTGAGCCCTGTCGAGGTGCTGGAACAGGTGCTGGCGCACATCGCGGCCTGTGAGCCGTTGCTGCACGCGACCTATGCCATCGATGCCGCGGCTGCCCTGGTCGCGGCGCAGGCGTCGGGACACAGCTGGCAGCGGGGCGAGCCGATCGGCGTGCTCGATGGCGTGCCCGCGATGCTGAAGGAAAACATCGCCACCGTCGGCGCGCCGATGCCCCTGGGTTGTGCCGCCACCGAACTGGTGCCGGCGCGCGCCGATGCACCTCCCGCGGCGCGCTTGCGCGAGGCCGGCGCGGTGATCCTGGGCAAGACGACGATGCCCGACCTCGGCATGCTGTCGTCCGGCCTGTCGAGCTTTCACCCGCGGACGCGCAACCCCTGGGACCTGCGGCTGAGCCCCGGCGGCAGCAGCGCCGGCGCGGCAGCGGCAGCAGCGGCAGGCTATGGCCCGTTGCAGGTGGGCACCGACATCGGCGGCTCGATCCGGCTACCCGCCGGCTGGTGCGGTGTGTTCGGCCTGAAGCCCAGCCATGGCCGCGTGCCGATCGGGTCGCCTTACCCGGCGCGGGTGGCCGGCCCGATCACACGCAGCGTGGGCGATGCGGCTTTGATGATGGCGGTGCTGAGCCAACCCGACTGGCGCGACCACATGAGCCTGCCGGCGGAGCGCATCGCGTGGATGGCACTGGACCGCGACTTGAAAGGTCTGCGCATCGGCCTGATGCTCGACGCTGGCTGGGGCTTGCCGTCCGAGCCGCAGGTCACTGCAGCGATCACCGAGGCCGCGCGGGCCTTCGAGGCTGCAGGTGCCATCGTCGAACCGCTGGCGCCCTTCGTCAGCCGCGACATGGCTGACGGCATCGATTGCTTCTGGCGCACCCGTGCCTGGGTCGATCTGCAGGCCTTCGATGCCGAACAACGGCGCCGCGTGCTGCCCTTCATCGTGGCGTGGGCCGAGGGCGGCGCCAACCTCAGCGGCGTCGAGCTCATGCGTCACTACCACCAGACGCTGGCGATGCGCGCGGCCACCGTCGCCGCCTGTCAGCCCTTCGAGTTCGTGCTGTCGCCTGTCGCACCGACGCCAGCCTTTGCCGCCGAGCTGCCCTGCCCGACCAACGACCCGGCGCGGCCGTTCGAGCACATCGCTTACACCCTGCCCTTCAACATGAGCGAGCAGCCCGCGGCCAGCATCAATGCGGGTTACACCACCAGCGGCCTGCCGATCGGCCTGCAGATCGTCGGGCGGCGCTTCGACGATCTGGGCGTGCTGCAGCTGGCGCACGCCTGGTAGCAGATGCGGCCGGCGCAACGCCCTTGGCCGATGTCGCCGCCTTAGCGGACGGTCAGCACCGATCCTCGCGATCGGGCGTTGCGCGGGCACACCGATTGCAGCATGTGCCGGGGCCACCGGCGCATGGCGAAATCACCCTGGTTCATGTGCTTGAAACCAATCGCCGTTAGCCTCTTTGTAGCGGGTATGGCGACGCGTCACTGCTCAACGTGATGGGGGTCACAAGCGCGGCGACTTCCAGCCCTGACCCGCTTGCGAGGCACGGCCACAGCGCGCAATCTCGCTGTCCACGGCAAGGAGTTTTCGGCCATGAGTGAACTGAGCAAGACGCTGCATCAACTGACACTCGCGCAGTACCTGCTGGCGCTGGTGTTCCTGCTCGGCTACGGCACCGCATTGGGCTCGATGTTCGGGCGTACCGGCCGACTGCGCGCATTGCTGCTGGCGCTGCTGGCAGCGGCCGGATTCGCAGCACTGACACAGCCCTGGGAGCACGGCGTGCTGCTGGTGCTGTGCGCGATCGGCGGGGTCGGCGTTTTCATCGCCATCGCCTGGGCGTTCAGCGCGATCACCGGGTTCGATCGATGGGCGGCGGCGCCGCAGGCGGCGACCCGCACCGGCCGCTCACCGGAGTTGCGTGACGCGGCAGCGCTGGCCGTGGCCCGTGCTGCGCGCGCAGTCAAGCGCCGCCGACGCCATCGCACCACCTGAGGCTTACATCCCGTTTCCATGGCAGGCGCATCAGGCCTGTGGTCGAGCACTCGCTGGCCGATATCCCGGCGTGAAGCAGAGTCAGCGGAGATGAGCATGATCTGGATCAAGACCGACATCGGCCGCGCCGAGATCAACGCCCGGGCGCTGGTGCCCGAACGGGTGCGCCGCAACCTGCTGCTGCTGATCGACGGCAACCGCTCGCAGGAGGCGCTGTTGAACAGTGTCGCTGGCAGCACCGCAGGCGACATCGACCTGCTGGCTCGACTGGGATTGATCACCCGCGTGCGCGCTGACGTAGCGCCGTTGTCTGCCTTCGGCAGGCTGGCGACACAAGCGTCTGCAGTGTCTGGCTCGACGTCCACCGACATGGATCTGCTGCTCGGCGAGCGCCCAGCGCCCAGCGCCCAGCTATGCGCAACTTACCGCGCGGCTGACGCACCCGATATCGAGCGAGCTCGGGCTGCTCGGATTCCGCCTGACGCTGGCGGTGGAAAAGGCCGCCGATGTGAATCAGCTGATGCCAGTCGCCGATCGCGTCGTCGCCGACATTGCCCAGCGCAAGGGCGCGGCGGCGGCTCAAAAGGCCAGGCAACTGATCTTCAGCGCCTGATCATCGACAACGGCGTCTCGGTCCACGCAAAGGACCTGTCGGTTGAAAGACATCGCCGACGGCAACAACTAACGACCTTAGCATTCGACGGCTCGGCCCCTGGCCACCAGACCCGCCCCCATGATCACTTCCCTGCTGCGCTGCCTCGCCTCTTTCCTGCTGTTTTTTCAAGGCTTTTGCGGCACTTCGGCCGGCGCTGCCAACGACTTTCTGGCGCCCGAGCAGGCATTTCGTTTCGAGGCGAGAGCTCTCGACTCGCACCACGTCGAGGTGGTGTTCAACGTGGCCGACGGCTATTACCTGTACCGCGAGCGCTTTACGTTCGCCGCCGACCCTGCCACGGTGAAGCTCGGCACACCGGCGTTCCCGCCGGGCAAGATCAAGTTCGACGGGACCTTTGGCAAGAAGCTCGAAACCTACCGCGGGCGCGTCGTGATCCGCCTGCCGGTCGAATCCGCGGCCGCCGCCTTCGCGCTCATCGTGACCAGTCAGGGCTGCGCCGATGCCGGGCTGTGCTTTCCGCCGATGCGGAGCACAGCGAAGTTGTCACCGACCAACACGAGCCGCAACGACGGCCGGTGACGCTCGACTTCTATGTCGACCAGCGCAGTTCGGGCAGTTCCTTGAACACCCGCCGCGTGCCTGCATTCCACTGCTCGCGGATCGCGTTGAAGTGCGCATCACCGGTCTCAAAGCGATGCCGCAGATTCGCCCGCAGACTGTCGCGTTCGTAACACAGCAGATCGATCGGCATGCCGACCGACAGGTTGCTGCGCAACGTCGAATCGAACGAGATCAACAGGCATTTGACGCCATCGGCCAGGGAGGTCGCTGGCGTGATGACGCGGTCGATGATGGGCTTGCCGTACTTCGCCTCGCCGGTCTGCAGGAACGGTGTATCGATGCCCGCCTCGATGAAATTGCCTTCGGCGTAGATGCGGAACAGCTGCATCGGTCGACCGGCAATCTGCCCACCGAGGATGAACGACGCATTGAACGGGCGGGCGTCCATGTGGGGCGTGTCGCGGCGGTCGATGTGGCGCATCGCGTCGGCCACCCGGTTGGCCACCTCGAACATCGTCAGTGCATTGAAAAGGTGCTCCGCGCCCGATTCGATGCGCTGACGCAGCACGCTGATGACCGCCTGCGTGCCGGCCAGGCCGCCCGAGCTGAGCATCACGATCACCCGATCGCCGAGACGCTCGAACAGCGTCATCTTGCAGAAGGTGGCGTAGTTGTCGACGCCGGCATGGGTGCGCGAATCGGAGGCGAAGATCAGCCCCTCTACCAGCTTGACGGCAACGCAGTAGGTCATGTGGACTCTGCAGACACGCCTCTCACAGCGCCTCGTCGGTCGTCACTTCGAAGCGGGTCAGCGCATTCGGGCCGAAGGTCATCGTGATCGGCACATCACCCGCATCGCGGCCGCGTGCCATCACCACCCGGCCGATGCGCGGCGTGTTGTGGCGCGCATCGAAGGTGTGCCACGCACCGCCCAGATACACCTCGAACCAGGCGCTGAAGTCCATCGGGAAGCGCACCGGTGGAATACCGATGTCTCCGAGGTAGCCGGTCGCATAGCGCGCCGGGATGTTCATGCAGCGGCACAAGGTGACGGCCAGGTGCGCGAAGTCGCGGCACACGCCGGTCTGCTCCTGGAAGCCTTGCAGCGCACTGCGGTTCGATCGGGCCTGGTTGTAGTCGAAGCGTATGCGCTGGTTCACGAAATCGCAGATCGCCTGCACGCGGCCCCAGCCCATCGGGCTCCCGCCGAACTGCGCCCAGGCGAAAGCCAGCAACTCGCTGTCGACCTCGCAGTAGCGGCTGGGCAGTAAGAATTGCAGCACCTCTGTCGGCAATTCTTCTGGTGCGTGCTGGTAGGCTTCGAAGTGGACTGCGTCAGGCAGGCCGCTGTCGTAGACGGTGGCATGGTTCGTCAGGCGCACCGCCAACACCTGCGGTGGCACCTGGATGCGCCCGCAGCGGTTGCCGAATCCGTCGAAGTACTCGGTCGCGACCAGCCCCGGCTGCAGGTACAGGTTCTCCGGCCCCTGCAGATCGTGCTCACGGCTCGGGTGCACACGCAGCAGGAAGATCAGCGCTGTCGGGGCGGTCAGCGTGAGCTCGATGTCGTAGCCGATGCGGATGAGCATGGGGATTCCAGTGGTTGTATGTTGCAACGCAACAATCGTGCTCGGTGGCGGAGCACCGGGCTACCTCAGTGCCGAATCACTCGACCACCATCACCAGTTGCCCCGCTTTCGGCTCGCCGCCCGCATACACGCCGTTGATCAACCGGAGCTGCTGCTCCGGCGCCTGCGCCAGCGGTGACTTCTTCGCCAGCGATGCAAAACCGCCGCCGGAGCCACCGGGATAAGGCACGGTTTTCACCACCCACGGCCGCGCTGCTGCCCGGTCGGCAGCGGTCAGGGCGCGAAACGAGCCTTCGGCCTCGCGCATCTGCCGCTAGGCGCGCTGCATCGCCTGGCCATCCTCCGCGGCATAGCCCAGCAGGTAGTTCTGTGCGCCGGGCCCGCTGACGATGGTGGCTTCGAAGGGCTGCGCCTCGCCGTTCTGGTTGTTGCGTACGCCCACGTAATGCGTCGCCGACAAACCATTCAGCGTCAACGGTTCGGCGCGGCCGCTGGTGGGCGCCAGCACATTGCAAGCGATCTCATCGTGTGAGCTGCCCGCTTTGGCTGGTACCAGCTTGACCACCAGCCCGGCCCTGCCTTCGCCGTTGACGAGCGCGATCGCTTCCGTGCTGTTCTGGACCTTCCAGCCCGCTGGCGCGGTGAGCGCGATGCCCAGGTTCTCGTGATAAAAATTCTGGCCCCGGGTCAGCCCTTGCTCGCGGCTTTCGCCGTAGGTCATGCGGTTGATGGCCTGCAGGTAACGGTTGCGGCCTTCGTCGCTGTAGGTACCCTGGTAGGCGTCGGGCATCTGTGTGATCTGTTCGAGGCGCTGGTCATTGCTGGGGTGCGAGGCCAACCAGTTGGTGCGCGGCGGAGGCGTGCGGCCTTCGGCGCGCGCCATGTCGTCGGCGAAACGCTCCTGGTTCTTCAGCACCTTGATCACATCGACCATGTTGCGAGGGTCGTAATGGCTGCGCGACAGGTATTCGGCACCAAGCTGGTCGGCCTGCAGCTCCTGGTCACGGCCGTAGCTCGCGATGTAACCCGCGGCCACGCTTTGCGACACCTGGCCGATCACTTGACCGGCGCCCGGCACGCCCGCGCCCTCCAAGGCCACGCCCAGCAAGGTGGCCGCCAGAACGCTGAGGCCTGCCGTTTGCTGGCGCGTCGCACGCTGAGAGCCATGGCGCGCGGTGACATGCCCGATCTCATGGCCGATGACGCCAGCCAGATCGGCCTCGCTCTCCATGTAGGCCATGATTCCGCGCGTCACGTAGACGTAGCCACCGGGCAGCGCGAAGGCGTTGATCTCCGGGCTGTCGAGCACGGTGAAATGCCACTCCAGCTCACTGCGCTCCGATTGGCTGGCCAGGCGCTGGCCGAGCTCATTCACATAGGCTTGCAGTTTGGCGTCGGGATAAGCGCCGTACTCTTGCAGCACCTGCGCGTGTTCCTTCTTGCCTTCGGCGATTTCGCTCGCCACGCTCATCACCGTGCGCTCCTGCAAGCCGGTGACCGGGTTCGTCACGGTGGACGTCGCGCAGCCGCTCAGCAGGGCTGCAGAGAAACACAAGGCAAGGTAATGAGGGCGCACAGACGACTCCAGACGTTCATGCGGTGAGGCGCAAGGTGCGCCCCACCGAACTCAGACAAAGTTTAATTTTGTTCACCGCATGACGGCGATGTGCTTGCTGCAGGCGCAGCAGTAATCGACAGCGAGCATGCGCCACGTCCGCATTCGGCGCGTGTAGGACGGCGCCGATGGCGCATCGCGGCCGCCTCCGATGCCGGCCTCACGCTGCCGCTGCGCACACTGGCCTCACACTTTTCAGGAGCCTCCATGTCCAAGACACACACCGATTCTCGCAGCGCGTCCGACAGTCCCGCGCCACACTTGCACCAGCAAGGCGTCGTCACGCAGGAGTACGGCACCATCGTCAAGCTGCCGAACGGCTTGTCCGAGTCGGTGTGCACCAAGAGCGTCGCGCTGCTGAACCAGACGCTGGCCGACACGATGACCTTGCGTGACCTGTACAAGAAGCACCATTGGCAGGTGGTTGGTCCGACCTTCGACCAACTTCACCTGCTGTTCGACAAGCACTACGAAGCGCAGGCGGAGCTGGTTGATCTGGTGGCCGAGCGCATCCAGGTGCTGGGCGGCGTGACGCTGGCGATGGCCGCTGATGTCGCCGAGACGACGCGCATCCCGCGGCCGCCGCGTGGCCGTGAACCGGCGGTGGTGCAGTTGTCGCGACTGGCCGAAGCCCACGAGATGATCATCATCGCGGCGCGCAAGAACGCCGAGATCGTTGCCGACACCGGCGACTCGGGCACAAACGACGTACTGGTCAGCAATGTGCTGCGCACCAATGAACTGCAGGCATGGTTCCTGACCGAGCACCTGGTGGCGGTCACCCCGGTCGCGGCCTGATCGACAGCACATAGCGCTTCATTGCGGGCCCGGCGCCGGATGCCCCGCCCGCAGTGAACCATGTCGCTCAGATCGGAGTCGGCACGCCCGACATGCGGTCGCTCTCAAGGAAGAACTTGCGCGCGAGCGCCACCAGTTGCTTCTCGCTCGGATGATCTACAACCTCGTAGCCGACGACGTGCTTTGCGGTGTGCGGTCGGTGTTTGTCAACGTAGTGGCGCAGGTCAGCGATCGCGGTGTGCGAGCCGGTCACCAGCACTTCGGCGATGCCTTCTAGCGAATCGCACAAAGCGCCGAAGAACTCGTGCTCCGAGCGCACCTGGCTGCCATGCTTCGCCGTGGGATGCGCATGCGCCTTGACCTTGTGCACCTTGACGTGTTCTGGATCGAACTGCAGGACTTGGGCGGACTGGTGGTCGGTCCAGACCACGGCATGGAAGAGGCTCATGTCACAGGCTCCTGTCGCTGAGGGATTGGCAGGCCTCGCTCCAGGCTGCGCTTGTGGCCCGTGGGCCGGTTTGGTTTTGCAGGCGCCGGTCTGGGCGAGGAGGTCTGGCGGCTTCTCTCGGTCAAATCGATGGGCTGGCGTATCATTAAAAGGTAGGAGCCCTGCGCAACGGCGTCTGTTCGTTGCCGCACAGAAACGAGCTTGGCAACGCCGCGTGCTCGTCAGTCCGCGATGGATTCCGGCTCCGGTGGCGAGTCGACGGCCCAGGGACCAGCGTCAGAACAGCTTGCCGACATTGAACAGCGCCAACAGCCCCATCGCGGCAAAGATCGTTGCCGCAATGCCGCGAGCCGGCTTCATCGACACCTTTTGCGCGATGTTGTCGCCGAGGAACACCGCGGGTACATCGGCGATCAGCATGCCCATCGTGGTGCTGAAGACACCAACGCGGCTGATGGGAACGACGTCCTCTTCGTGGCCGAGGTTGTCGGGGGCAAGCATTCCACAGGCCATTCCGATGAACGACAGCCCGACCGCCCAGCGCACGATGTCTGGCCCCAGCGTCCAGGACAGCCGAGCTCGGTCAACGTTCAGTCACAACTTCATTCCGCTCGCCGTCGGCGGTGCACTGATCTGCGCGTTAGAAGCTACATCCACCCATGACAGGAAACCCCATGAATCCCTCCAATCCCCAAGACGTCGCCCTCATTCCTCCCCGTCCGTCGATTCCCCGTGCGGTGTGGATCGGCTTCGGCGCGCTGGGCCTGGTGACCGCCGCGCTGGCCGGTGCCTTGGTCATGCGCTCGGTCGCACCGAGCACGCCCGTTGACACCGCGGCCTCATCCCTCGGCACGCCGATGGTCGATGTTCCGGCGGCCAAGACCGCCAGCACGACCACGACTCACAAGCCGCCGTCTCGCCCCGCGACCTCCAGCGGCAGCACCAGCACCAGCGGCAACACCAGCGCGCAAGCGCCATGGCACGCCCCCGGCGGCACGACCCGCACCGTGGTCTGCGCGAGCTGCGGTGTGGTGGAGTCGGTCAATGCGGTGCAGCAGAAGGGCCAGGGCAGCGGCATCGGTGTGGTCGCCGGTGGTGCGGCTGGCGGCCTGCTCGGCAACCAGATCGGTGGCGGCAACGGCAGGACGGCGATGACGGTGCTGGGCGCCATCGGCGGCGGCTTTGCGGGCAACGAGGTCGAGAAGCGGGTGCGCACTGAAACCGTCTACGACGTGACGGTGCGCATGGACGACGGCAGCACGCGGTCGTTCCGCCGCGCCCAGGCAATGGCCGTGGGCAGCGCGGTCACGGTCGATGGCGACACGCTGCGACTGTCCAGCGACGGTGCCCAACGCGATGGATCGAACACGATGCGCACCTCCTCACCGGCGGGCGGCGGCATCTGATGCCCAAAAGGAGGCCCTCGGCGCGAAGCCGGGGGCCGCTCGTGAACCGCCAGTCAGGCTCCGAGCAGCTCGCCGATCGGCTTCAGGTCCTCGACGCGGTCACAGACCGTCTTGACCATCATCAGCATCGGCGTGCCCAGCAGCAGCCCCCAGATGCCCCACAGCCAGCCAAACGCCAGCACCCCGACAAACACCGCGACCGCATTCATCTGGCAGGTGCGGCTGGTCAGCCACGGCGTGACCAGGTGGCCTGACACGGTGTGGATCAGCAGGGACACGCCGGCGACCAGCAAGGCCATGTCGACACTGGCGAACTGCACGAAACCGACCATGGCCGACGCCGCGGTGATGACAATCGAACCGATGTAGGGCACGAAGTTCAGCACGCAGGCCGCCACGCCCCACACCGCCGCATGCTGGACGCCGATCGCCAGGAAGGCGAGCCAGGTCAGCAGGCCGACCCCCAAGCTCACCACCACCTGCACCAGCAGGTAGCGCTGAACCTGGGCAGTGATCTCGTCGAGTGCCTGCACGGTGATCTTGCGGCGCGCAAAGGTCGGCCCGACGATCTTCACCAGCTTGCGGCGGAAGGTGTTGCCCGAGGCCA
>JAYVEB010000161.1:0-12594 GCA_043749095.1 Burkholderiales bacterium | reverse complement strand
CCGAACAAGCCCTACGACATGAAGGAGCTGATCACCAAGACCGCCGACGACGGTGAGTTCTTCGAGCTGCAGCCCGACTATGCGAAGAACATCATCATCGGCTTCGTCCGCATGGAAGGCCAGACCGTGGGCGTGGTGGCCAACCAGCCGCTGGTGCTGGCCGGCTGCCTGGACATCAAGAGCAGCATCAAGGCCGCGCGCTTCGTGCGCTTTTGCGATGCGTTCAACATCCCGGTGCTGACCTTCGTCGATGTGCCCGGCTTCATGCCCGGCACCAGTCAGGAATACGGCGGCATCATCAAGCACGGCGCGAAGCTGCTCTATGCCTACGCCGAAAGCACCGTGCCGAAGATCACCGTGATCACCCGCAAGGCCTACGGCGGCGCCTACGACGTGATGAGTTCCAAGCACCTGCGCGGCGACGTCAACTTCGCGTGGCCGAACGCCGAGATCGCGGTGATGGGCGCGAAGGGCGCGGTCGAGATCATCTTCCGCGAAGACAAGGGCGACCCCGAGAAGCTCGCCGCGAAAGAGGCTGAATACAAGGCCCGTTTCGCCAACCCCTTCGTCGCCGGCGCGCGCGGCTTCATCGACGACGTGATCCAGCCGCACGAAACGCGCAAGCGCATCTGCCGGTCTTTGGTGATGCTGCGCGATAAAAAACTCGAGAACCCTTGGCGCAAACACGGGAACATTCCTCTGTGATCGCAATGCAGTCGCGCGGGATCAGTCCGATGTGGCGCTCTGCTCCGCTCATGTCGCCCGGCGGTGGCCTGCGGCCATGGCCTCCTCCTTTACTTCGCTGCGCAGAGCGCCACATCGGCCTGATCTGCACCAGTGGATGTTTGCCTAGGCAGGCATGCAGCAGTTCTGTCGAGGCTGGTGGGTGGGCGATGGAGCGAAGTAAAGGAGGAGGGGCTGGCGTAGCCAGACCCGGGGGACATGAGCGGAATCGCCCGCCCGCCAGCCTCGACAAGCGACACGCTCCGAACGCCATCACTGCGTTCACAGCGTCCGATTTCAAAGTCCCAGATAAGCAAAAAACGAGGTCATCGTGTTCACAAAAATACTGATTGCCAACCGTGGTGAGATCGCCTGTCGGGTGATCAAGACCGCGAAGAAGATGGGCATCCGGACGGTTGCCGTTTATTCCGATGCCGACCGCGACGCCCGCCATGTGGCGCTGGCCGACGAGGCGGTGCACATCGGACCGGCGCCGTCACGCGAGTCGTACCTGGTGATCGACAAGATCATTGCCGCCTGCAAGCAGACCGGCGCGCAGGCAGTGCACCCGGGTTACGGCTTCCTGAGCGAGAACACCGAGTTCGCGCGCCGCGTCGAGGAAGAGGGCATCGTCTTCATCGGCCCGAAGCACGCGTCGATCGCGGCGATGGGTGACAAGATCGCGTCGAAGAACCTCGCCGGTGCCGCCCGCGTCAACACCATCCCCGGCTACAACGCCGCGATCGACACCGCCGAGCAGGCGGTCGAGATTGCCAAGGGCATCGGCTACCCGGTGATGATCAAGGCCTCGGCGGGCGGCGGCGGCAAGGGCCTGCGGGTGGCCTACGATGACAAGCAGGCCTTCGAAGGTTTCACCTCCTGCCGCAACGAGGCGCGCAACAGCTTCGGTGATGACCGCGTGTTCATCGAGAAATTCGTCGAGGAGCCGCGCCACATCGAGATCCAGGTGCTCGGCGATTCGCACGGCAACATCGTCTACCTGTGGGAGCGCGAATGCTCGATCCAGCGCCGCCACCAGAAGGTGATCGAGGAGGCGCCGTCGCCCTTCATCAGCGAGGCCACGCGCCGCGCGATGGGCGAGCAGGCGGTTCAACTGGCACGCGCCGTCAAGTACCAATCGGCTGGCACCGTCGAGTTCGTGGTCGGCAAGGACCAGAGCTTCTATTTCCTGGAAATGAACACCCGGCTGCAGGTCGAGCACCCGGTGACCGAAGGCATCACCGGGCTCGATCTGGTCGAGCAGATGATTCGTGTCGCGGCGGGCGAGCGGCTCTACTTCACGCAGGAAGACATCAAGCGCGACGGCTGGGCGATGGAGTGCCGCATCAACGCCGAAGACCCATTCCGCGGCTTCCTGCCGTCGACCGGCCGGCTGGTGAAGTTCGCGCCACCGGTCGAGACCTGGACGGCGAGCGGCAAGGTGCCTGAAGACGGCGGCGTGCGCGTCGACACCGGTGTAGTCGACGGTGGCGAGATCCCGATGCACTACGACTCGATGATCGCCAAGCTGGTGGTCAAGGGCCGCGACCGGGCGGACGCGATCGCGAAGATGCGCGAGGCGCTGAACGCGTTTGCGATCCGTGGCATCAGCTCGAACATCCCATTCCAGGCGGCGCTGCTGGCGCATCCGAAGTTCGTCGCCGGCGACTTCAACACCGGCTTCATCGCCGAGCAGTACCCGAACGGCTTCTCGGCCGCTGCGTTGCCTGACACCGACCCGATGCTGCTGCGCGCACTGGCGGCGGTGGCCCATCGCGTCCACCTCGACCGCTCAGCGCGCATCACCGGGCAACTGCCAGGGCACGAGTTCGTCATCAAGCCCGACTCGGTCGTGATCACCGCCGATGGCCACGGCCAGTCCGAGTACCTGCCGGTGACGGTCGTACCTGACCACGGCGGTTTCAACGTCGAGTTGGGTGGCGCCCGCCACCACATCGAGTTCGACACGCCGTTGCGCGAGGTGGTGATCCACGGCCGCATCGATGGTCAGCCGTTCTGTGCACAGATCGAGCGCCTCGGCCTGGCCTACCGCGTGATCCACAACGGCAGCCAGGTCGATGCCAAGGTGGTGTCGCCGCTGGCCGCGCAGATGCACACCTTGATGCCATTCAAGGCGCCACCCGACCTGTCGCGTTTCCTGCTGTCGCCGATGCCCGGGCTGCTGGTCGATGTGACCGTCAAGCCGGGCCAGAAGGTGCTGGCCGGTGAGAAGCTGGCGGTGATCGAGGCGATGAAGATGGAGAACATCCTGCTGGCGACGCAGGACTCGGTGGTGGCCGAGGTCAAGGCCGCGAAGGGCGAGAGCCTGGCCGTCGATCAAGTGATCATTCGTTTTGAATGAGGAACGCCGCATGACCACGATGACACGTCCGTTCAAGGTGCTCGGCATACAGCAAGTGGCCATCGGCGGACTGAGCAAGGACCGGCTCCGCACGCTGTGGGTCGACAAGCTGGGCCTGGAAGTCACTGGCAATTTCGTCAGCGAGCGCGAGAACGTCGACGAAGACATCTGCGCGATGGGCTGCGGCGCGAACCGGGTCGAGGTCGATCTGATGCAGCCGATCGACCCCGACAAGAAGCCGGCAGTGCACACCACGCCGCTGAACCACATCGGTCTGTGGATCGATGACCTGCCCGCGGCCGTGAGCTGGCTCAGCGCGAACGGCGTGCGCTTCGCACCGGGCGGCATCCGCAAGGGCGCAGCGGGCCACGACATCACTTTCATCCACCCGAAGCACAACGACGAATTCCCGGTCGCGGGCGAAGGCGTGCTGATCGAGCTGGTGCAGGCGCCGCCGGAGATCGTTGCAGCCTTGGGAGGCGCCGAGCCGCACCGCGGCTGACGCCCCAGGCGGCCCGCTATCCTTGACGCCATGTACGCGGATTACTTCGGCCTGAAGCAGGCCCCGTTCTCGATCGCCCCCGATCCGCGTTACCTGTTCATGAGCGAGCGCCACCGCGAGGCGCTGGCGCACCTGCTGTACGGGCTGGGCGGCGGTGGGGGTTTCGTGCTGCTGACCGGCGAAATCGGCGCCGGCAAGACCACGGTGTGCCGCTGCTTCCTCGAGCAGATTCCGAAGCGCTGCAACGTCGCCTACATCTTTAACCCCAAGCTCACCGTCATCGAACTGGTGAAGTCGGTGTGCGACGAGTTCCGCATCCCGTACCCGCAGCGCGAGCCCGGCACGGCCACCGTCACCGACTACCTCGACCCGCTGAATGCGTTTCTGCTCAACACCCATGCGGTCGGGCAGAACAATGTGCTGATCATCGACGAAGCGCAGAACCTGTCGGCCGATGTGCTGGAACAGCTGCGGCTGATGACCAACCTGGAAACCAGCGAGCGCAAGCTGCTGCAGATCGTGCTGATCGGCCAGCCCGAACTTCGCGAGATGCTGGCGCAGCCGGGCCTGCAGCAGCTCGCGCAGCGCGTCATCGCGCGCTTCCACCTCGACGCGCTGAGCGAAGCCGAAACGGCGCAGTACATCCGCCACCGGCTTGCAGTGGCTGGCCTGAGCGGACCGATACCGTTCGCGGCCGACACCTTGCGGCGCATCCACCGAATCTGCCGCGGCGTGCCGCGCCTCATCAACCTGCTGTGCGACCGGGCGCTGCTCGGTGCCTATGCCACCAACAAGGTGGTCGTCGATCGTCAGGTCATAGCCAAGGCCGCGGGTGAGGTGTTCGGCGACGCCGCGGGCGAGAGCGCATCACGCAATTCACCGCGGCGCGGCGCGCTGTGGGGGGCGTTGGTCGCGGGGCTGGCGCTGGGTGCTGCGGCTTACGGTGCGGCGGGCTGGTGGGCGGCTCGACCGACCGACCGTTCAGTGATGGCGACAAAAGCGTCCAGCGCCGCCGCGACCGGCCGGACACCTGTGGCGCCTGCATCGGCTGCCGTGCCCGCGGCGCCCGCACCCACACCTGTCGTGGTGGCGACGACCACCCAGGTTGCGGCGGCATCGGCCAGTTCGGCCTCGGCCGTGGCCGCCTCGGCCATCGCCTTCGACCGCGCTGCGGCTTTCGAGCGCCTGCCACGGCGTGAGGATGAGGCCTGGAAGGCGCTGGCCGTGCGCTGGAAGGCCACGCTCGGCGACAGCGACCCCTGTGCAACGGCGCAGGCGCAGCAACTGGCCTGCGCACGGATGACGACGACGCTCGCGGTGATCCGCCAGCTTGATCGCCCGGGCATCGTCACGCTGCACGACGCCCGCGGCAGACCGGCTTATGCGCTGCTCACTGCGCTCGGCGCCGACAGCGCCACCTTGCAGGTCGGCGAGCAGACCATGAATGCACCGCTCGGCACGCTGGCGGTGATCTGGGGCGGCGAGTTTGCCACGCTGTGGCACGCGCCTGCGGCCCACCGCAATCCGCTCGGCGAAGGCCACAGCGGGCCGGCGGTCGATGCGCTGGCTGCGCAGCTGGCTGCCTGGTTCGGCGGGCCGGCAGCCGAGGCCGGACGTGTCTTCGATGCGGCATTGAAGGCCCGTGTGGCGGCATTTCAGCGCGCGCAGGGACTGAAGCCGGACGGCATCGCAGGGCCCACCACCTTCATGCAACTGAACCGCGTGTCCGGCGTTGACGAGCCGCACTTGTCCAACGCCAGACCCTTGCGCTAAGCCGGCCCATGTCCTACATCCTCGATGCGCTGAAGCGTGCGGAATCCGAACGCAGCCGCGGCGCGATTCCGAACCTCAACGCGCAGCCGGGGTTGGCGGGCGATGGCGATGCCAGCGGACCGATCGTCGGGCAACGCGCCGCGCTGCTGGTGGCCGTTGCCGTGCTGCTGGCTGTGTCTGCGGTGTGGTGGTGGATCTCAACCGACGACGCAAAGCCGCCGACCATGGTCGCCGATGCGGCCCCGTCGGCGTCGCTGGCTGTACCGCCGGTTGCGGCGCCGGTCACCGCATCGATGCCGACCCCCGCGCTCGCCTCGCGGCTGCCGGCCGTACCGGTGCTGCCCGTGCCGACCGTGCCTGCGAAGCCGATCGCCTTGCCTTCGCTGGCCCAGAAAGCAACGCCGCTGCCGACTGCCACCGCCTCTGTCAGCGAACGCGTCTACGCGCTGAAGGAACTCCCCGACAACATCCGCAGCAGCCTGCCGGTGTTGACGGTGGGTGGCGCGACTTATTCGGAAAATGCGGCCAGCCGGATGCTGATCGTCAACGGCAACCTGTTCCATGAAGGCGACAAGCTGACGCCCGAGGTGACGCTGCAACAGATCAAGCTGCGTGCCGCGGTGCTCAGCTTTCGCGGCTACCGCTACAGCATCAGTTACTGACCGGTGCGGGGTCGCTCAAACCGCGACCGGTGCCTTGATCGCCGGATGCGGATCGTAGCCGCGCACCTCGAAGTCGCCGAACTCGTAGTCGAAGATCGACGCCGGCCGGCGCGTGATGTGCAAGGTGGGTGCGGGCCGCGCCTCGCGCGACAGTTGCAGATCGATCTGCTCGGCGTGGTTGCTGTACAGATGGCAGTCGCCGCCGGTCCAGACGAAATCTCCGACCTGCAGATCACACTGCTGCGCGACCATGTGGGTCAACAACGCATAGCTGGCGATGTTGAACGGCACGCCGAGGAAGATGTCGGCGCTGCGCTGGTACAACTGGCAGCTTAGCTTGCCCGGCTCGCCGGCCACCGCCGACGGCGCCACGTAGAACTGGAACAGCGCATGGCAGGGCATCAGCGCCATCTTGCCGAGTTCAGCCACGTTCCACGCGCTGACGATGATGCGGCGCGAATCGGGGTTGGTCTTCAGCGTCTTGATCACCTCGGCGATCTGGTCGATGTGCCCGCCCACCGGCGTCGGCCAGCTGCGCCATTGCACGCCATAGACCGGGCCCAGGTCGCCATCGGGTTGGGCCCATTCGTCCCAGATCGACACGCCGCGCTCCTGCAGCCAGCGCGCATTGCCGTCGCCGCGCAGGAACCACAGCAATTCGAGGATCACCGACTTCAGGTGCACCTTCTTCGTCGTGATCAGCGGAAAGCCAGCGCTGAGGTCGAAGCGCATCTGGTGGCCGAAGATGCTCTTCGTGCCGGTGCCGGTGCGGTCGGCCTTGAACACGCCGTGGTCGCGCACCTGGCGCATCAGGTCTTCGTAGGGGCAGGGCGCCATCGTCATGAGTTTAAGTGGCTGGTCTTTTGCAAATGGGCTCAGGCATCGAACTGCAGCTTGGCCAGTCGCGCATACAGGCCACCGGCCGCACTCAGCGTGGTGTGGGTGCCGCTCTCGACGATGCGGCCGCCGTCCATCACGACGATGCGGTCGGCGCGCTGCACGGTGGACAGCCGGTGCGCGATGACCAGCGTGGTGCGGTCCTTCATTGCCGATTCCAGTGCCGCCTGCACCATCCGTTCACTCTCGGCGTCGAGCGCGCTGGTGGCTTCGTCGAGCAGCAGCAGCGGCGGGTTTTTCAGCATCGCCCGCGCGATGCTGATGCGCTGGCGCTGACCACCGGACACCCGCACGCCGCGCTCGCCGAGGAAGGTCTGGTACCCGTCAGGCAGCGCCATGATGAAGTCGTGCGCGAACGCGGCCTGGGCGGCGGCCATCACCTCGGCATCGCTGGCCTCGGGGCGGCCATAGCGGATGTTCTCCATCGCGTTGGCCGAGAAGATCACGCTGTCCTGCGGCACGATGCCGATGCGCCCGCGCAGATCGGCGAGTGCCAGCTCGCGCACCGGCACACCGTCGAGTCTCACGGTGCCTTCGGCCACGTCATAGAAGCGCAGCAGCACCTGGAACACCGTGCTCTTGCCAGCGCCGCTCGGGCCGACCAGCGCGACGGTCTCGCCGGGGGCGACCTGCAGGTTGAAGTCGGCGAGGGCCGCCTGCTTGGGGCGCGACGGGTAGCGGAAGGTGACCGCCTGCAGCGACAGCGCCGCGCCGCGCTGCATGCCCGCCGGCACCGCGGGCAGCGCGCGCGGTTGGGCCGGCGAACGGATCGGCGATTCAGTCGCCAGCAATTCCATCAATCGCTCGGTCGCGCCGGCGGCGCGCAGCAGGTCGCCATAGACCTCGGAGAGCACCGCGACGCCGCTGACCAGGATGATCACGTAGACCACCGTCTGGCCC
Source organism: Burkholderiales bacterium (assembly GCA_043749095.1). Lineage (GTDB taxonomy): Bacteria > Pseudomonadota > Gammaproteobacteria > Burkholderiales > Burkholderiaceae_C > PBB1. The sequence continues at coordinate 4,775 of JAYVEB010000161.1, read as the reverse complement.
AGATGGCCCGCAGTGATGTCGCCGCGCACCACCGCCTGCGTGCCCTGATACAAGCCCCAAAGCAGCGCGCCGAAGGTGGCTGTGATGATGAAGCCAACCAGGATCGAGCGCATCCGCGTGCGGCTGACCGCCGTGGCGAACGCGTTCTCGGTCGACACGTCGAAGCGCTTGGCCTCGCGGGCTTCCTGCGTATAGCTCTGCACCACCGGAATCGCGTTCAGCACCTCGGCCGCGATTGCGCTGGAGTCGGCCACGCGGTCCTGGCTGGCGCGACTGAGCTTGCGGATGCGCCGACCGAAATACACCGAAGGCAGCACCACCACCACCAGGATGCCGAGCACCTGCGCCATCACCACCGGGTTAGTGACGATCAGCATCGTCATCGCGCCGATGCACATCACGCCGTTGCGCAGGCCCATGCTCAGCGACGAGCCGACCACCGTCTGCACCAGCGTCGTGTCGGTGGTCAGCCGCGACAGCACCTCGCCGGTCTGCGTGGTCTCGAAGAACTCGGGGCTTTGCTTGACCACGTGCGCATAGACCGCATTGCGCAGGTCGGCGGTGACGCGCTCACCCAGCCAGGTGACCATGTAGAAGCGCAGCGCCGAGAACAGGCCGAGCGCTGCACCGACGCCGAACAGCGCGAAGAAATGCCCGCGCAGCGCCAGCACCCGATCGCCCGGATCGGCCGCGACGATGCCCTGGTCGATCAGCGACTTCAGCGCGACCGGGAACACCAGCGTGCTGACGGCGGCCATCACGAGGAACACGATGGCCAGCGCGATGCGGCGGCGGTAGGGCCGCAGAAAGGGCGTCAGGCCGCTCAGCGAGCGGACGTTCTTGGCCGGAGCGGGTGGGGCGGGGGTGCGTGGCGTGGCCGTCGGGGTCGCCGCGGAAGCCGTAGGGATAGAAGACATTTAAGGAGTCTACTGAGCCCGTATGTCGGCTTCCGATTGACGAGCCGCGATGCCCCGATCGCTACAACGACAAGCGCGCTGCATAGCCGGTCATTTCGAGGTAGCCACGGCCGACGCGACGACCCGCCTCGTCCTGCAACTCGCTCAGCCCTTCCCAGTAGATCGCGCCGGTGCTGGCGCGGCTGTCGAGTTCCTGCGCGTCCAGCAGCGTCTCGACCCGATAGCGGCCAACCGGTGTGGCGATGGCCCACTCGACCGGGTAGCGCGCGCGCGACAGCGGACTGATCCAGGCGCGGCCGGGCACGAAGCGCACCTCGTCAGCAGTGAAATTGCGCGTTGCGCCACCGGGCGCGCGGAAGCTGCCGCCGGTGTAGACGGTGCCGCCTTCGGCGTTGCGCAGCTGAAACGCGGTCAGCGCGCTGCCGTCGGCCAGGTTCATGCCGATCCAGTCCCACCCCACCGCGTCGGAGGCGAGCAGCGAGTCGCTCCATTCGTGGTCCAGCCAGGCCGTGCCGCGCACCGGCCGCGCAATGCCGTCGCGCTTCAGCGTGCCCGCGACGGCGAGTTGCGGCTGGCTGTAGTAGTGGCTGGTCTGTTCGGGCTGCGGTCCCTTGCGCGAATAGCCGGCGTCGCCTTGCAGCAGCAGCGGCTGCGTCGTGGCCAGGCTGAAGTCGAACGCGAAGCCGGCACTGTCACTGCTGGCGCGGGCGCGATAGCGGCTGCCACCGCCGCGCTCTTCGCGGATCAAGCCCCAATCGCGCAGCGACACCGCGGTGTCGCTGGTCGCGGCCTCGGCAAGGCCGAAGCCGCTGCGGGCAATGCGCTGGTCGTGCTGCAGCCGGCCGCGCTTCAGATCTGTCAGTGCGGCATGGGCGAACAGCAGTTGCCGCGCGGCGAAGCGGCTGGGCTGATCGGCGGCCACGTCGGTGCGCGAGCGAAAGAAGGTGATCTGGAAGCCGCAGCGGTCTGCCGATGCGCTGCCGTCATCGGGCACCGAGGCGTCGGTGGTCACCGTGCCGGTCACGTACCACCACTCGATGCGTGTGTCCGGGTGGGCGCCGTGGTCTGCCGGAAACACCAGCGCGCGCGGGTGGATGCCCGATGCGGCGGTGGGCACCAGGGCTGATCCACCTGCCGCGCCAGCCGACCACGGCAGCGCGGCCAACCCGTGCAGAAATCGCCGCCGGTGCAGCGTTGGTGCGTCGATCGTCGTTGTGAAAAAGGGCGGGGGATGAGAAATCACGCCATCGAGGATCGCACAGCCGCCACAAGCGGTCGGGCCTGACCGACAATACCCGGTTGCCCGTCCGAGACCGCTGTCCGATGTCCGAGTTTTCACTGCCCACCGATTTCGACCTCAGCGATCACTTCGATCACGCCACCCTGATGCGGGCCATCGGGCTGAGGCCCGAGCAGGCGCTGCTGTCGCAGCATGAGGACAGCGACCACCTCTACACCCGGCTGCGCGGCAGTGGCACCGCGGTCTACGAGCAGACGATCAGCTTTTTCATCGACCCGCGCACCGGATTGCACCTGCGCGGACTGTGCACCTGCCCGATCGGTTTCAATTGCAAGCACGTCGCCGCGGCGCTGATGGCGCATGAGGCCGCATGGGTCCGTGCGCGTCGGCTGGGAACGAATGGTGCCGACATCGGCACGGGAGCCGGTGTCAACGCCAACGGGGCCGCCCTGGCGATCACCCGCGCCAGCCGACCGGCCGAGCCGCTGTCACGCTCGCCGGGCGAGGGTGTGCCGCCCCACGCCTTCGCCGATGCTGCCGGCTTGCCGCAGGCGCTCGAGACCTGGCTCGACAAGGCGAGGCAGGCCTTCGTGCCGTCGCGTTCAGCCGATGACCCGATGCCGTCCGACTTGCCGAGGGTGGCACCGACCAAGCGCCTGATGTACGTGCTCGGCAGCGAGGACTCGCGCCTGATGCTGAAGCTGCACCTGGGCAGCACACGGCGCGGTGGTGAGATCAGCCGTCACCACCCGCACGCGCCCAGCGTGGCCGACATCCTGCGCACTCGGCCATCGTATGTCGGTGCCGAGGACGAGTTCCTGCTGGCCGCCTTGCTGCCGTTCACGCTGAACCGTTTGGGCGCCCAGGTGCCGCTCGCCGGACCCACCGCGGCCGCCGCACTGCAACAGCTGGTGCGTGCCGGCGCGTGCTGGTTTGTCGGCACGCCGGACGCGCTGCCCGACACACCGCCCGGCCCGCCATTGACGTGGCTCGACGAGCCGCTGTCGCTGCGTCTGCAGTGGCATGCCGATGAAAGCGGACAGTGGTCCACCCGCTGGGAAGTTGATTCGGCATCCGATGGCGACCGGACTGATCCGCAGGCGCCGGGATCCGACGTCTCTGAGTTCAAGGTGGCGAGCCTCGTGTTGCTGCCGCAGCCGCATGTGGTGGTCAGCGACGCCGGCGGCCTGATGAGCGTTCGCCCCGCCGATGTGTCCGCCAGCGGCCTGGCCGCCTCCACCATCCGCTGGCTGGCAGGCATGCCGCCGGTACCGAACACCGCCTTGCCTGCGCTGGTTGGCCGACTGCGCTCGCTGGGCCTGGCGCACCAGGTCGCGCTGCCGCTGCCCCAACCACATGCGCAGCCGTTGCAAGAACTCGGTGAGCTGACGCTGCAGCCGGTGCTGCGCCTGCTGACCTGCCCCAACGTGCCTTCCGAGACCTGGCTCGAAGGGCATCAGCGCCCGCCGCCGGCCGGCCAGCCACTGCGCCAGGCCGCGGTGCAATTGCTGCTGCGCTACGAATTGGCCCGGCCGGACGGCCGACGCGGCGGCGCGGCCATCGATTTCAACTTTCCGGCCGGCGCCTCCGATGTCGCCTTCCTTGAGCAGCCCGACCCGCTGCGGCCGGGCCAGATGCAGCTGACGCGCTTTCGACGCAACGCACTGGCCGAGGCGCAGGCCATGCAGCACCTGTTCGAGCAGCTGGATCTGCGGCCCTGGAGCCGGGTGGCTGCGTTCGCACTCGACCGCATGGCCGCACTGAAGGCCGGTCGATTGCAGGCCGGCGCGCTGCCTCCGGCGCTGGAAGAGGGGTTGCTGATCCTGGTGCCGACCACCCGCGACGCCTGGCCGACGCTGCTCAGCCACCAGGTTCCGGCCTTGCAGGCGGATGGCTGGCGCATCGAGCGCGCCGACGACTTCCCGTTCGAGGTCTACGAGGCCGATGAGTTCGAGTTGAGCCTCGACGAGGCGACCGACGGCGGCACCGACTGGTTCCGCATCGGGCTGAAGGTCAGTGTCGGCGGCACCCCGGTCGATCTGGTGCCGCTGCTGGTGGGTCTGGTGCAGGCCGGCTGGCTCAAGCTGGAAGCGTCTCTGAATAAAGCCGAAGGCGATGTCCTGCTGCCCTGGCCCGACGACAGCGCGCCGCTGCTGGCCGCGAAGTCACCGAATGCCCGGGCGCTGAAACGCGAGCGGCTGCTGCGCCTGCCTGTGGCGCGCATCGCGCCCTTGGTCGCCTGGCTGCGCGGGGTCTTCGGCACCACCGGTCTTGCGTCGGGCGAGGCGCGGGTGTCGCGCTTCGAGCTGGGGGCGATCGAGACCCTGTCGGCCGGCCTGGCCCTGCGGGCGCCCCCCGCCCTCGATCAGCTGCTGGCTCAGCTGCGTCAGCTGCGCACCGGCGAAGGCCTGCCTGCGGTGGCGGTGTCGCCGAACGTGCAGGCGCAGCTGCGGCCCTACCAGCTCGACGGCCTGGCGTGGATGGACTTCCTGCGCCGCGCAGGCTTCGGCGGCGTGCTGGCCGACGACATGGGCCTGGGCAAGACGCTGCAGACACTGGCCTTGCTGCAGGCCGAGCTGGATGCCGGGCGGCTCGACCGGCCCAGCCTGGTCGTGGTG
>JAYVEB010000160.1:0-4010 GCA_043749095.1 Burkholderiales bacterium | reverse complement strand
AGCTGCAGAACATGGGCGCGCAGATGGTCAAGGAAGTCGCTTCCAAGACCAGCGACATCGCCGGTGACGGCACCACCACCGCCACCGTGCTGGCCCAGGCCATCGTCCGCGAAGGCATGAAATACGTGGCGGCCGGCATGAACCCAATGGACCTGAAGCGCGGCATCGACAAGGCCGTCACGGCCCTGGTCGAACAACTGAAGGCGCAGTCGAAGCCCACGACCACGAGCAAGGAAATCGCTCAGGTCGGCACGATCTCGGCCAACAGTGACCACGAAGTCGGCAACATCATCGCCGAGGCTATGGACAAGGTCGGCAAGGAAGGCGTCATCACCGTCGAAGACGGCAAGAGCCTGAATAGCGAGCTTGACGTCGTCGAAGGCATGCAGTTCGACCGCGGCTATCTGTCGCCCTACTTCATCAACAACCCGGAAAAGCAGTCGGCCATCCTGGAGAACCCGTTTGTCTTGCTGTTCGACAAGAAGATCAGCAACATCCGTGACCTGCTGCCGACGCTCGAAGCCGTCGCCAAGGCCGGCCGGCCGCTGCTGATCATTGCCGAGGACGTCGAAGGAGAAGCACTCGCCACCCTGGTGGTTAACACCATCCGCGGCATCCTGAAGGTCGTCGCCGTCAAGGCCCCGGGCTTCGGCGACCGTCGCAAGGCCATGCTGGAAGACATCGCGATCCTGACCGGCGGCAAGGTCATCGCTGAAGAAGTCGGCCTGACGCTGGAGAAGGTCACGCTTTCCGATCTGGGCCAGGCCAAGCGCGTCGAAGTGGGCAAGGAAAACACCACCATCATCGACGGCTCGGGTGCCGCTGCCGACATCGAGGCGCGCGTCAAGCAAGTGCGCGTGCAGATCGAAGAAGCCACCTCCGACTACGACCGCGAGAAGCTGCAAGAGCGCGTGGCAAAGCTGGCTGGCGGCGTCGCCGTCATCAAGGTCGGTGCTGCCACCGAAGTCGAGATGAAGGAAAAGAAGGCCCGTGTCGAAGACGCCCTGCACGCCACCCGTGCAGCCGTTGAAGAAGGCATCGTCGCCGGCGGTGGCGTGGCGCTTCTGCGCGCCAAGCAGATGGCCGGCGAGATCAAGGGTGACAACCCGGACCAAGACGCCGGCATCAAGCTGGTGCTCAAGGCCATCGAATCGCCGCTGCGCGAGATCGTCTACAACGCCGGTGGCGAAGCCAGCGTGGTGGTGAATGCCGTGTTGGCCGGCACGGGCAACTACGGCTTCAATGCCGCGAACGACACCTACGGCGACATGATCGAGATGGGCATTCTCGACCCGACGAAGGTGACCCGCACCGCGCTGCAGAACGCAGCTTCGGTGGCCTCTCTGATGTTGACGACCGAAGCGATGGTCGCCGAAGCACCGAAGGACGAGGCAGGCGCTGGTGGTGCCGGCATGGGTGGTATGGGCGGGATGGGCGGCATGGGCGGCATGGACATGTAAATGCGCTCTGGCTTCAGGCCCACCGGGCCTGAGACCTGAATTCGTTCCCCGGAAAAGGGCTGCTTCGGCAGCCCTTTTCCATGGTCATGGGCCGTGTCGGCGCTGGTTTGCATCGCTGAATCAATCAGATAATCTCGCCGAAAGGCTGCAGTCCATCACCATGCCGGTCTCTCCGTTGATGTCGCGCTTCGTCGAAGACGAGTTGTCTCGAGCGCCTGCGCTTGCGGAGCGTGCGGTCGCGTCAACCCTGGCCCAATCGCAGCAGACTTCGAAGCCGAGCACGGTTGCCACAGTGCCCGATCGCCAGGCGCACCAGGAGGCCATCGAGGCCCTGCGGCGTGGCTCGAAGCTGTTCGAACAGGCTTTCGTTGACAGTCTGCAGGCGCTGGTGATGGCCGACGTGCAAGGCCTGGAGAACCCAGCCGCCAGCGGCACCACAACGATGGCAGGTGGTCTGCAGTTGATGGACGAGACCCGGGTCGAGGCAGACATCGAAGTCTCGCGCGCGGCCCAGTTGATCGACGGCGCTGCCGAATGGGAGTTGCGCGAACTGCAGACATTCACCTCCACGCTGATCGGTCAGACCCACGTCAGTGCCGAGTCCAACCCGCTGCGGCCTGCGGCCTATGCGCAGGCACTGTGGGAAGCCTGTTCTGCCATCAGCACCGTGCCGGCGCAACGCAGCCTGTTGCTGCGCACGGCCACGGTTGTCATGGCAGGTCAGCTCAAACTGGCTTGGGCAGCAGCCTGCACCCGCCTGGAATCGCAAGGCGTCACGCCCAGCGTCTACCGGACGATGGTGCTGGCCACCAGCGCACAGGCCATTGCGCTGGCGCCATCGGCCGTCACGCCGAAGGCCTTCGAACAAGTGCTGCAACAGATCAGCGCCCTGCTTCAGAACCGCTCGCCACGAAACTCGCAAGCGGCCACATCGCCGGCGATGCCTGCCTCGACAGCCTCGGCGGCGCAACGCCTGGCGCGGATGCAGAGCACCCCTGTTCCCGACGGCGTTGACCCCCACATCGTCGACTTGCTGTCGCGGATCTTCGAGGCGGTGCTGGCTGATGACCAGCTCTCAGCCGACCTGTATGCGGTGATGGCGCGCTTGCAGACATCGGTGCTGCGTCTGTGCCTGGTCGATCGCACACTGCTCGACAGCCACCAGCATACGGTGTGGCTGTTGATGAACCGCATCGCCCAGGCGTCACAGGTCTGGCCACAGCCGGGCGACCCCCGCAGCGCACGCTTGGCCGCGTTCTGCGAAGCGCTGGCCGGTGACATCGCCTCGGCACCCCAGCCCACCGCATCGGTTTTCACCAAGGGGCTCGTGCGCCTCGAAGCACATCTGCACCAAGAACTGCAGCAGCAGCAGGCCCTGGCAGACACCACCATCGCTGCACTGACCGCCACCGAGCGACGCGAAGGGCTGGAGCGAGAGATGTCGCAGCAGTTGGCCGAGCAGGCCCGGCTGGTGCGCACGACCCCTCGCCTTCGCGAATTCCTGACCCAGGTCTGGGCCAGGGTGATCACCGAATCGGTGCTGCGTCATGGCGACGACGACGAACGCACTGCCAGTGCGCTGAAGACGGTCGATGACCTGCTGTGGAGCCTGCAGATCCCCGACCATCCGCAAAGCCGCCAGCGGCTGCTCGGCCTGCTGCCCGACCTGCTGAGGCGCCTGCGCGCCGGCATGGCGCTGGTGGCGCTGCCCGAGGCGCAGCAACAGGCGGTGCTCGACGAACTGATGGCCGTGCACACCGAATCGTTGCGCCCCGGGGAACGTGCCAGCGCACGCGAGGCCACTCCGCAGGAACTTTTCCAACGTCTGCGTGACGAAGGCCCTTCAGCCGTCGCCGCCCCCTCGGCCAAGGGCTTTGCAGATTCACTGATCGAAGTCTTTTCAATGGACACCGTCCCGGCCGAGCTGATGTCCGGCGGCGATCCGTCGAAAGCCAGTCCCGATCGCCCGGTCGACGCGATGACACCCGGCTCCAGCTGCCGCTGGTTTCTCAGCGGCCGTTGGCGCACCGTCCAGCTGCTGTGGCGCAGCGACTCGCTGAGCTATTGCGTTTTCGCTGGTGAGACAGCCGGTCGCACCCACTCCATCACGCGCCAGGCGCTGGCGCGGCTGGTCAGCGAAGGGCTGGTCAAACCCGTGTCGGAGACGCAACTGATCCAGCGCGCGGTTCACCGGGTCATGCGCGATCTCGCCGCATCGCACTGACAGTACTCCTACGCTCGTGATGGGCGTCGGAGCCGTCCGGCCCGCAGCGGCAGCCGGGGCCATCCCGCACAACTTCGGCATGCGTCCGATGTTGCTGGTGGTCGGTCGTCTCGGTTTTATCGCATGGCTGACCGCGTCGTTCGCCGCCTCAGGCAACGAGCCCGCCCCGGTCTCGGTGGTCGGGGCGTCGACGGCGGCGGTAGCGCCCGCTCCGCGTCCGCTGGGCCGTCCACGCATCGGGCTGGTGCTGTCGGGCGGTGGCGCCCGCGGGCTGGCGCATGTGGGTGTGCTGAAGATGCTGGAGCGCGAGCGCATCCCGATCGATG
>JAYVEB010000159.1:0-4023 GCA_043749095.1 Burkholderiales bacterium | reverse complement strand
CCCAGCTCGACGACAGCAGCCAGTTCACCAGCAGCAAGCGACGCAGCCCGGGCAGGCGCAGCAGCGTCCAGGCGCTGGTGGCAGGGGTGCCGGCTGCTCGCGCCGGCGGTACTTCGACCGGTACCTGTCGCATCGACGCCAGACTGATCAGCGGCAACGCCGCCAGCACGAGAAAGGCGCTGCCGAACCCGGCGGCGTCGATCACCATGCCGGCGACCACCGGCCCGATCATGTTCGACACCGCGGGCGCCAGGCCCAGCCAGCTGAACACCCGGGTGACCTCGGTGCCACTGGATGCCAGACGCCCGGCGCTGCGCTGGATCGTGATCAGGCCCATGTTCGCACCGACGCCGCACAGCATCGCGGCCACGCTCAATATCGCGAACGCAGCGCCATGAGGCGCTGATCTGAACCCATCGAGCGACGCCCATCCGGTGGTCGGTGCAGACGGTGTCAACCACACGGCTGCGGCGGCCAGCAGCGCGCCCGCGACTGCCAGGGTGACGGCCCATCGCATCGGCCGGTGGTAGCCGTGACGGTCGGCCATGCGCCCGGAGCGCAGCGAGGTCGCGACCGGCGCCGCGGCGAACAAGCCCAGCAGCAAACCGACCGCCCACTGGGGATGGCCTTGTTGCAGCATCAGCAAGGGCGTCGCGACACGCACGCCGGTCATGCAGGAATGCAGAAATACCTGGCCGAGGATCAGCGCCAGCAGCGGGCGCGAAAACGCCATCAGTCGCGGGCCGTCGGCAATGCAGCCGAGACGATGTCGATGTCACTTTCACCATCGGACTGCGCGTCTGTCTCCGCGCCGGGCAACAGCGCGCGGGTGCGCGGCTCGGACAGGCCCTCGACCGACTTCAGCTTGCGGGTCATCGCGTTGGTGCGCGTCTGCGCCTGATCGATCGTGTTGCTGGCCTCGTCGAGCTTCTTCTTCGTTTTCGCGAGCACCTCGCCGAATTTGCCGAATTCGGTCTTCACCGCGCCCAGCACCTCCCACACTTCGGTCGAGCGCTTCTCCAGCGCCAGCGTGCGAAAGCCCATTTGCAGGCTATTGAGCGTGGCCAGCAAGGTGGTCGGGCCGGCCAGCGTGACACGGTGTTCCCGCTGCAACGCCTCCATCAGGCCGGGGCGGCGCAGCGCCTCGGCGTACAGCCCCTCGGTCGGCACGAACAGGATCGCGAATTCGGTGGTGTGCGGCGCCGCAACGTACTTCTCGCGGATGGTCTTCGCCTCGGCGCGCAGGCGCATCTCGATCGCCTTGCCGGCCGCTTCGGCTTCGGGCCGGTCGGCGCGCTCCTGCGCATCGAGCAGGCGCTCATAGTCCTCGCGCGGAAACTTCGCATCGATCGGCAGCCACAGCGGCAGGCCATCGTCGCGGCGACCGGGCAGCTTGATCGCGAATTCGACCCGCGCACCGCTGCCGGGGATCGTCTCGACGTTGGTCGCGTACTGGTCGGGCGTGAACACCTGCTCCAGCAGGCCGGCCAGTTGCACCTCGCCGAAAACGCCGCGTGATTTCACGTTGTTCAGCACACGGTTCAGCGAACCCACGTCCTTCGCCAGTCCCTGCATCTCGCCCAGCCCGCGATGCACCTGGTCGAGCCGGTCGGCGACCTGCTTGAAGCTTTCGCCCAGGCGTGCTTCCAGCGTCGCATGCAGCTTCTCGTCGACGGTGGCGCGCATCTGTTCGAGCTTGGCTTCGTTGCCTTGCTGCAGCAAAGTGAGCCGTTGCTCGACGCTGGTCTTGACCTCGCCGAGTCGCCGCTCATTGGCCTCGGCCATGTCGCGCAGCTGCGCGCCCAGCGTGTCGGAAAAGCGCTTCAGCGCCGCATCGAGCGATTCGCGCGAGGCCTGCGCCTGGGTGGTTTGGGTGCGGGCGACGTCGCCCTGCTGGTTCAACAGCGTCTGCTGGAAGGTGCCGAGCGCGTTGCCCAGCTCGACCCGTGTGCCCTGGGCACTGCGGCCCAGCTCGTCGCGCAGCTCACGCTCCAGTCGTTCGGAGCCGCTGCGAAAGGCATCGATCAGCGCCTGGTGGTCGGTGCGGGCGTCTGGCTCATCGGTGCGGCGCAGCGCAAGCCACAGGATCAGCAGCAGGGCGACAACGCTGAGCGCCAGCGTGATCCAGGGCAGGTTTTCCATCAGCCGATTGTCTCAGGCGACCTCGGCCGGACGTCCTGGCAGAGCGCGGCTCAGTCCCTGCCAGGCCTGCCAGTGCTGATATGCCAGACGCAATGTGGTGAGTTGCAGCGCGACCGTGTCCTCGATCACCGTGCCGTAGCCACCGGCCATCGACCCCGCGACCGGAATGCGTCGCTGCATTGCCGCGCTGAACACCCGCCGGTCGCGCTCGGCCAGGCCGGCGGCGGTCAGCTTCAAGCGGCCGAGGCGATCGCCTTCGTGCGGGTCGGCCCCGGCAAGAAAAAAGATCAGCGATGGCAATCTGGTGAGCGCGGTAAGTTGCCACAGCCGGTCGAGCGCGCCATCGAGCGCGGCCAGGTACTCGTCGTCGGCGCAGCCGTCGGGCAGGTCGATGTCGATGTCGCTCGCCTCCTTGCGAAACGGAAAATTCTTCGCACCGTGCATCGACAGCGTGGTGATCGTCGGGTCATCGCGGCAGATGGCCGCGGTGCCATTGCCCTGGTGCACGTCGAGGTCGATAACCGCGACGCGCAGCGGATCAGCTTGCAGGCCGCGACATGCGGCCTGCATCTGTCGTGCGGCGACCACCACATCGTTGAAAACGCAAAAGCCGCTGCCGTGATCGGCGTAGGCGTGGTGGGTGCCACCGGCCAGATTGACGGCCACGCCGCCACCGGCCAGCGCCGCGCGCGCTGCGGCCACCGTGGCGCCCACCGATCGACGCGATCGCTCGACCATTGCACTCGACCACGGGAAACCGATCTCGCGCTGCTGTGCAGGCGACAGCCGGCCTTCGGTCACCTCTCCGACGTACTGCGGCGTGTGCACCCGCATCAGTTCCTCGTCGGACGCCACAGGCGCTTCGATCAGCGTGACGCCGGGCAATTCGGCTGCGACGCGGTCCCGCAGCAGCCGGTACTTCGCCATCGGGAAACGATGCCCTTCGGGCAGCGGCAGCACGAAATGGTCGGAGTAGAAGGCCTGCACCACCCGGATTGTGCAGAGCCGATCACCGCCCATCGAATCCCGGGTTTTAGGACGAGCTCCCTAGTTTTGCTGCAATGCACCAAAAAAAGCTTGCCAAGTCACACCGGGCTTCTATACTTCATCCCATGCTGCACCGCAACAAAGTTTGTGATTCAGCTTGAACGTGTTGTATGGCCACGGCCTTGAGTGCCAACCAAACTGCTCTTACGCCGTCATTTTTTCCCCATCCCCAGGAGATATCCATGTTGACCGCAGAACAAATCGTCGCCGCGCAAAAGTCCAACCTTGACACGCTGTTCGGCCTGACCGCCAAGGCCTTCGAAGGCGTTGAAAAACTCGTCGAGCTGAACCTGCAAGTGGCCAAGGCCGCGATGGGCGAAGCCGCCGAATCGACCCAGGCCGCCCTGTCGGCCAAGGACGCACAGGAACTGCTGGCGTTGCAGACCTCGTTGCTGCAACCGGCCGCTGAAAAAGCCGCTGCCTACAGCCGCCACCTGTACGACATCGCCACCGCGACCACGTCGGAAATGACCAAGGCCGCCGAAGCGACCGCTGCCGATGCGCAGAAGAAGTTCATGTCCGTGGTCGACACCGCCGTCAAGAACGCACCTGCCGGCAGCGAAAACGCTGTGGCGCTGGTGAAGTCCGCTGTCGCGGCCGCGAACAACGCCTATGAAAGCGTGCACAAGGCGTCGAAGCAGGCCGTTGAAGTGGCAGAGGCCAACTTCCAGGCCATGACCAGCACGGCAGTCAAGGCGGCCTCGGCCACCAAGCCGAAGCGCACGGCCTGAGTTTTGACATTGCACTGAACGTGCCGAGGCCCTGCGCCTCGGTGCCGCAAAGAAAAAGGCCCGGTCTGTCGACAGGGCCTTTTTCTTTGCGGCTGACGGTTTG
>JAYVEB010000158.1:0-12682 GCA_043749095.1 Burkholderiales bacterium | reverse complement strand
TGACGTTGTCGGGCAGCGGGCTGTCGGTGGTGCGGTAGGTGCCGGCAATCGAGATCAATTCGGGTTCCATGCAGGTGCTGAAGATGCGGGCTTCGGTGTTGCCACGGGCCCCTGCAATCGCCTTGCCACGCAGCGGCGCATAGACATGGATGCTGCCGTCGGCAATCACCTCAGCGCCGAAATTCACCGCCGCCAGCACCACCAGATCGCCGCCGCGCGCGTACACCTGCTGGCCCGAGCGCAGCGGCTTGTCGACGATCAGCGTCGCACCGGCAGCAGGCGGAACCGGCGCGGTGGGCACAGGTTCGGCAACCGGTTCCGCAACGGCTTCCACCGGTGCGGGAGCCGCAACCGCGGGCGCTGGTGCCGATGCGCGCGCCGCGGCAGGCGGCGCGTCCGGTGCTTCGCCCAGGCCAGCCTCGGCAGCAGCAGCCATCTGCTCAGGCGAACCGCCACGCACCGCGGCCGGCACCATCTTGAAACGCCGCAGCAGCATGGCGAGCGCAGCGTAATCGAGCGCCAGCGGATCGCCTTCGGCTTGCGCGATGTCGATCACCACCGGGTCGTGGTTGAACATCTCCGGCGTGTCGGCAAAGCGAGCGGTCATCTCGCGTTCGATGGCCACCATGTCGGTGGTCTTCAGCGCGACGACGACCAGCGTCATCGACGCGCTGCGCAACTGGAGCACCGCCGGTGCGCGATCCTTGCTGCGGGCCATGGTTGATTTAAGTGGCGTTCTGAGGTGAGGTCTGCGCGTTCCGCAAACGGATGTGCAGCTCGCGCATCTGCTTCTCGTCGACCGCGCTCGGCGCGCCGGTCAGCAGGCACTGCGCACGCTGAGTCTTAGGGAAGGCGATCACGTCGCGGATGCTTTCGGCCTTGGTCATCAGCGTCACCAGGCGATCGAGGCCGAAGGCCAGACCGCCGTGCGGCGGCGCACCGTACTGAAGCGCGTCGAGCAGGAAGCCGAACTTCAGCTGCGCTTCCTCGGGCCCGATCTTCAGCGCGCTGAACACCTTGCTTTGCACCTCGGCGCGGTGGATACGCACCGAGCCGCCGCCCATCTCCCAGCCGTTCAGCACCATGTCGTAGGCCTTCGAGATGCACGCACCGGGGTCGGTGTCCATCAGGTCCTCGTGGCCGTCCTTCGGTGCGGTGAAAGGGTGGTGCGTCGCGTTCCAGCGCTGGCCCTCCTCGTCGTACTCGAACATCGGGAAATCGACGACCCAGAGCGGCGCCCACACATCGTCGAACAGGCCGTGCGAGCGGCCGAAATCGCTGTGGCCGATCTTCACGCGCAGCGCGCCAATCGCGTCGTTGACGACCTTTTCCTTGTCGGCGCCGAAGAACAGCAGGTCGCCGGTTTGCGCGCCAGTGCGCTCGAGGATCTTCGCGAGCGCCGCGTCGTGCAGGTTCTTGACGATCGGGCTCTGCAGGCCTTCCCGGCCCTTGGCCACGTCATTGACCTTGACCCACGCCAAGCCCTTGGCGCCGTAGATCTTGACAAACTCGGTGTAGGCGTCGATCTCGCCGCGGCTCAGGCCGCCGTTGGCCTCACCGCCACGCGGCACGCGCAGCGCGACCACGCGGCCGCCCTTGGTCGTGGCGGGGGTGCTGAACACCTTGAAGTCGACATCGGCCATCACGTCGGTCAGCTCGGCGAATTCGAGCTTGACGCGCAGGTCGGGCTTGTCGGAACCGAAGCGGTGCATCGCCTCCGAATACTTCATCACCGGGTAGTCGGGCAGCTCGACGCCGATGGTGTTCTTGAACACCTTGCGGATCATCCCTTCGAACATCGAGCGAATCTCTTCCTCGCTCAGGAAGCTGGTCTCGATGTCGATCTGCGTGAACTCAGGCTGGCGGTCGGCGCGCAGGTCCTCGTCGCGGAAGCACTTGGTGATCTGGTAATAACGATCGAAGCCGGCCACCATCAGCAGCTGCTTGAACAGCTGCGGCGACTGCGGCAACGCGAAGAACATGCCTTCGTTGACGCGGCTGGGTACCAGGTAATCGCGCGCGCCTTCGGGCGTGCTCTTGGTCAACATCGGCGTCTCGATGTCGATGAAGCCTTCAGCATCGAGGAACTTGCGCACCTCCATCGCGACGCGGTAGCGCAGGATCAGGTTCTTCTGCATCACCGGGCGGCGCAGGTCGAGCACGCGGTGTGTCAGGCGGGTGGTCTCGGACAGGTTCTCGTCGTCGATCTGGAACGGCGGCGTGACGCTCGGGTTCAGCACCTCCAGTTCGAGGCACAGCACCTCGATCTTGCCGCTGGTGAGGTTCGCGTTCTCGGTGCCGGCTGGCCGCGCACGCACCTTGCCGATGATCTTCAGGCAGAACTCGTTGCGCACGCCTTCAGCGGTCTTGAACATCTCGGCGCGATCCGGATCGCAGACCACCTGCACCAGACCTTCGCGGTCGCGCAGGTCGATGAAGATCACACCACCGTGGTCGCGGCGGCGGTGCGCCCAGCCCATCAGCGTCACGGTCTGGCCCATCAAGGATTCGCTGACCAGACCGCAGTACGTCGTTCTCATCGTGTTACTCCAAAAACAATTTTTGTGGTGTCGCCGCTTCGAGGTGTCGGCTGCAGGTTCACAGGTTCAATCGAAGGGGCGCAAGCCCCCATGGCGAGGCAGTCGGATGACGCGCGCACGCGCTCAAGCGGGGGGTTGTGGCTGTGGCGACCGGGCCGGTTTCGCGATTGCTGGCGCCACGACGCCCATCGAGATCACGTACTTCAGCGCTTCGTCGACGCTCATGTCGAGTGCGATCACATCGGCACGCGGCACCATCAGAAAGAAGCCCGAGGTCGGATTTGGCGTGGTCGGCACGTACAAGCTCAGGTAGTCGCCCGCCAGGTGCACGCCCGCCTCACCACCCGGCTTGCCAGTCACGAATGCGATCGTCCACGCGCCGGCGCGCGGGTACTGGACCAGCACCGCTTCGCGAAAGGCATTACCGCTGCTGGAGAACAGCGTGTCCGACACCTGCTTGACCGAGCTGTAGATCGACTTGACGATCGGGATGTGATGCAGCAGCCGCGCGCCTTGACGCAGCGCCCATTGGCCGGCGATGTTGGTCGCGAACACGCCGGTCAGCAGCAGCCCGACCAGCATCACGATCACGCCGAGGCCGGGAATCTGCTTCAGCACTTCCAGCGGCGTGTGGGCCGACTCCGGCAGCACCGCCTGCGAGGCACTGAGCATCCAGGAGAACAGCCCGTCGAGCACGCCCAGCACCGAGGTCAGCACCCAGACGGTGATGGTCAACGGCAGCCACACCAGCAAGCCGGCGATCAGGTATTTTTTCAAGGGAGTCCCAGGGCTGAAGCGAGTGATGCCGCGCGAGGAAGATCAGGTCGAGGAGGACGAAGGCGCCGAGCCGCCTGCGGGCGCACTCGGCGTCGATGCCGGTGTTGCGGCAGGAGCCGATGGCTTGGCGCTCTCCGCATTGCCTGCCGCGCTCTTCGCACCGGGCACCTCCGCGTGGCCTGCGAGAGCGCCACCCGCCGGCTTCGCGTCGCCCGACGGTTTGTCCGCCGTCGGCGCGGACTTGGCGCCGTCGCGGAAGTCGGTGACGTACCAGCCCGAGCCCTTCAGCTGGAAGCCCGCCGCCGTCACCTGCTTCTGGAAACTCTCGGCACCGCAAGCCGGACAGACAGTCAGCAGCGGGTCGGAAACCTTCTGGAGTACGTCCTTCGCGTGGCCACAGGCAGCGCATCGATAGGCATAGATGGGCATGGCTAAGCCTTTGATTAGAAAAGAAAAACCTTGAATTATACGGCGCCGACCTCATCGATAGCCGAGGTGCAGCAGCCATTGCACGGCGATGACCCCGATCAGGAAGCCGAGGCCGGCGTACACGACGGCCTGCAGCAGCCGGTTGGTGCGACGCTGCTCGATCAGCAGCGCTTCCAGCATCCTCTGCTCGGTGGCCGGCTTAGGTTGCAGCGCCTGGTGCACCAGGCGCGGCAGCTCGGGCAGCAACTGCACATAACGCGGCGCTTCGTTCTTCAACCGGGCGACCAGGCCGCGCCAGCCGATCTGGTCGTTCATCCAGCGCTCCAGGAAGGGTTTGGCGGTGTTCCACAGGTCAAGTTCCGGGTCGAGCTGGCGGCCCAGCCCTTCGATGTTGAGCAGCGTCTTCTGCAGCAGCACCAGCTGCGGCTGGATCTCGACGTTGAAGCGGCGCGAGGTCTGGAACAGCCGCAGCAGCACCTGGCCCAGCGAGATGTCTTTCAGCGGCCGGTCGAAGTGCGGCTCGCACACCGCGCGGATTGCGCCTTCGAGCTCGTCGACGCGGGTGTTCGACGGCACCCAGCCGGACTCGATGTGCAGCTCGGCGACGCGCTTGTAATCGCGGCGGAAGAACGCGATGAAGTTCTGCGCCAGGTATTCCTTGTCGAATTCGGTCAGCGTGCCGACGATGCCGAAATCGAGCGCGATGTAGCGCCCGAAGGTGGCCGGCGCCAGGCTCACCTGGATGTTGCCCGGGTGCATGTCGGCATGGAAGAAGCCGTCGCGGAACACCTGGGTGAAGAAGATGGTGACGCCGTCGCGCGCGAGCTTCGGGATGTCGACGCCGGCGTCGAGCAGCCGCTGCGTCTGGCTGATCGGCACGCCATCCATGCGTTCCATCACCAGCACCGTCTGCGTGCACAGCTCCCAGTGCATCTCCGGCACCATCACCAGATTCAGGCCCTGCATGTTGCGGCGCAGCTGTGCTGCATTCGCCGCTTCGCGCACCAGATCGAGCTCGTCGTGCAGGTGGTTGTCGAACTCGGCCACCACCTCGCGCGGCTTGAGCCGTTTGCCATCGGCCGACAGCCGCTCGACCCAGACCGCGATCGTGCGCATCAGCGACAGGTCATCGTCGATCACCGACAGCATGTTCGGCCGCAGCACCTTCACCGCGACGTCGCACCCATCCTTCAAGGTCGCGAAATGCACCTGGGCGATCGACGCGCTGGCCACCGGCTCGCTCTCGAAGCTGGCGAACACCTCCTCGACGCTGCGACCGTAGGCTTTCTCGATCAGCTGCCGGGCCAGCGCCGCAGAAAACGGCGGCACGTTGTCCTGCAACTGCGCCAGTTCATCGGCAAGGTCGGGTGGGATCAGGTCGCGGCGTGTGGACAGCACCTGCCCGAACTTCACGAAGATCGGGCCGAGCTTCTCCAGTGCCATCCGCAGCCGCACGCCTCGCGGCGCGTCGAGTCGGCGGCTGGCGGTGATGACGCGCACCAACACGCGCACCCAGCGCTGCCGGAAGTTCGACAGGGCCAGCTCGTCGAGGCCATAGCGGTAGATCGTGAAAACGATGAACAGCAGCCGCGTGACGTGCCTCATCGCCGCGGCGGCTCCGCGGGCGTCGGATTCGGCGGGTGCCAGCGATCGGCAGCCGACTGCGCCACGGCCCGCACAGCATCGCGCAGCCCGGCCGCCACCGCCTTGCCCACGCGCATCACCTGCACCGCAGGGCCGTCGCCGATCAGGCGCGCGAGATCATCCTGCACGTCCCAGCGCAGGTGGTCGAACAGCCAGCTCACGTCGGCGGCGAAGGCGGCGTCACCCGCCACCTCGACCCGGGGCCGCCGGCCCGCCACGGCGCCGGCCAGCGCCTGCGCGGGATTCGAAGCGTCCACGGTGGCGACCAGGTCGGCGCGCTTGGTGCCATCGGGTTGCCAATCAAGCAGGCCGGCAGTGGTCACAACCACCGTCAGCCCCGAAGGCAGCCACGACAGCAGCGCCGGGACGTCACGCAGTAGCAATTGGATGCACTTGCCCGCATGCGGGCGCAACCGCTGCACTGCCATCGGCTCGGCCACCAAAACATGGTTCACCAGCAAGACCAAACGCGGTAGCACCGTAGCACCGAGAGACTGCATAAACGCCAACATCATCGTGAGATTGTAGGCACCCACCCCGCGCGCCCCACCCTGACGCAGGCTGAAACCGCCATCCGTGTGGGACACAATGGATTGGGTGAGGTCGGACCCTGATAAGACGCTGGCACCCGTGCCATGTGGCTTGATTCTTCTCAGTGCTGATCCGGTGACCGCCAACGACCGACACCTGGCATGGCCTGCTCCCTTTCCCACACGACCGATGTACGACGATCGCACCTACAAACGAACTTTCTACAGCGCGCCGCAATCGGTCACGTCGTTGGTGGCCGCCTTTCTCGAACCGGCGATCACCGTCCTGACGTTCATCCTCGCCAACCAGTGGATGGACGAGCCGATCGCCCGACCACAGCTCACCTTGTGCCTTCTGGTGTTTGCGCTGACCTTCCCGGGTCGCAACCGATTTCGGGACAGCCTGCTAGCAGCCAGCGTCGACATCTTCGTTTCCTGGCTGATGTTGCTGGTGATCCTGACGCTGTGCGCCTACGCCACGCGCAGCCTGCATTTCTTCGATGAAGAAACCCTGATCGCATGGGCCGTCGCCACGCCGGTGCTGCAATGCGCGGTGGTGTGGGCCGGCAAGAAGGTGCTGCAGCTGCAGGCCTCCTGGCCGGACAGCCGCCGCAGCGCCATCGTCGTGGGCGGCGGCGGGCTGGGCGTGAAGGTGTCGCGCGCGCTGTCGGGCCTGGAGGATCGCAATGTCGATTTCCTCGGCTATTTCGACGACCGCGTCGACGAGCGCCTGCACGAAAGCGCTGCGAGCAACTGCCTGGGTGGCCTGAAGGATGTGGCCTCTTTCGTCCGCCAACACGGCGTGCACGAGGTGTTCATCACCTTGCCGCTGGGCTCTCAGCCGCGCATCGTCGAACTGCTCGACCAGCTGCAAGGCACCACCGCATCACTGTTCTTCGTGCCCGACGTGTTCGGCATCGGCATCATCCAGGGCCGCTTGCAAGACATGAACGGCGTGCCGGTGGTGGGCATCTGCGAGACACCGTTCACCGGCACCAACGAGCTGACCAAGCGCCTGAGCGATTTGGTGCTGGCGTCGATCATCCTGGTGCTGATCTCGCCGGTGCTGCTGGTGCTGGCGATCGGGGTCAAGCTCAGCTCGCCCGGCCCGGTGGTGTTCAGGCAACGCCGCAACGGGCTGGACGGCAACGAGATCATCGTCTACAAGTTCCGCTCGATGACCACCCAGGACAATGGGCCCGTGGTGTTGCAGGCGAAGCCCAATGATCCCCGCCTGACGCCCTTCGGCGCCTTCATCCGCCGAACCTCGCTTGATGAGCTGCCGCAATTCATCAACGTGCTGCAAGGCAGCATGAGCATCGTCGGGCCACGCCCGCATGCGGTGGCGCACAACGAGGAATACCGCAACCTGATCAAGGCCTACATGGTCCGGCACAAGGTCAAGCCGGGCATCACAGGCTGGGCACAGGTCAACGGCCACCGCGGCGAGACCGAAACCATCGACAAGATGCAAGCCCGGGTTGAGTACGACCTGGAGTACCTGCGCAACTGGTCGCTGGCACTCGACTTGCAAATCATCATCCGTACCATCCGCGTGGCGTTCTTCAACTCGAAGGCTTACTGATGTCAGCCTGCTGCTCTGTTTTCTGCCGGACTCTCACCATGCCGCACCAACACAAACGCAGTTCGCTGATTTCCGCAATTTCCACGCTGGCTGCGGCCGTGGCGCTGACATGGGCCGGATCGGCGCAGGCCGATCCGAACCCGTACTACATCGGCGCCAGCACCTCGGTGGGCTACGACTCGAACGTGTTTCGCCTGCCGAAGGCGGTTGGCGACACCACCTACAGCTACGGGCTGGTCGGCGGTGTCGATCAGACCATCGGGCGCCAACGCCTTTACGCCAACGGCACCGTGCGCGACACCCGGTTCGTCGACCTGAAACAGCTTAACTACACCAACTACAACGTCTTGGCCGGCGTCGATTGGCAGACGCTGTACGACCTGTCGGGCACGCTGAGCTATTCAACCGCGCAGAGCCTTTACAACTATGGTGGCACCAGCACCATCCTGTCGAAGGCGAAAAATGTCGAAACCCGCGATGAAATCATCGCGAAGGGGCGCTGGGGCGCATCGTCGCTGCTGTCGCTCGATACCTCCTACACCCACCGCAAACTGTCGTACTCCGACCCGGCTTACAGCTTCAACGCATTGAATCAGGACGACTGGAGTGTCGGACTGACCTACACGCCCCGCGCGCTGCTGACGCTGGGCACCGCCTTGCGCTACACGCAGGGGACGCAGGGGAAAGCTCAAATCAGCCGCGATTTCGACCGCTACGATATCGATTTGACCGGCACTTGGGTGCCCACCGGCTTGAGCACCGTCACCGCGCGCCTCAGTTACGGCGACCGCAAGTCGCGCAACGGTGTCTCTCAGCTCGACTTCAAAGGCACCACAGGCCAACTGAGCTGGGCGTACCAGCCCACCGGCAAGCTGCGCTTCACGACGGCTTTCAGTCACGACAGCGGCGCGGAAAGTGGCTTCTTCAACATCAACGGCCAACAGCTGCGCGGCATCGGCGACAACAGCCGGCTGACCGACACCTTGACCATCGACTCAGCCTACAGCCTCACTGCGAAGATCCAGCTCACCGCCGGTCTCCTGCTGTCGAATCGCTCGCTGAAGAACGGCTCGCTGGATGGCAGCGATACGTTACGCACCGCCTCGGTCGGCGCGAGCTACGCGATCCTGCGCAACACCAGCCTGGGTTGCAGCGTGCGCCGCGAAACGCGCACCGCATCAGGCCAGGGGTCTTTCGACTTCCGGGACAGTTCGGTGACCTGTTCGGCGCAGATCTCGCTGCAATGAGCGGCAAAGTCCTGCTGACAGGGGCCACCGGTTACATCGCCTCGCACACCTGGCTCGCATTGTGGGCAGCAGGCTTCGACGTGATCGGCGTCGACGACTTCTCCAACAGCTCGCCAGAGGTGCTGAGCCGGCTGCAACGCTTGGGCGGGCGCGTGCTTTCGTTCGAGCGCGCCGATGTGTGCGACAGCGCGGCGATGCGGTCGCTGTTCGAGCGCCACGCGATCAGTGCGGTGGTCCACTTCGCCGCCTTCAAGGCGGTCGGCGAAAGCAGCGCCAAGCCGCTGGCTTACTACCGCAACAACGTCGGCGGGTTGATCAGCGTGGCCGGGGCGATGGGCGCCAGCGGTTGCAAGACTTTCGTGTTCAGCTCCAGCGCCACCGTGTACGGCTCGCCCGAGCAGTTGCCGATTCCGGAGAGCGCGGCGCTGGCCACCACCAGCCCCTACGGGGCGACCAAGCTGATCAGCGAGAACCTCCTCACCGACGTCGCCCGTGCCGACCCGTCATGGCGCATCGCGCTGCTGCGCTACTTCAATCCGGTGGGCGCACACGACAGCGGCCTGATCGGCGAAGACCCGCGCGGCACGCCGAACAACCTGATGCCTTACATCGCCCAGGTGGCCGTGGGCAAGCGGGAACGCCTGCAGGTGTTCGGCGACGACTACGACACACCCGACGGCACCGGCGTGCGCGACTACATCCACGTCAGCGATCTGGCCGAGGGCCACGTCGCTGCACTGCGCCACCTGCTGGCCCCCTCGGGCAGCTCGTTCACCGCCAACCTGGGCAGTGGCAGGGGCTACAGCGTGCTGGAACTGGTCCGCGCGTTCGAGCAGGCCAGCGGTTGTCACATTCCTTATGACATCGTTGCGCGGCGCCCGGGCGATGTGGCAGCGTGCTACGCCGACGCCAGCCGGGCCCGGGAGTTGCTTGGTTGGCAAGCAACCCGTGGCATCGAGGCGATGTGTGCCGACAGCTGGCGCTGGCAGCGGTCGAACCCCAATGGATACGGCGCCTGACGCTGGTACAACGGTCGCCGATTTTTTTAGTAACGACAAACTACCCGGAACAACCATGACCAAAGTCGCCCTCATCACCGGCGTCACCGGACAGGACGGGGCTTACCTCGCAGAACTGCTGCTGGGCAAAGGCTATGAAGTCCATGGCATCAAGCGCCGCAGCAGCCTGTTCAACACCGACCGCATCGATCACCTGTACCAGGATCCGCATGTCGACCATCAGCGCTTCAAGCTGCACTACGGTGACCTGACCGACAGCACCAACCTGATCCGCATCATCCAGCAGGTGCAACCTGACGAGATCTACAACCTGGCGGCGATGAGCCATGTCGCGGTCAGTTTTGAGACCCCCGAATACACCGCCAATGCCGACGGAATCGGCACGCTGCGAATCCTGGAAGCCATCCGCATCTTGGGGCTTGAGAAGAAGACTCGCTTCTATCAAGCGTCGACCTCCGAGCTCTACGGCCTGGTGCAGGAGATTCCGCAAAAGGAAACCACCCCGTTCTACCCGCGCAGCCCGTATGCGGTGGCCAAGCTCTACGCCTACTGGATCACCGTCAACTACCGCGAGGCTTATGGCCTGTACGCTTGCAACGGCGTGCTGTTCAATCACGAAAGCCCGCTGCGCGGTGAGACCTTCGTCACCCGCAAGATCACGCGGGCCATCGCCCGCATCGCACTCGGGCTGCAGGATTGCCTGTACCTCGGCAACCTGAGTGCGCTGCGTGACTGGGGCCACGCAAAAGACTATGTCGAGATGCAGTGGCTGATGCTGCAGCAATCGCACCCTGAAGATTTCGTCATCGCCACCGGCGTGCAGTACAGCGTTCGGCAGTTCGTCGAGTTTGCGGCCAAGGAACTGGGCATCACGCTGGTGTTCAGCGGCGAAGGCGATCAAGAGATCGGCACCGTCACCCAGGTCGAGCCCGTCGGCGGCGAGATCAAAGCCAAGTGCCGGGTTGGCGAAGTGATCGTCAAGGTCGATCCGCGCTACTACCGCCCGACCGAAGTCGAAACCCTGCTCGGCGACCCGAGCAAGGCCAAGCAAAAGCTCGGCTGGGTGCCGAAGATCACGCTGCCCGAACTCGTCAAGGAAATGGTCGAGTGCGACTACAGCGCCGCGCGGCGCGACAGCCTCGTCAAGCTCGCCGGCTTCCAGGCCTACGACTACAACGAGTAAGCAGGGAGCGATGCACCCCGACGCCAAAATCTACGTGGCCGGCCACCGCGGCCTGGTGGGTTCGGCCATCGTGCGCAACCTGCAGGCGGCCGGCTACCAGCACCTGCTCACCCGCACCCATGCCGAGCTCGACCTGACCGATGAACGCGCCACTCGAGCCTTTTTCGACGCGGACAAGCCTGATTACGTCTTCCTCGCTGCGGCCAAGGTCGGCGGCATCGTCGCCAACAACAGCTTCCCGGCGGAGTTCATCCGCGACAACCTCGTGATTCAGGCCAATGTGATCCATTCGGCCTACCTGAGCGGCGTCAAACGCCTGTTGTTCCTGGGCTCGAGCTGCATCTACCCCAAGCTGGCACCGCAGCCGATGCGCGAAGTCGACCTGCTGACCGGCCCGCTCGAACCCACCAACCGCCCCTATGCGCTGGCCAAGATCGCCGGCATCGAAATGTGCTGGAGCTACAACCGCCAGTACGGCACGCAGTATCTGGCCGCGATGCCGACCAACCTGTACGGCCCGGGCGACAACTACCACCCGACCCACAGCCACGTCATCCCGGCGCTGCTGCGCAAGTTCCACGAAGCAGCAGAGCGCGGCGAAGCCTCGGTCACCGTGTGGGGAACGGGTACGCCGCGCCGCGAGTTCCTCTACAGCGACGACATGGCCGATGCCTGCGTCTACCTGATGAAGCTCAGCGATCAGCGCTACCAGGCGCTGCTGGGCAGCGATGAGACCGCGACAGGCCGCTTCGAGCCGCCGCTGGTCAACATCGGTGTGGGGCACGACGTGGCCATCGCCGAACTGGCCGAACTGGTGCGCCAGACCACTGGCTTCACGGGCCGGATCGTCTACGACCGGGACAAGCCTGATGGCACGCCGCGCAAGCTGATGGATGTGGGGCTGCTGGCCCGCACCGGCTGGACAGCGCGTACCGCGCTGGTCGATGGGCTGCGCAGCGCCTATGCGGAATTCGTCGCAGCCAACCCCTGAACACCATGACCACAACCCCCATTCAGGTTCACCCCGTCATCATGGCCGGCGGCAGCGGCACGCGGCTGTGGCCGCTGTCTCGCGCCCAGTACCCGAAGCAGTTCCTGGTGCTGCGAGGCAACCAGAGCCTGTTCCAGCAGGCCGCACAGCGGCTCACCACCTTGGCCGCCACTGACATCACGGTGGCCGCACCGCTGATCGTCGGCAACGAAGAGCACCGCTTTCTGGTGCTCGATCAGTTGCGCGAACTGAAGCTGCCGCCGGCCACCGTGCTGCTGGAGCCGATGGGGCGCAACACCGCGCCCGCGATGACGCTGGCCGCGTTGCAGGCCAGCACAGGCGGCGCCGACCCGGTGCTGGTGGTGACGGCCGCCGACCACGCTTACGTCGACGAAGCGGCGTTCACGCTGGCGCTGCGAGGCGCAGTGCGGGCCGCGGCGCAGGGCGCCATCGTGACGCTGGGCATTGCACCGACAGGGCCAGAAACCGGCTTCGGCTATCTGCGTTGCACGCACGCTGACAACGACGACGCCAACACCGCGCAGCGCGTCGCCGAATTCATCGAGAAACCCGACCTGCCGACCGCGCAACGTTATGTCGCCGACGGCCGTTACTACTGGAACAGCGGCATCTTCGTGGTGCGCGCCTCGGTGTGGTTGAAGGCGCTGCGGCAATTCCGACCCGACATCGCCAGCGTCACCCAGATCGCGTGGGACGGTCGCACCACCGACGATCCC
>JAYVEB010000157.1:0-4025 GCA_043749095.1 Burkholderiales bacterium | reverse complement strand
TCGCTGACCGCGCGCGTCAGTTCCAGGTCGAACCCGGATTTGGTGCCATCGCGGTCCATGCTGGTCAGCAGGATTTCACCAGCGCCGCGTTCGGCCATCTGCGCCGCCCAATCGACCGCATCCAGGCCGGTGTTCTTGCGCCCGCCGTGGGTGTAGACGTCCCAGCCGTGGCCGCGCGCGGCGAGGTCGTCGCCAGCACGGCGCTTCGCGTCGATCGCGACCACGATGCACTGCGCCCCGTAACGTTGGGACGCATCGCGAATGATCTGCGGATTCGCCACCGCCGCTGAATTGAAGCTGACCTTGTCGGCGCCGGCGTTGAGCAGGCGCCGCACATCTTCAACTGTGCGCACGCCGCCGCCGACGGTCAACGGAATGAACACCTGCGAGGCGACCGCCTCGATGATGTGCAGGATCAGGTCGCGGCCGTCGCTGGTGGCGGTGATGTCGAGGAAGGTCAGCTCGTCGGCACCCTGCTCGTTGTAGCGCGCAGCGATCTCCACCGGATCACCGGCATCACGCAAATCGACGAAATTGACGCCTTTGACGACGCGACCGCCAGTCACATCGAGGCAGGGAATGATTCGCTTGGAAAGCATCTGGGTTCGCCGGCTGCCATCGCAGGGCGTTGGGGAGAGATAGGAGTAGCGCGGGTCAGTTCCCGTTCAGCTCGTCGGCACGCGCCTGCGCGGCAGCGAAATCGAGGTCGCCGGTGTAGATGGCTCGCCCGCAGATGACCCCGTCGATGCCTTCGAATTCGACCGCGCACAGCCGGTCGATGTCGGCCAGGTCGCTCAACCCACCGGAGGCAATGACAGGAATTGTCAGCGCTTGCGCCAGCTTCACTGTCGCCTCGATGTTGATGCCCGACAGCATGCCGTCGCGGCCGATGTCGGTGTAGATCACGCCTTCGACGCCGTAGTCCTCGAACTTCTTCGCCAAGTCGATGACCTCGTGGCCGGTCAGCTTGCTCCAGCCGTCTGTGGCGACCTTGCCTTCTTTGGCATCGAGGCCGACGATGATGTGGCCGCCGAATGCGCTGCAGGCATCGCGCAGGAAACCGGGGTTCTTCACCGCGGCGGTACCGATGATGATGAAGCTCAGCCCGTCGTCGAGGTAGCGCTCGATGGTGTCGAGGTCGCGGATGCCACCGCCCAGTTGCACCGGTATCTCGTCGCCGACTTCGGCGAGGATGGCCTTGATCGCCACCTCGTTGACCGGCTTGCCGGCGAATGCCCCGTTCAGATCGACCAGGTGCAGGCGCCGCGCACCGGCGTCGACCCAACGCCGCGCCATTGCCGCGGGGTCTTCACCGAAGGTTGTCGAGTTGCTCATGTCACCTTGCTTGAGGCGCACACATTTGCCGTCTTTGAGATCGATCGCAGGAATGAGCAACATGACCGGAACAAACAGTTGAAGGAATAAGGGCCAGGGAGGTACAACGAAGCCGAGGCCGCCGCAGCGTGTCGCGGCTATCAGGGATTCCACTGGAGGAAGTTGCGATACACGGTCAGCCCGTGGGTCGCGCTCTTCTCCGGGTGGAACTGTGTCGCGAAAATATTATCCCGTCCCAGCGCGCAGGTAAAGCGCTGTCCGTAATCCGTTTCGCCCAGGCTGTGCCGCAAATCGGCCGGTCGCGCATAGAAACTGTGTACGAAATAGAAGCTCGCGCCGTCCGGCACGTTCGCCCACAGTGGGTGCCGCCGGGCCTGCATGACCTGATTCCAGCCCATCTGCGGCACCTTGTAGCGGCTGCCGTCAGGCTGCAGCTGGCCATCGAGCTGGAAGCGGATCACCTCGCCCGGGATCAGCGACAGCCCGGGCGTGCCCACGCCGGGCGGGCCTTCCTCGCTGCGTGACAGCAGCATCTGCATGCCGACGCACACACCCAGCAGCGGCTTGCGCGCAGCCGCATCAAGCAGCGCATCGTTCAGCCCTGACTCGCGCAACTCACGCATGCAGTCGGGCATCGCGCCTTGGCCGGGCAGCACCACCCGCTCTGCGGCGTAGACGACGTCGGGGTCGGATGTCACCTTCACCTCGAAGCCGGAGCCCTGCGCGACATGCATCACCGCTTGCGACACCGAGCGCAGGTTGCCCATGCCGTAGTCGACGACAGCAACCACTCGACTCACGGCGTCACCTTCACAAACTACCTTTGGTCGACGGGATCACATTGCCCATGCGCGGGTCGATTTCCAAAGCCATGCGCATCGCCCGGGCAAACGCCTTGAAGATCGTCTCGCACTGGTGGTGCGCGTTGTCGCCGTGCAGATTGTCGATGTGCAAGCTCACGTTGGCGTGGTTGACGAAGCCCTGGAAGAACTCGTAGACCAGCTGCGTGTCGAGCGCGCCGATCATGCCGCTCTTGAAATCGACACGCATGTGCAGACCGGGACGGCCGGAAAAATCGATCACGACCCGCGACAGCGCCTCGTCGAGCGGCACATAGGCGTGGCCGTAGCGGCGCAGTCCGCGCTTGTCGCCCACCGCTTTCGCCACCGCCTGCCCGAGCGTGATGCCGATGTCTTCGACGGTGTGGTGCCCATCGATGTGCAGATCGCCCTTCGCTTCGATGTCCAGGTCGATCAGGCCGTGGCGCGCAATCTGGTCGAGCATGTGGTCGAAGAAGCCGATGCCGGTTGCCAGCTTCGACACGCCGCTGCCGTCGATATCGACGGCCACGCGGATCTGCGTTTCGGCAGTGTGACGCGTCACCTCCGCCAGGCGGTGCGGCGTGGCCGGGGCGGTCGTGGTTGAACTCATCGCGGGCTCGCTTCCAGGGCAGAGGTCAAGGCGGACATCAAGAGATTATTTTCGTCCGGCGTGCCCACCGTCAGACGCAGGCAGTCGGCCAGCAGTGGGTGCAGGTTCGACACATTCTTGACCAACACGCCTCGAAGCTTCAGCGCAGCAAACAGCGCGCCCGCATCGGGCACACGCGTCAGGATCATGTTGGCTTCACTCGGATAGGGATGCACACCAGGCAGTTCTCGCAAGGCGGACATCAGCCGAGCGCGTTCGCTGCGCAGCAGCGCGGCCTGGCGGTCGAACTCATCGGCATGCTCCAAAGCGAACAGCGCCGTCTCGCAGTTCAGCACGCTGACGTTGTACGGCGGGCGCACCTTGTCGATCTCGGCGATCAGCGCCTTGGGCCCCATCAGGTAGCCCAGCCGCACACCCGCCAGGCCGAACTTCCTCAGCGTGCGCATGATCAGCACATGGCCGTGGCGCGCCACGCGGTCGATGTAGCTGCGCGAGGCGAACGGCTGGTAGGCCTCGTCGATCACGACCAGCCCCGGCGCCGCCTCGATCAGTCGTTCGATGATCGCGTCGTCGAACAGGTTGGCGGTCGGGTTGTTCGGGTAGGCGATGTAGACGATGGCCGGCTGGTGCTCGGCCATCGCGGTGAGCATCGCGGCCTCGTCGAGTTCGAAGTCGGCCTTCAGCGGCACACTGATCGAACTCAGGCCCTGCAGCCGCGCCGACACGTCGTACATCACGAAGCCCGGCACCGGCGCGACAACACTGGCGCCGGGGTTCGCGCAGGCCAGGCTCAGCATCGAGATCAATTCGTCGGACCCGTTGCCGAGGATCAGGTCGAAGGCTGCGGGCAGGCCGGCGTGCTGCGCCAGCGCGCGGCGCAGGTCGTCGTTGCGGCTGCCGGGGTAGCGGTTGATCGCCACCTCGGCCAGGCGGGCGCCCAGCGCGGCACGCAGCGGCTCGGGCAGGCGAAACGGGTTCTCCATCGCGTCGAGCTTGACCAGGCCGTCGCTCGCCTGCACCGCATAGGCGTGCATCGCGCGCACATCGCTGCGGATGTGGCGCTGGATCACGGCGTCGGTCGTCAGGCGGGACATGGCGTGTGGCTCGACAGCAGCACCGCGTCAGCGCTTCAGCCGCATCTCGGCCGCCTGCGCATGCGCTTGTAGGCCTTCGCCATAGGCCAGCTCGGCCGCGACGACGCCGAGCTGCTGCGCGCCCGCCTCGCTGACCTCGATCAGGCTGCTGCGCTTCTGGAAATC
>JAYVEB010000156.1:0-4032 GCA_043749095.1 Burkholderiales bacterium | reverse complement strand
GGCCGCTGGTGGTCAACACCGCGGTGGGCGTGCAGCGGGTGCCGGTGGACTACCTCAACGTGGCGCGGGTGCTGAACCTGTCCGAGTGGAAGGTCATCACCAAGATCCTGTTCCCCGCGGTGCTGCCGTACATGTTGACCGGCGTGCGCCTTTCGGTGGGCACGGCGTGGCTGGTGATCGTCGCGGCGGAGATGCTGACCGGTGGCGTAGGCATCGGCTTCTGGGTCTGGGACGAGTGGAACAACCTCAACGTGAAGCACATCATCATCGCGATCTTCGTGATCGGGATCGTGGGGCTGCTGCTCGAAACCGCGCTGGTGGCCATCGCCAAGCGCTTCAGCTACGACGACGTCTGAGCCCCCACCTTCAAGAGGCACACCGACCATGAACAACTTCATCCTCGTGGAAAACGCCGAAATGACGTTCCACACCAAGAAGGGCAGCTTTCACGCGCTGCGCGAGATCAACCTGAGCGTGGCCAAGGGCGAGTTCGTCACGCTGATCGGCCATTCGGGCTGCGGCAAATCGACGCTGCTGAACCTGATCGCCGGGCTGACGCTGCCAAGCTCGGGCGCGCTCTTCTGCGACAACCGCGAGATCGCCTCACCGAGCCCCGAACGCGCGGTGGTGTTCCAGAACCATTCGCTGCTGCCGTGGCTGACCTGCTTCCAGAACGTGCACCTGGGCGTCGAGCGGGTGTTCGGCGCCACCGAGTCGAAAGCGCAGCTCGATGCGCGCACGCTGGCCGCCCTTGAGCTGGTCGACATGGGCCATGCGGTGAACAAGCGGCCGCATGAAATCTCCGGCGGCATGAAGCAGCGTGTTGGCATCGCCCGCGCGCTGGCGATGGAGCCCAAGGTACTGCTGATGGACGAGCCCTTCGGCGCCCTCGATGCGCTGACCCGCGCCAAGCTGCAGGACGAGCTGCTGAAGATCGTGCATCGCACCCAGAGCACGGTGGTGATGGTGACGCACGATGTCGACGAAGCCGTGCTGCTGTCCGACCGCATCGTGATGATGACCAACGGGCCGGCCGCCACCATCGGCGAGATCGTCAGCGTGCTGCTGCCCCGCCCTCGCAACCGGGTCGAGTTGGCCGCCGACACCCGCTATGTGAACTACCGCAAGGAAGTGCTGGACTTCCTGTACACGCGGCACGGGCATGTGGAGCGGCAGGCGGCCTGATGCCGCCCTTCAGTGCTGTTCCTTGGCGTGATTGATCGTGTACTTCGGAATTTCGATCGTCACGTCCTGCTGCGACAGGATGGCCTGACACGACAGCCGTGAATTGGGCTCCAGGCCCCAGGCGCGGTCGAGCAGGTCTTCTTCGGTTTCGTCTATCTCGCCCAGCGGCGCGAAGCCTTGCCGCACCACCACATGGCAGGTGGTGCAGGCGCAGCTCATCTCACAGGCGTGCTCGATCTCGATGCCGTTTTCCAGTAGCGCTTCGCAGATCGAGGTGCCGGCCGATGCGGTGATCTCGGTGCCCTGCGGGCAGTACTCGGCGTGCGGCAGTATCTTGATGACGGGCATGCGGGTTCCTGATCAGACCTCGGTGACGCGACGCCCGGCCAGCGCCTTGCGGATGCCGCGGTTCATCCGCTCGGCGGCGAAGGCTTCGGTGCTCTGCGCCAGCGCTTCGACGGCATCGTCGATCGCGTGGTGGTCACTGCCCTGGCGGGCGGTTTCCAGCTTGCCCAGCATCGCTTCGATCGCCGCGATGTCTTGCGCGTTCAGCAGGTCGCCATCAGCGGCCAGCGCCGCACGCGTGGCCAGCGTCATCCGCTCGGCCTCGACGCGCGACTCGCGCAGCGCGCGCTCTTTCATGTCGACCTCGGCGGTGGTGAAGCTCTCGCTGAGCATGCGGGCGATGTCCTCGTCGGCCAGGCCGTAGCTGGGCTTCACCGCGATCGACGACTCGACGCCCGAGCCCTCCTCGCGCGCGGCCACGCTGAGCATGCCGTCGGCATCGACGGTGAAGCTGACGCGGATGCGTGCGGCGCCTGCCACCATCGGCGGAATGCCGCGCAGCTCGAAGCGCGCGAGCGAGCGGCAGTCGCTGACCAGTTCACGTTCGCCCTGCACCACATGGATGGCGAGCGCGGTCTGGCCATCCTTGAAGGTGGTGAAGTCCTGCGCGCGCGCAGTCGGGATCGAGCTGTTGCGCGGGATGATGCGTTCGACCAGCCCGCCCATCGTCTCCAGACCGAGAGACAGCGGGATCACGTCGAGCAGCAGCATCTCTTCGGCACCGGCATTGCCGGCCAGCGTGTTGGCATGCAGCGCCGCGCCGAGGGCGACGACCTCGTCGGGGTTCAGGTTGTTCAGCGGCGCGGTGCCGAAAAAATCGGCCACGGCGGCCTGCACCGCTGGCATGCGGGTCGAACCACCGACCATCACGACGCCCTGCACTGCCGACTTGTCGGTCTTCGCGTCACGCAGCACCTTGCGCAGCACAGTCACGGTGCGCGAGACCAGGTCGTGCGTAATCACGTCGAACTGATCGCGGGTGACGCGCACCGAGAGCTCGGTCGGGGCGCTGTTGCTGCCAGAAATCGGGCATGCCAACGTCGCATGGTCTGCCGACGACAGCTTCTCTTTGGCCGCCCGCGCCGCGACCAGCACCGCGCGCTTGTCCTGCGCCGACTCGGCCGACAGCCCGGCCTGCGCCAAGGCCGAGTCGGCCAGCGCATGGTCGAAATCGTCGCCGCCCAGCGCCGAGTCGCCGCCAGTGGCCACCACTTCGAACACGCCGGCGCTCAGGCGCAGCAGCGAGATGTCGAAGGTGCCGCCGCCCAGGTCGTAGACCGCGTACAGGCCTTCGGAGCCGTTCTCCAGGCCGTAGGCGATCGCGGCCGCCGTTGGTTCGTTGATCAACCGCAGCACGTTGATGCCTGCGAGCTGCGCGGCGTCTTTCGTGGCCTGACGCTGCGCGTCGTCGAAGTACGCCGGCACGGTGATCACGGCGCCGAACAGCTCGTCGTCGAAAGTGTCTTCAGCGCGCTGGCGCAGCGTGGCGAGGATTTCAGCCGACACCTCGACCGGCGATTTGACGCCATCGACGGTGCGGATCTGCAGCATGCCCGGCGCCTCGACGAAGTCATACGGCAGCTTGGCGCGGTCGGCGATGTCAGACAGGCCGCGGCCCATGAAGCGCTTGACGGAGACCAGCGTGTTGTGCGGATCGGTCGCGGCTTCAGCCAGCGCGTCGGCACCGATCTGGCGGCGGCCGTTCGGCAGGTAGCGCACGGCAGACGGCAGGATCACGCGGCCGGCAACATCGGGCAGACATTCGGCGACACCGTTGCGCACTGACGCGACCAGCGAATGCGTGGTGCCGAGGTCGATGCCGACCGCGATGCGGCGCTGGTGCGGGTCCGGCGCACCGCCGGGTTCAGAGATTTGAAGGAGTGCCATGAGGCTATTGTTCCAGCGCTTCCAGCCGGTGATCGACGTCGCTGGCAAAGCGCTCCACGAACATCAGGGCTCTGACCTGCTGCGCGGCCGCGGCGTGGTCGTGTTGGTCGTCGAGCAGCAGGCGCAGTTCGCCGAGCGCGCGGTTGCGATGGGCAGCCACTGCTAACGCCAGAGCCTCGACCTCGGCCAGCGTCGAAGCCTCGTCGAGCGACTCGCGCCATTCCATCTGCTGCATCAGGAAAGAGCCGGGCATCGCGGTGTTGTCTTCGGCATGGATCGGCGCGCCGTGCAGCTCGCAGAGGTAGGCGGCTCGGGCCAGCGGGTCCTTCAGGCGCCGGTGCGCTTCGTTGATGCGCACCGACCACTGCATCGCCAGGCGCTGCGCCTGCGCGCCATCGCTGGCGAAACGATCGGGGTGGGCTTCGGCCAGCAGCGTGCGCCAGCGCGCATCCAGCGCAGTGCCCTCCTGTTCGAATTGCCGGAGCATGCCGAAGAGTTCGAAGTCATCGCTGTCGAGCTTCATCGCCGCCACATTCGGTCCACAGTCATCAGTGGCTCAGAGTGTCAGCAGATTTCGTCGCGAGCAGGTTGAGGTGGCGTTGAGGAGCGCCGACG
>JAYVEB010000155.1:0-12714 GCA_043749095.1 Burkholderiales bacterium | reverse complement strand
GCTCATGCGTCGTCTCGGCTCTGCAGCGTCAAGCGGCTGCGGTCGTTGCTGTCGCCCTCGTCCTTGCGGGCTTCGGTGCGCTGGGTTTGGATGGCCTCGAAGTCGGCCAGGCTGATGTCGCCGGTGATGTACTGGCCGTCGAAGCAGCTGGCCTCGAAGCCGACGATTGCCGGGTTCAGTGCGCCGACCACGCGCTTCATGGTCTCGACATCCTGGTAGATCAGCGCGTCGGCGCCGATGAACTGACGAATTTCTTCTTGCGTGCGGTTGTGGGCAATCAGCTCTTCGCGGGTGGGCATGTCGATGCCATACACATTGGGGAAGCGCACCGGCGGCGCGGCCGAGGCCAGGTAGACCCGGCGCGCGCCGGCCTCGCGCGCCATCTGCACGATCTCCTTGCTGGTGGTGCCGCGCACGATCGAGTCGTCGACCAGCAGCACATTGCGGTCCTTGAACTCGACGCCGATCGCATTGAGCTTCTGGCGCACCGATTTCTTGCGCACGCCCTGCCCCGGCATGATGAACGTCCGCCCTACATAGCGATTTTTCACGAAGCCTTCGCGGTACGGCTTGCCGATCTTCTGCGCCAGCTGCATCGCCGAGGGCCGACTCGATTCGGGGATCGGGATCACCACGTCGATCTCGCTCGGCGGCATCGTCGAGATCAGACGCTGCGCCAGTGTTTCGCCCATGTTCAGCCGCGCCTGGTAGACCGAGATGCCGTCCATGATCGAGTCGGGCCGCGCCAGATACACGTACTCGAACATGCAGGGGTGCAGGCTCGGGTTTTCCGCGCACTGCTGCGCGTGGACCTGCCCCTCCGAGGTGATGAAGATCGCCTCGCCGGGCGCCACGTCGCGCGTCATCACATGCCCGGTGCCTTCGAGTGCCACCGACTCGCTGGCCACCATCACCTGCCGGCCGTCAGGCGTGTCGCCTTCACCGAAACACAGCGGGCGGATGCCGAACGGGTCGCGAAACGCCAGCAGGCCGAATCCTGCGATCAGCGCCACCACCGCATACGAGCCCTTGATGCGCTTGTGCACCGCCGCCACCGCCTTGAAGACGATCTCGGGTGACAGCGGCAGGTCGCGTGCTGCGG
Source organism: Burkholderiales bacterium (assembly GCA_043749095.1). Lineage (GTDB taxonomy): Bacteria > Pseudomonadota > Gammaproteobacteria > Burkholderiales > Burkholderiaceae_C > PBB1. The sequence goes on along the minus strand of JAYVEB010000155.1, from coordinate 11,612 downwards.
AGGCCAGCTCATGGGCCAGCACGTTGATCAACACCTCGGTGTCGCTGTCGGTGTTGATGTGGCGGCGATCGATGGTCGCCAGCTCGTGCTTCAACGCCTGCGCATTGGTGAGGTTGCCGTTGTGCACCAGCACGATGCCGAACGGTGCGTTGACGTAAAAGGGCTGCGCCTCTTCCTCGCTGTAGGCGTTGCCGGCGGTCGGGTAACGCACCTGACCCAGCCCGACCGTGCCTGGCAGCGCGCGCATGTTGCGCGTGCGGAACACGTCGCGCACCATGCCGCGCGCCTTGTGCATGAAGCAGCGCGAGTCCTGCATCGTGACGATGCCTGCGGCGTCCTGACCGCGATGCTGCAGCAGCAGCAAGGCGTCATAGATCAGCTGGTTGACCGGTGCCTTTGAGATCACCCCGACGATGCCGCACATGAAAACACTCCCGATTCAAACTGCTTGGCGGCCCGAGGCCGATTCGACTGCACCCCGATTGTCGGGGGTCAGGGCCCCTCAGATCCGAAGTCGATCAGCGAGGCGAGCCGGCAGGGGTGGTTTCAGCCCGGTGATCACGACTTTCAGCCACGCAGCACCGGTGGATTGCTGCCAGGTCGGCGTGTCGACCCACGGCGTGCGCGTCACCACCGCCGCCGCGGCCAGCAGCAACACCCCACCGCGCAAGGCACCGAAAGCGGCACCCAGCAGACGATCAACGCCACTCAAAGGTGTGGCGTGTATCAGCATTTTCAACAGCCGGCCGAGCAGCCCCCAGGCGATCAGCGCCGCGATGAAGGTCAGCGCAAAAGCCGCCGCATGGTTCAGCGGCGAGCCGGGTGTACCGATCGGCACGTAGGGCGCGACGGCCGCATTGAACCACTGCGCCGCCAGGTACGCGGCGAACCAGCCCAGCAGCGACATCAGCTCGAAGGCCAGACCGTGCCAGGCGCCCACCGCCATCGACACCAGCAGCACGGCCAGCATTGCGAGGTCGGCCGCGTTCCACGATCCGGTCATCGGGCCAGGTCATCGGGCCCGGTAAGGGCTGCCGATGAGCGCAGCCGTGCCGGGTCTGGCCTCAAAGCGTCAGCACCACCGCCGCGATGCCTGCCTCTTTCGATCGCGTCTGCGCCTTGTCGGCCTCGGCGCGGGTTGCAAACGGCCCCAGGCGCACGCGGATGCGCCTGCCGGTGGCGGTCTCGGCGACCTGGGTGTAGGTCTTCATGCCCAGCTTTTCCATCTTCAGGCGAACCTCGCGCGCCGACGCCGGATCGGCGAACGCGCCCACCTGCACGACGAAGCGGGCGACACCATCGGCGGCAGATGCGGCTTTGGTCGATGACGCGACCGAGGCGACAGGATCGGCGGTCGCTGGGGGTTTCACTGCCGCAGCGACTTTGGCCGTTGCAGCGACAGCGACCGTCGCAACCGCCGCAGCAGGCACATCCGGCTTGGCACTGGCAGTTGCCACTGGCGCTGATGCTGGTGTTGAGGGTGCCGATGCCACCACCGTCTCCGCGGCGGGCATCGGCTCGGCCGGCGCGTCGCGGGTCACAACGCCTGAGGCCACGGTGGACTCCGAGGCCGTCTGCGACGACGCATTCGCTGCATCGGCACGCGGCGCAGGCAACGACAGCGCGGGCGAGCCGTCGGGCTTCGGGATCTCGATCGGGATGTCCACGGGAATCGGCCGCGGCTGCGATTCGAACAACAGCGGAAAGCCGATCACGCCCAGCGTCAGCAACACCACCGCGCCGATCAGTCGCTGGCGGGTGCGGGCGCGCACTTTCTCGACCGCATCGACCGAGCCCAGGGGCCGTGCGCCGCTGCCGGATACTGCATCGTCGGCGGGTTGGCGCTTGAGGAAATCGGGCAGTGCCATCAGTTCGGAAGGGGTCAGACGCTGTGCGAGCTGCCCAGCCGGGGCAAGCCGTATTGGAGGACGCCGCCCACGCTGAGGAACGACCCGAAAACCACGATTCTATCGGTCGGGTCGGCACGCTCCAGCGCGTGCTGCAGCGCGGTCTGCGGGTCGCCGTGCATCGACACCGCGACCGCTTCCACACCGGGTTTCTTCAAGGTCGGCGCCAGCGATTCGAACAGCGCCTGCAGCTGCAAGGCCGTCGCTGCGCGCGGGGTCGGCAAGTCGGTGAAGCACCACGAATCGACGAGCGGCGCCATGCGCTGGAAGATCGCGCTCAGGTCCTTGTCGCGCATCGCGCCGAACACCGCGTGGGTGCGCGGATGGAAACCCATGCGGTCGAGGTTCTGCGCCAGCGCGGCGACCGCATGCGGGTTGTGCGCGACGTCCAGCACCAGCGTCGGCTGGCCCGGCACGATCTGAAAGCGTCCGGGCAATTCGAGCATCGCGAAGCCCTGACGCACGGCCTGCGCGGTGATCGGCAAGCGGTCGCCCAAGGCCTCGAACGCAGCGAGCGCGCCCGACGCGTTGATCAACTGGTTGGCGCCGCGCAAGCCCGGGTAGGCCAGGCCGTTGTAGCGCTTGGTGCGCCCGGCCCAGGCCCACTGCTGCGCATCGCCGGAGTGGTTGAAATCAATGCCGAAGCGCCTAAGGTCGGCACCCAGCTCGCGGGCGTGTGCGATGACGCTTTGCGGCGGCACCGGGTCGCTGACGATCACCGGCCGGCCGGCACGCATGATGCCGGCCTTCTCGCGCCCGATCGACTCGCGGTCGTTGCCGAGGTATTCCATGTGGTCGAGGTCGATGCTGGTGATCACCGCACAGTCGGCGTCGAAGACATTGACCGCGTCGAGCCGGCCGCCGAGGCCGACTTCGAGGATCACCAGATCGAGCGGGGAGCGCGACAACAGCCGCGCGATCGCGAGCGTCGTGAATTCGAAATAGGTCAGCCCGATGTCGCCGCGCGAGCGCTCGACCGCATCGAAATGAACGAGCAACTCCGCCTCGGTCGCCATCTCGCCGTTGACGCGGCAGCGCTCCTCGAAATGCACCAGGTGCGGCTTCGAGTAGAGACCGACGCGGTAACCGGCACGCAGCGCGATCGATTCGAGCATTGCGCAGGTCGAGCCCTTGCCATTGGTGCCGGCGACCGCGATCACCGGCACATCAAAGGTCAGGTCAAGTCGCGCACGCACCTGCTCGACACGGTGCAAGCCCATGTCGATTTCCTTCGGGTGCAGCTGTTCGCAGCGGGACAGCCAGCCGGCCAGCGTGATGGGAAGTGGGGGCAACGGTTCACGGTGAGGCGCGAGCCCCACGGCCTCAGGCGATCGCGTCGGCGCTCTGGCGCTGCAGCATCGCGATCATCTTGGCGATCGAGCTGCGCAGCTCTCGGCGGTCGACGATCATGTCGACAGCGCCGGTGTGCAACAGGAACTCGGCGCGCTGGAAGCCCTCGGGCAGCTTCTCGCGCACGGTGTTCTCGATCACGCGCGGGCCGGCAAAGCCGATCAGCGCCTTCGGCTCTGCGATGACCACGTCGCCCATGAAGGCGAAGCTCGCTGAAACACCACCCATCGTCGGGTCGGCCAGCACGCTGATGTACGGCAGCTTCGCCTTCGCGAGGCGCGTCAACGCGGCGTTGGTCTTGGCCATCTGCATCAGGCTCAGCAGCCCTTCCTGCATGCGGGCGCCACCGGTGGCGGTGAAGCTGATGAACGGCGTCTTCTGCTCGACGGCGGTCTCGACGCCACGCACGAACCGTTCGCCGACCACCGAGCCCATCGAGCCGCCCATGAACTGGAATTCGAAGCAGGCCGCCACCACCGGAATGCTGTGGATCGCGCCACCGATCACCACCAGCGCGTCGGTCTCGCCGGTGGCTTCGAGCGCTTCCTTCAGCCGCTCGGGGTATTTCTTGCTGTCCTTGAACTTCAGCGCATCGACCGGCACCACCTCCTGGCCGATCTCATAGCGGCCTTCGGGGTCGAGGAAGGCATCGAGCCGCGTCCGCGCGCCGATGCGGTGGTGGTGCGTGCATTTCGGGCAGACGTTGATGTTCTGCTCGAGGTCGGTCTTGTAGAGCACCGTCTCGCACGAGGGGCACTTGACCCACAAGCCTTCAGGCACCGAGCGGCGTTCGCTGGGGTCCGTCGGTTGGATCTTCGACGGCAACAGTTTTTCGAGCCAGCTCATGGGCGTTCTCCTGTCAGGGTGTCGAGAGCGGTTCGGATCTCGGCAATGAATCGACCGGCCACCACGGGCGCTTGGTCGGGGCTTTCGTGTTCCAGCATTTGTACCAGCGCCGAGCCGATCACCACCGCATCGGACACCGCAGCCACTGCCTTCGCCGACACGGCATCGCGGATGCCGAAACCGACACCGACCGGCACGTGCACATGCTCGCGGATGCGCGGCAGCATGTCGGCGACCGCGCCGATGTCCAGGTGGCCGGCACCGGTCACACCCTTCAGCGACACGTAGTACACATAGCCACTGGCGATGCGGCCGACGTCCTTCATGCGTTGCACGGTCGAGGTCGGCGCCAGCAGAAAGATCGGGTCCAGCTGGTGGCTGTGCAGCGTGCGGGCGAAGGCCTCGCACTCTTCCGGTGGGTAATCGACCACCAGCACGCCATCGACACCGGCGGCCTTGGCATCGGCCACGAAGCGGTCAACACCGTAGCGCTCGACCGGGTTCGCGTAACCCATCAACACGACCGGCGTGGTGCTGTTGCGTTCGCGGAAGCGCCGCACATAGTCGAGCACCTGCGGCATGCCGATGCCCTTGGCGAGTGCGCGCTCGGCAGCCTTCTGGATCACCGGGCCGTCGGCCATCGGATCGGAAAACGGCACCCCAAGTTCGATCACATCGGCACCGGCGTCGGCCATCGCGCACAGGATGTCCACCGTGCTCTCGGCGTGCGGGTCGCCGGCGTGGATGAACGGGATCAGGGCCTTGCGCCGATCGCGCTGCAGTGCCTCGAAGGTGGCTGCGATGCGGCTCATCTCTGGGCTTTCACGGTGCTTTGGCTTTCATGGTTTCCGGACCCTTGACTGGCGTGGCACCGCTCTTCACCGTCTCACCACGGCAAGAAGGCCGGCAGTAGAAGTTCGCGCCCGACAGGTCGGCCACGGTGCCGATGTCCTTGTCACCGCGGCCGGACAGGTTCACCAAGAGGCTCTGGTCTTGGCGCATCGTCGGCGCGAGCTTCATCGCATAGGCGAGCGCATGGCTGGATTCGAGCGCCGGGATGATGCCTTCGGTGCGGCACAGCACATGGAAGGCGGCCATCGCCTCGTCGTCGGTGACGCCGACGTATTCGGCGCGGCCGATGTCCTTCAGGTAGGCATGCTCCGGGCCGACGCCGGGGTAGTCGAGACCGGCAGACACCGAATGCGTTTCGATGATCTGGCCGTTGGCGTCTTGCAGCAGGTAGGTGCGGTTGCCGTGCAGAACGCCGGGCGAGCCGGCCGACAGCGAGGCCGCGTGGCGACCGGTCTCGATGCCGAGGCCTGCCGCCTCGACGCCGATCAGCCGCGTGCCGGTGTGCGCGATGTATGGATAGAAGATGCCCATCGCGTTGCTGCCGCCGCCGACACAGGCGATCACCGCATCAGGCTGGCCACCGATCATCTCGGGCATCTGTACCAAGCACTCATCGCCGATGACGCGCTGGAAGTCGCGCACCATCATCGGATACGGGTGCGGGCCGGCGACGGTGCCGATGATGTAGAAGGTGTTCTCGACGTTGGTGACCCAGTCGCGTAGCGCTTCGTTGAGCGCGTCCTTCAGCGTCTTGCTGCCCGACTCGACCGGCACCACGGTGGCCCCCAGCAGGTTCATCCGGTAGACATTGGGCGACTGGCGCTTGACGTCTTCGCTGCCCATGTAGACCACGCATTCGAGGCCGTAGCGTGCGCAAATGGTGGCGGTTGCCACACCGTGCTGGCCGGCACCCGTTTCTGCGATCACCCGCGGCTTGCCCATGCGCCGCGCGAGCATCGCCTGGCCGATGGTGTTGTTGATCTTGTGCGCGCCGGTGTGGTTCAGGTCTTCGCGCTTCAGGTAGATCTGCGCGCCGCCCAGTTCGCGGCTGATGCGCGCAGCGTGGTAGATCGGGCTGGGCCGGCCGACGAAGTGCGCCAGTTCGCTGCGGAATTCGGCCACGAAGGCCGGATCGGCCTGCGCCACGGCGTAGGCCTCCTTCAACTCGTCGAGCGCGTGGATCAGTGTTTCGGCGACAAAAGTGCCGCCGTACGGGCCGAAATGCCCGGTGGCGTCGGGCTGCTGGTAATCGAAGGGGGTGGCAAGCATCGTGGTCACTCTTCAGGTTGCATTCGCGGCGATGCGGGCATCGGCCTCTCGCACCTGCTCGCAGAACCGGCGCATGGCCGCGGCGTCCTTGACGCCTTTGGCAAGCTCCACGCCGGAGCTGACATCAACGGCCCAGGGCCGCACCCGAAGAATCCCTTCGATCACATTTTCGGCATGCAACCCACCAGACAAAACGAGGGGACGGGGCACGTCTTGCGGAATCAGCGACCAATCGAAGACCTTTCCAGCACCACCGTAGCCATCGACATGGGCGTCTAGAAGGACGGCCTGCGCATCGGGGTGAACAACAACAAATTTTAGCAAATCGAACCCGGGTGCCATCCGTGCCGCCCGCAGATAGGGCCGACCCGGCGCCCGACAGTCGGACGGCGTTTCGTCGCCGTGGAACTGCAGCAGCAGCGTGGGCATCGCGCCGACGGCCTGCGCGATCAGCCCGGAGTCGGCATTGACGAACAGTCCGACCGGCGTCACGAAGGCCGGCAGACGGCGAGCCAGCGCGGCGGCACGTGGCACGTCGACATGGCGCGGGCTCTTGGCGTAGAGCACGAAGCCGATTGCGTCCGCACCGGCCTCGACGGCGGCGTCGACGTCCTGCTCCCGGGTCAGGCCACAGATCTTGATGCGGGTGCGTGCAGTCATGCCGCAAGTGTCAGGGCAACCAGTCGGCAGCGGGTGGCCTTGTGGGAATGGCGTACTTCGCCTCGTATTCAGGACCAATGAAATACAGGCCGTCCGGCGAGAAGGTCGGCGCGGCCCGATCGCGGTCGCGCGCGGCCAGCACCTCGCTCATCCACGCCGCTGGGCGGCTGCCGTTGCCGACCGCCACCAGGCAGCCGACGATGTTGCGCACCATGTGGTGCAGGAAGGCACTGGCGTGGAAGTCAATGCGCCAGTAGGCGCCGCGGCGGCTGATGTCGATCGAGCGCATCTGCTTAATCGGCGAGGCGGCCTGGCATTGCGACGAGCGGAACGCAGAGAAATCGTGCTCGCCGACCAGCAGCTGCGCCGCCTGCCGCATCGCATCGCCATCGAGCGCGCGAAACGTCCAGCCGACCCGTCTGGCTTCGAGCGCCGGTCGCACCGGCGACTCCAGCAGCAGGAAGCTGTAGCGACGACCGATGGCGCCAAAGCGTGCGTGGAAGCTGCCGTCGACCGGCTGGCACCATTGGATCGCCACATCGGCCGGCAGGTAACGGTTGGTTCCGCGCACCCAGGACGCATCTTCCCGATCAACCGGTGCGTCGATGTGGATGACCTGGTTGATCGCGTGCACACCGGTGTCGGTGCGGCCGGCACAGGTGACCGTGACCGGCACCGCGGCGAATTGCGACAGCGCCTGCTCGACGCGGGCCTGCACCGTGTCGTCGTTGGCCTGACGCTGCCAGCCGCAGTAGGCGCTGCCGCGGTAGGCCACACCGAGTGCGAGCCGGGTCATCGGCGCGCGGGCCGATCAGGCGCCCGCTGGCAATGCGTTGCCCGCTCGATCAACCGAGGTCGTTCAGCATGTTCTGCGCCTTCACCTTCAGCGCACCTTCGGCCTTGGCGGCGACTTCCTGCAGCAGATCACGTGCGCCTTCGGCGTCACCGATCTGGCGGAATTCCTCGGCCAGTTCGAGCTTGCGGGCCAGCGGATCGGTGTGGCCGTCCTCGACCTCGTCATCCATCAGCTCTCCCGGCATGCTGTCGACGCTGCCCGCCGAGGTCCCGGCTGGCGCGTCGAGGTCCAGCGAAATACTCGACATGTCGAATTCGAGCGGTGCTTTCGTCCCCGGGCTGCTGCCCGCAGGTGACGGCGCGGATGATGGGAAGTAGGCCTGTGCGGAGGCCGGTGTCGGGGCGGCGTCGAAGTCGAACGATTCGAGCGACGGCGACTGGCTCGCCGGGCTCAGCACCGCGGTGTCTTCTGCGCTCAGATCGAGGTCGAAGTCGATATCTGCCACCGGCTTCGTGGTCAGCGGCGCCGTCTCTTCGGACAACACGTCACCGAAGCTGGACGAGGTCGGCGACACCGATTGCGGCATCGTGCTCGGGCCCAGCAGCTCGGCCATCTTGGCAGCCGGATCCGTCGAGGTGGCTGCCGCTTCGGGCAGTCCGCCAGGCTGGTACAGCGTGTTGTCAGGATCGATCTCCAGACCCAGTTCCTGGGCCTTCTGCCAATCCTCGCCCTTGCCGCCGGTCAACGAGAACAGCTGTGTGGCCAACAACTCATAGCCCTTGGTATCGCGCCGCTTGGCATAGACCTCGAGCAGCTTGGTTCGGATGGCCAGGCGCTCAGGATTGCTGCGCATCGCTTCCTTGAGGATTTCCTCCGCCTGCAGGTCGCGGCCGTAGGCCAGATAAACGTCAGCTTCAGCCACCGGATCGACATCGCCAATCGCATCGAGCTGGCTCAGCGAATAGCTCATCGACGAGGGGGCGCCCGCGGCCGCCTCGCGCGTGTCGATGCGCTGGCCGCCGCTGGAACCGAAGAAGGAGTCAGGCTGCAGACGGCTTTCGAGGAATGAGGTCTCCCCGGTGTCCAGCTTGGCGCGCCGTGCACGGTAGACACCGAAGCCCAGCAAGGCCAGCACCACGCCCGCGCCACCAGCCAGATAAAGCGGGTTGATTTCGAGCAGGGGATCGAGGAAGCCGGGTTCGTCGGCGGGTGCCGGTTCGGTGGCAGGCTTCGGTGCGACGGCTGGATTGGTCGGCGACACCGGCGCGACAGCTGCACTCGCTGCTGGCGCAGGCGGCGCCTCGGCGGGGCTGGACGCAGCGGGCGCGGGCGCAGGTGCCACCGGCACTTCAGGCACCGGCATGGGAGCAGGTGCCGGAGCCACAGGGGCAACAGGCGGCGGGGCAGGAACCGCCGCCACATTGGCCGCACCCGACAGCTTCTTCAGCTCTTCGACGCTCTTCGACAACTCGGCCACACGCACGGCCGTGTCCTGTTTTTCCTTTTCCTTCGACAGCTTCACTTCCGACGCCCCCGGCTTGGCCGCGGAAGCGCCCTTGCTCAGCGTCAGCTTGTCGGGCGTGGCAGCAGCGGTGTCCTTGCGGTCGTCGATCTCGGCGCGCACCTTGCCGGCATCCTTGCGGGCCGGGGCTTCGGCGGCGGCAGCCGGCACCGCACTGGCGAGTCGCTGGCGGAAGCTGCCGAAATCGGCGCTTTGCGCCTGAATGACCTGGCGGGCTTCCGTGGGATCGACTGCCGCTGCAGTCTCGGCGGTGGGCACCTTCAGCAGCACGCCGGCCTTGAGGCGGTTCATGTTCTCGCCGATGAAGGCCTGCGGGTTGCCGCGGTACAGCGACACCAACGTCTGGTCGAGCGACACCGTGCCCTGTCGGGTGCGCGACGCGATGCGCGTCAGCGTGTCGCCGGGCTGTACCAGGTAAGTGTCACCCGTGGAACCACCAGCGCCCGCCGTTGAAGACGGCGGTGGCGGCGCCTTGGCGACACGGTCGGCAGCGGGTGCCGGTGCTGGGGTCGGCGCAGGCGATGGACGCTGTGGTCGCGGTACGGCAGGTGCTGCAGCCACTGGTGCCGAGAACATCGGCGCCGTGGCCATGGCAGGCGCTGGCGGTGCCGCTGGCGCCTGGGCCACCGACGGGTCGAACAGCAAGGTGTATTCACGCACCAACCGGCCGGTGGACCACGACAGTTCGAGGATCACATCGACAAACGGCTCCTGCACCACGCGATCGCTGGTCAGACGCAGGAAGGGGCGGCCATCGACACGCTTGAGCAGCGCGGCCTGGGTGGTTGGCAGAACGCTGTTGTAGTCAACGCCGAGCGAGCGATAGGACTCGGGTGGCGCGATGCGGATCTTCAGGTTGCCAGACTCTTCGGGTGTCAGGCTGGTGACATCGATCTCGGCCCTCAGCGTTTCGCCCAAGGCGGACTGCACCGCGAGTCGGCCCAGCCCGAGTGCCCAGGAATCGACCGACCCCAGCGAGAGCGCAGCAAGGGCCACACTGGTCAGAGCGAATCGCCCAAGTTGCTGCGTCGTGTTCTTCAAGGCGTCTCCCAACCAGGCGGTCGAGCCGTCATGCAGCTCCACCAGACGATCGCAGCCGCTTGTTAACGGATGACGATCACGAAGATAAATTCAACAAATCACAATAGCATCAAGCAGATACGGTGACAAGCTCATCCATCGCCTGCAAAGACGCCAGCAGCACTGATCTGGGCCTCAGGCGACAAGCTGTCGTACCGAGACAACGGCCGCGCCGTCGCTCGCGACGCTCAGGCCTCGAGCAAGATGCGCAGCATTCGGCGCAAGGGCTCGGCCGCTCCCCACAACAACTGGTCGCCAATGGTGAAGGCGCCGAGGTATTCCGGCCCCATCGCCATCTTGCGCAAACGACCGACCGGGATATCCAGCGTGCCGGTGACGGCCACCGGCGTCAACTGCCGAACGGTGTCTTCCCGGTTGTTCGGCACCACCTTGACCCAGGCGTTGTCGTTCGCGATCAATTGCTCGATATCGGACAGCGGTACGTTTTTCTTGAGCTTGAACAGCAGCGCCTGGCTGTGGCAGCGCATCGCACCGACGCGCACGCAGAAACCATCGACCGGCACGGCTGCCTTGTCGAAGCCCCGGCCCTGGCCGAGGATCTTGTTGGTTTCGGCGCCGCCCTTCCACTCTTCCCGGCTGACGCCGAAGCCATCGTCATCACGGCCCTTTTCCAGACCCAGGTCCTTGTCGATCCACGGGATCAGCGAGCCGGCCAGCGGCACGCCGAACTGCGCGGTGTCGGCTTCGGTCAGCGCGCGCTGCCTGGCCAGCAGGCCGCGGTCGATGTCGAGGATGGCGCTCTTCGGGTCGTCGAGCAGGGCGCGCACGGCGCCGTTCAGCGTGCCGAACTGGGTCAGCAGCTCGCGCATGTGCTGCGCACCACCGCCCGACGCCGCCTGGTAGGTCTGCGTGCTCATCCACTCGACCAGCCCGGCCTTGTACAGCGCTCCCACGCCCATCAGCATGCAGCTGACGGTGCAGTTGCCGCCGATCCAGTTGCGCCCGCCACGGGTGAGCGCGTTATGGATCACCGGCAGGTTGACCGGGTCGAGCACGATGACCGCGTCGCTCTTCATCCGAAGCGTCGACGCGGCATCGATCCAGTGACCGTTCCAGCCCGACGCCCGCAGCCGTGGATAAACATCCGTCGTGTAGTCGCCGCCTTGTGCGGTGACGATGATGTCGCAGCGCTTCAAGGCCTCGATGTCGAAGGCGTCACGCAGTTTGGGTTCGTTCTTCGCGAGCGGCGGCGCTTCGCCGCCAGCGTTGCTGGTGCTGAAAAATATCGGTTCGATGTGGCCAAAGTCGCCTTGCGCCTGCATGCGCTCAAGCAGAACGGAACCTACCATTCCGCGCCACCCGATCAAGC